>CAYNDH010000054.1:3403-11815 GCA_964395665.1 uncultured Anaerolineaceae bacterium
CACCGCTGAAGCGGCCAGCACGAGAGAGGCGCTTCCGTCCGCCGGGGATGTCGAACCCGCGCCGGGGACTCGTGCGGAATATACGCCAATTGAGGAACACTACCGGATCGACATCGCATCGCGTCCGCCGTCCATTGAGGGCGAAAGCTGGGCGGTCGAAATCGGCGGCCTTGTCGCGACTCCGGTGACGCTGACACTCGAAAGCCTGCGAAATGATTACGAAGCGCAGGATCTGCTGATCACCATGCAGTGCATCTCAAATCCGATAGCCGGGGATCTGATCAGCACCACGCGCTGGACCGGTGTCCCGCTTCAGGACATTCTCGAAGCGCTTCAGGTGCAGGAAGACGGCAGATACCTGAAAATCACGGCGGCGGATGGTTTCGATGAGATCGTGGACCTGTCGCTGGCCGAAGATCGCAATGTGATGCTCTGTTACGAGTGGGATAGCAAGCCGCTGACCGAAAGAAATGGCTTTCCGGTCCGCATATACATCCCCAACCGCTATGGTATGAAGCAGCCCAAGTGGATCACCGGTATGGAAGTCATCCCGGAATGGGAAGAGGGCTACTGGGTGCGGCGCGGATGGTCGAAGGAAGCGATCATGCGTACCGTGTCGGTGATTGATACCGTCGCGACCGAGGCGATTTACGAGAGCGCGGGCACGAATTATGTGCCGCTCGGTGGGATCGCATTTGCCGGGGCGCGTGGCATTTCCAGGGTCGAAGTGAAAATTGATGATGGGGAATGGACCGAAGCCCAACTACGCGAACCGCTGTCAGACCGCACGTGGGTGATCTGGCGCTATGACTGGCCGTTTGCTGAAGGATTCCATGATTTCAGCGTGCGCTGTGTGGACGGTGAAGGCAATCCGCAGATTGAGGAACCGAATCCGGTGCGGCCTGATGGCGCGACCGGGGTTCACACCGTAGGGCGCCGGGTGTAAATCTCTCAACCTGGTGCAGATGTGGCCGGATTCGTCCGGCCTATGCTCTTACGGCTTCGGCGTTTCAGCCGATTTCAGCACATAGTACGAGCCGCGCTTGGCCCCCATCTTGACCAGCACATCCTTCGTCACCAGATCGGACAGGTCGCGCCGGATCGTCTCCGGATGCACATCCGGGTACAGCCGTTGAAGCTCGCTGTTGGTGATGCGCGTGCTGCCCGGTTGTCTGAGGTGGAGCAGTGCTGCTTCCTGACGCGGGTTCAGCGAATGATCGCGGTAGCTTTCCAGAATCTGTGCGGCGGCGTTCGGGTCAAGCCCGAGCAGCACCGCTGGGGCATTGGCCGCCGGTGTCAGCGTGACATCGGATTCAGCCGCTGCTGGCGTTTCAGCCGGTTTGCCAGCAGCACCACCAGCACGACGCGCTGTCGGCGCGGATTGAGCGACGGCGCTCTGTGGCATCGTATGGCGTTCGTTGTAGAGGATCACGCGGAAGCCGCCGCTGGTCTCATAAAAGTCCGGCGGACGCAGATCCTGCTGACGCATCAGCTCGATCACGCGGTCCACGCCATATCCCAGCCGCTCGATGAAGCCCATATCGGCCAGCACCTGCACGATCGCCGGATTGCGTGAAAAGCGCTCGTCGGCGATATTGCTGATGGTCACTGGCCCCGGCAGCAGGCCCGGACTGGTGATCTCCATGCGATCCTTGAAGATGTAAAGCCGGATGCCATCACCGCTGATGCTGTAATCGCGGTGCGCGACGGCATTCACGACCAGTTCGCGTGCGGCTTCCAGCGGATACTCATAGCGTTCGGCCCGCTCCATTGTGGCCTGTAGAGACATTTCCTTGCGCAGATGATCGCGCAGGAAGGTCTCCGCCCGGCGGATCTGTTCCGGCAGCGTGCCGCCGATGTCCTGACGGTTGAAGTTATCGCCCATCGTCTCGCCGGGGAAGCGCACCGCCGTGATCTCTGAACCGCGCAGCCTGCTCTGGACATCCCGCCCGAACAGCAGCAGTCCGGCGTGCGTTGGCGCGTGGCCGTCGGTGGTCTGAATCAGGCAGCCGCGCCGCACCAGAAAGCGGTACACCGCATCCGGCGGATCACTCGGCACGCCCATGCGTGACGCATAAGCACGGGCCTGTACCATATCAAGATCATCAAGGGTGGTATGAGGGGCGGCTTCGGTCTCAAAGCTGATTTCACCGCGCTCGATCAGCAGCCGCCGCAGATCACGGGGGGGAAGCGGTGCATTTCTGTCGCCGGTCCGCAGCAGATAGCGCCCGCCCAGCGCATAGACATAGGGCAGACCCGCCGGAACCTGAATCACCAGCACCGGTTTGGAGGCCACCGGCTGGACCGCAGGCAGCGGGATCATCAGGTGCGGCTCGATCATCAGCGCCGCCTGCAATGCCCGATCAATCGCGTCAGTGGCATCCGGGACGCCGGTCGGCTGCGGTTTTTCATCACCTTCGATACCGATCAGCAGTGCGCCGCCGGTGCTATTGGCAAATGCGGCCAGCACCGGCGCGATGACATCAGGCGATGCATCAGCGGGCAGCCAGTCAAGCTGCCCGCTGCGTCCTGCTGCCAGCCGGTCGGACCAATCGTGCCGCAGGTTACCTTCAACCACGGTTGGCATCCTTACTGTTCCGCAATCCGCCCGCTGATGTCAATCAGGCTGACATTCAGCTTATCTGTCTCTGTTACTGTCACTGATGCTGCTTCGGCGGGTTCCGGCTGCTTTTTCGTGCGGCGTTTCTTCGGCTCGGCGGCCTTATCATTTTCCGCCGTCGGTTCCTTGTCTTTCTTCCCCTTGCGGCGTGCCTTTTCGCGTGCTTCTTCTGCATCACGCAGTTGATCGCGCTGGCGCTCCGATGGAGTATCCAGCAGCACCAGATCCAGCACCTGCTGCATATCCTCAACGAAGTGAACCTTCAGATCGCGCAGGGTATTCGCGGGGACATCTACCAGATCCTTGCGATTCTGTTCCGGCAGAATCACGTGACGAATGCGGGCGCGGTGCGCCGCGAGCAGTTTTTCCTTTACGCCGCCAATCGGCAGCACGCGCCCGCGCAGTGTGATCTCGCCGGTCATGGCGAATTCGCTGCGGACCTTGCGCTCGGTAAAGGCCGAGATGATCGCCGTTGCCAGTGTGATCCCGGCTGATGGGCCGTCCTTCGGCACGGCGCCTTCCGGCAGATGCACATGCACGTCATATTCTTCGAAATCCACGCTGGGGACGTTCAGGTCCGCTGCGCGGGCACGCATGTAACTCATCGCGGCCTGACCGCTTTCCTGCATCACATCGCCAAGCTGCCCGGTCATCATCAGTTGACCTTTACCCGGCAGCACCGAGACTTCGATTGTCAGCGTATCGCCGCCGTTGTAAGTCCATGCCAGCCCGGTGACGAGTCCGACACTGTCTTCCTGATGTGTGCGGCTCTGAAGGTATTCCGGCGGCCCAAGGAACTTGTGAATCACCGACGGCAGAATCCGCTTCTTGTGGGCTTTTTCTTCCGCCACCAGACGCGCCACCTTGCGGCAGACGTTCGCGATCTCACGGTTCAGGTTACGGACACCGGCTTCATAGGTGTATTCCCGGATCAGTGTTTGCAGCGCGGCTGTATCAAACCTGATGCCGGACTCGGTCAGGCCGTGCGCTTCCAACTGCTGCGGGATCAGGAACTGGCGTGCAATCGCCAGCTTTTCATCTTCTGCATAGCCGGGGAACTCGATCACTTCGAGCCGGTCCAGCAGCGCAGGCGGCAGCGGGTCCAGTTCGTTGGCCGTGGTGATGAACATCACCTTCGACAGGTCATAGGGGATGTCGAGATAATGATCGCTGTATTCGCTGTTCTGTTCAGGGTCCAGCACTTCCAGCAGCGCCGCCGACGGATCGCCCCGGAAGTCCGCGCCGATCTTGTCGATTTCGTCCAGCATGAAGACCGGGTTAACGGTCCCGGCACGGCGCATGGTCTGGATGATGCGCCCCGGCAGTGCGCCGATATACGTCCGGCGGTGGCCGCGAATCTCGGCTTCGTCCCGCACACCACCCAGACTGACGCGCACGAATTCACGTCCAAGGGCATTGGCGATACTCTTCCCCAGTGAGGTCTTGCCCACTCCGGGCGGGCCGACAAAGCACAGGATCGGTGTTTTCATCTTCTCGGCGGCCAGCTTGCGCACCGCGATATGTTCCAGAATGCGGTCCTTGATCTTTGAAAGGCCGTAATGCTCGGCGTCCAGCACTTTCTGTGCGCGCTTCATATCAAGGATGTCATCGGACTGCCTGCTCCACGGCAGGGCGACCAGCCAGTCGATATAGGTGCGGATGATCCCGACTTCCGGGGCCATTGGCGGCATGATCGCCAGCCGCGCCATCTCCTTGACGGCGCGTTCGTGGATTTCCGTCGGCAGGTTGGCTTCGGCGATCTGCTGGCGGACGTCGTTCATCTCCTGCTGGAAGATGTCATCCTCGCCCAGTTCGGTCTGGATGACGCGCATCTGTTCGCGCAGGTACATCTCGCGCTGGCTGCGGCTCATCTCCTGCTGAATCTGCCCGTTGATCTCTTCGCGCAGTTCCAGCATCCCGATCTCGCGGTTGAGCATCACGGCGACTTCGCGCAGGCGGTCACTGGTATCAACCGTTTCGAGGATGTGCTGGCGGTCGCTGGCCGGGAAGGGCAGCGCTGATGCGATGAAATCGGCCATCCAGCCGGGATCGTCGATCAGCAGGGCATAATCCAGCACTTCATCGGAGACGGACTCGGTCAGTTCGGCGATCTGCTGGAACATGCCGAGCGCGGTATCCATCAGGGCATCGGCCTGCGGATCAGGCTGTTCGCTGGGTGTCAGCACCCGCGCCCGCGCCATGATATACGGCTCGGTCGAGATGATCTCCACGATTTCGACGCGGCGGCGTCCCTGTGCCAGCACGGTCAGCGTCTGGTCCGGGTAGGGCATCAACTGCCCAAGGGCGATTTCAGTGCCGACGCGGTAAATCTCGTCGCCCTGTGCGGTATCTGTCGAATTGAGGTCCATTACAGCGCTGCTGACATGGCCGCCTGTTTTGTCGTCTTTCCTGCCACTCGTCTGACTGGCGGAGGTATCAGCGGCGTCGGCTGTGTCATCCGATGCCGTCGGGCTTTTGTCCGCAGGCGGCGTGTCATCACCGGGGGCCTTGCGCATGACGATGATCGCGGTCTGATTGGCGGCAATCGCGGCCCGCACAGCCTTCATCGCCTCACTCTCTGACCGGTCCCCATTTTTGCCCAGATTCTGGGACAGCATCACCGGTGTGATGACATTGGGGTAGATGATCATATTTGCCAGCGGGATCACCGGGCAGACAATCAGCCCATCCTCATCGGGGATCGCGTTGTGTACATTTTCAAATTCATTCGTGATGAATGCGTCGTTCAAGTTGAGAGTCCTTAGATCTTGCCTGAAATTACCGCACAGAGTGCGCTTTTATGATTGGTTTCATCTGCTGATGCGCGGGTATGACGGGGTCAGAAGAGGTTCCCGGCACGATCTGGCAGACGTGGTTGAATTATTGTACTTTAGTTTGATTAGATCCGCATATACGGCGTCAACCATTGGTAAATGCTTAAATGTTGGCCTCATGCTGCGCCTGTCAATCCAGACTGTCTCCGGAAAGATGTTATAGTAGGTGTTGCAGCGGGCATTTTGTATCAGGAGAAACCACTGTGCATCGGAATTCTCATCAGCAGATCCGGCTCGCCCGTCTCTTCCTTGATCGCTGCTATAATACCCCCATCACGATTGATGATCTAAGCCGAGAGGTAGCGCTTTCCCCTTATTACCTGATCCGTACCTTCAGGCGCGTTTACCGCCAGACACCCCATCAGTATCTGGTAGGGCGGCGTATTGCCAGAGCGAAGGAGCTTCTGCGTAATTCCGACCTTAGCATTACGGAGATCTGTGCAGAGGTCGGCTTCGAAAGTCTGGGATCATTCAGCACGCTGTTTCGCAAGTCCACCGGGATCTCGCCCCGCGCCTATCGCGCCAACAGTCGGCCTATCCACAGCCCGAATTATATCCCCCTCTGTGTCTGTGTCCTGTATGATCTTGAAGACCCATTCGACATCTGAAACAGGGCAATTTTCGAGAAGTCAATATAGCACAAATGTGTTACGATTTCACTGTAGAACTTCACATACAGCCGAGAGGAGACAGGGATGATTAACAGACTTACCGTTGCGACGATCTGGGTGAAGGATCAGAATGAGGCGCTGCGATTTTATACGGAAAAGCTCGGTTTTGAGATCCGTGCCGATGTTAAAAATGGCGATTTTCGCTGGCTGACGGTCGGCCTGAAAGACCAGCCTGATCTCGAATTCCAACTGGCATCGGTCAAACCCGGCGTCGCACTGACAGAAGAAGACGCTGAACGCCTGTCCAGGCTGGTCGAAGCCGGTAATCTGGGCATCGGGCCGTGGAAAACCGACGACTGCCAGAAGACCTACGAGACGCTTCAGGCCAAGGGGGTAGAATTCATCCAGCCGCCCACGGATCGCCCGTATGGGATCATCGAAGCCATTTTCAAGGATAACAGCGGCAATGTCATGGTCCTGTCACAGGACAAGCCCGGTCGCGGCGGTCGTTAGTCCACCCACTGCGGCAGTGATCCGCGCTTTCCCCGAAATTCCGTCATTGTTATCGCTCATCAGATCATGCTGTCAGGCAGCACGAGAGGAACTCTCAATGAGTCAGGCTGAAAAGAAGCGTACACCGAAATCGACCAGCAATAAGGGTTTCACCGCCGAAGAACGCGCCGCGATGAAGGAGCGTGCGAAAGAACTGAAGGCCGAAGAACGCGCAAACAAGAGCCGGGTGGATGGCGAACGCGATCTTCTGGAGAAGATCGCCGAGATGCCGGAACCAGAACGCTCCATGGCGAAACGACTGCATGAGATCATCACCACCCATGCGCCCGACCTCATGCCGAAGACATGGTACGGGATGCCGGCCTATGCGCGGGATGGTAAGGTGGTCTGCTTCTTCCAGAGCGCGACTAAATTTGATACGCGCTATGCGACGCTCGGCTTCAATGACTCGGCGGCGCTGGATGATGGTGAGCTGTGGCCGGTCAGCTACGCAGTCAGGGAACTGACGCCAGAGGTAGAGGCCAGGATCGCGGAGATTGTGAAGAAAGCGGTGAGTTAGCGGGTATCTGGTTATCGGGCCGGAAGAATCCGGCCCCTGCATGCCGCGTATTGTGTATGCAAGCCGATTTGGCGTTGTCGGGCCTGATGGTAAACCCTAATTGGTAAACCGATAGCGGATCAGCGTCCAGAGCGCGATGGGGGCGTCGGTCCACTTGATCTTCTTGCCTTCAGACCATTCGCGGCCATTGTACGAGATCGGGACTTCGTAGATGCGAATGCCCTGCTTTAATACCTTGGCTGTGAACTCCGGCTCGAAGTCGAACCGTTTGGAGCGGATGGTCATATCTTCCACCACTTCAGCCCGGAAGACCTTATAGCAGGTCTCCATATCGCTCAAAATGGAGTTATAAAGGATATTCGTCGCCAGCGTCAGCAGCTTGTTGGCGACCATATTCCAGAAGTTCATCGCCTTGCGCGGCCCGCCCAGAAAGCGCGATCCGTAGACCACTTTGGCGATCCCTTCCTGGATCGGGCGCAGCAGCGTGGGATAATCTCGCGGGTCGTACTCCATATCGGCATCCTGAATCAGCAGGATGTCGCCGGTGGCATTGGTGAAGCCGGTTTTCAGCGCGGCCCCTTTACCGCCGTTTTCTCTGTGATAGAAGATGCGCAGGTCGGGATGTCCCTCTGCTTCAAGGCGGGCGAGGATGTCACGTGTGCCATCCGTAGAGCCATCATCCACAATCACAATTTCAGAAGCCAGACCAACAGCACGGACGCGTTCAATGACAGGTTCGATGGTTTCCACTTCGTTGTAGCACGGAATGACAACACTCAGTGTCAGCGGGGTGGAAGAGGCGGTGGCGGGTGCGATGTCTTCGGCGGTGTTTATCAGCATGTGTTTTCTCTCATTAGAAGACTCTCGAACGAGTGAGGCAAAAGCCATTATATAACAAACCCTCAAAATCTGAAGTCAGGGGACGGAGATGTAATGGGGCCGGGAAGAATCCGACCCCATATGCAGCACGTTAAGGGATTTCGAGGCGGAAAAGCCCCCTATCCCCGGCCCTTTCCCCCATTCCGCTCGCGCCGAAACGCCGCTGCTTCGCTGCGTCCGTTTCGCAAGCTCGCTCAGAGGGAAAGGGAGAAAAACCAGATCATGCTGACCAATTCCCCTTCCCTCGGAGCGTAGCGACTGGGGGAAGGGGGTGGCCGTGGCCCGACTTATAACTTGCTTTCACGGCTTATCTTGGTACGCATGAGGGCGCAATATATTGCGCTGCCTACAGATCTATCGCGCTTTTTGCAGCGCTTTGCAGCTTTTTGCAGCGCT
>CAYNDH010000054.1:11915-22734 GCA_964395665.1 uncultured Anaerolineaceae bacterium
TTTGCAGCTTTTTGCAGCGCTAAAGCGCCGCAATCGGGTTATTTCCGCAGGTGTTCAGGTTCAAACTGGCTTGCAGCGGCGGCGGCGGCGCAAAAATTTTATGCCGCTGCAACTGCTGCGCTTCTGTAATCATGCTGTAATCACGGGCGCGAAGTGATGTTAAGGTGCAGGTTTAAGTGCAAGCTCTCTATATTTTAGCACGGATGTTCTGTCGGTGCGGTTAGAGTTTTCAAATCATCACGACGGTTTCGAACGACATCTGTAAATTCTGGATTTTCGCTGCATCCCCTCACCTGAATTTGCATATACAGAACATGCGTGCTATCTTTTCGTCTGAAGATCCCAAACATCGGAAGGAGCCTGGTCATGAGAAAAGTCATTGCGCTCGAATTCATCACGCTTGATGGGGTTATACAGGCCGGGGGCGGGCCAGAGGAAGATACCAGCGGCGGCTTCGCCTATGGCGGGTGGCAGGCGCCCTATGAGGATGAGGTGGTTGGAACCGCCATGAGGAAGCAGATGAGCCTGCCGTTTGATCTGCTGATCGGGCGCAAAACCTTTGACATCTGGGAACCGTACTGGCCGAAACATGCGGACATCTGGCCGGATGTGAACACCGCAACCAAGTACGTCGCCTCAAATACCCGGACCGCCAGCGAATGGCAGCCTACTGTGTTCTTAAGCGGCGATATTGCGGAAAAAGTCCGCGCGCTCAAGCAGCAGGACGGGCCGGATCTGCACATCTACGGCAGCGCCAATCTCCTTCAGACGCTCTTCAAATATGATCTGGTCGACGAACTCTGGCTCAAGATTTATCCGCTGACACTGGGCAGTGGGAAGCGGTTGTTTGCTGATGGCACGATCCCGGCGGCGTTTAAGGTGACGGAAAGCCAGATCTCCCCGAATGGCATCATTATCGCGAATTATGAGCGTGCAGGCGCGGTGACCATCGGAAGTGTGGCATAGGAGTCACGATGAAGTATCTTCTCACCTCGAATGGTATCACCAACCCCAGTATCCACGCCGCGCTGGTTGATATGTTAGACAAACCGACTGCCGAGTGCAACGCGCTCTGCATCCCCACCGCGATCTATCCCTTCCCCTGGGGGCCTTCGAGTGCCTACCGGTTCATTACTGGATCAAGCACTGACCTTAAGCAGCCTATGATCGAACTGGGCTGGAAGTCCGTGGGTGTGCTGGAGCTGACCGCGCTGCCCAGCATCGAGAAGGAACGCTGGGTCTCGTGGGTACAAGAGGCGGATGTGCTGCTGGTGTATGGCGGTGATACTCTGTTTCTGGCTCACTGGATGCGAGAGTCCGGGCTGGCGGATCTGCTGCCGTCACTGGGCGATAAGGTCTGGGCGGGGCTGAGCGGCGGGAGTGTGGTGCTGACTCCTAAGATCTGGAAGGATTTTATCCACTGGACGCCGCCGCTCGGTGAGGAGGAACCGCTGGGGATCGTGGATTTTTCGATCTTCCCACACATGGCTCATGAAATGCTCCCGACACACAGCATGGTGTATGTAGAGCAATGGGCCGCGACGCTCACCAATCCGGGATACGCGATTGACGACGAAACCGCTATCAAAGTGGTCGGTGACACGGTCGAAGTGATCTCCGAGGGGAACTGGAGGCTGTTTACGCCGTGATGGAGCCGCGCAGAATCACATCTCCGCATCTGCCTGATGCGACAGGGAGAGACATGCTCTTATGACAGAATAATGATGTAAGAGCAAAGGGTTCATGACCGTCTGTATATCAGACATGATGAGACAGGGTGTGCCGAAGGTCTTAACCCTTGTCACAGGCCACGGCACACTGATAAAATGCCTCTGTTTGTCAATCTTCACACGACGGGACCCGATGCGCGTGTTGGAGAACGCAGCCGCCTTTTGACGGCTGTTTCTTTGTGCGCTAAGGGGATGAATGTCGTGATCGCTTAAACACAATTCAAGGAGTTTTACCTCACATGCCCTCTAAAGTAAGCATGAAGCAGCTTCTGGAGATGGGTGTCCACTTCGGCCACCGTACCCAGAAGTGGAATCCCAAGATGCAGCCGTACATCTTCACCCAGCGTAACGGCATCCACATTCTCGACCTTCAGCAGACGCTGCGTAACCTGAACCAGTATTACGACATGGTGCGTGATCTGGTCCGCAACGGTGGCACGGTCCTGTTCGTCGGCACGAAGCGTCAGGCACAGGAAACCGTTGCAGAAGAAGCAGCACGCTGCAATATGCCCTACATCAACACGCGCTGGCTCGGCGGCACGCTGACCAACTGGCGTACCATCCGCAGCCGTATTGAGATGTTCAAGAAGCTCGAACAGCGCCGTGACACTGGCGAATTCGAACTGTTGACCAAGCGCGAAGCCATGATGCTCAATCGTGAGATCGACAAGCTTCAGATGCGCCTGGGCGGTATCCGCAACATGAAGAAGGAACCGGATCTGATCGTGATCGTGGACACCTTCCGCGAATCGACTGCCGTCAAGGAAGCCAACTCGCTCAATATCCCGGTGCTGGCGCTGGTTGACAGCAACAGTGATCCGGATGTGGTCGATTACATCCTGCCCGCCAACGACGACGCGATGCGTTCGATCAAGCTGATCATCAGTGCGCTGGCTGATGCGGTCATCGAAGGCCGCCAGATTCGCGACAAGGATGATGACGGCACTGAAGGTGCAGATCTCGCCCAGATCGACTTCGGCAAGTATGACGCCGACGCGGATGAAGACGAAGAAGGCGGCAACGAACGCTACCTTGGCAAGTCTACACTCGCGAAATTACGCGATCAGCAGCTCTTTGAAGAGGATGGTGAAGGCGGCGAATAAGTCGTCCACAGCATAAAACAGAGGGCGCAGATTTCAGATGCGCCCTTTTTATAACAGGTGTTATCGGTCACAGCCCGGTATCCCTGCAAGCGGCAAACTGCGTAAAATACCCGCAGCGCAACCCGTCAGCATCATCCATTCACCCCATAGGACGAAAGGAAATCACAAGATGGCAGTGATTACTGCACAGATGGTTAAAGAACTGCGCGAAGCAACCGGCGCTGGCCCCCTGGATTGCAAGAAGGCGCTGGAGCAGAACGATGGCGATTTCACCAAGGCCGCAGAATGGCTGCGTGAAAAAGGCATCGCCAAGGCCGCCAAGAAGCTCGGCGCTGGCCGCAGCATGAATGAAGGTGTGATCGAAAGCTATATGCACTTCACCAAGCGTCTGGGTGTACTGGCCGAGATCAACTGCGAGACCGACTTTGTCGCCGCGACTGATGCTTTCCAGCAGTTCGCCCGTGACATCGTGATGCACATCGCGAATCTGGCCCCGCAGTATGTCAATCGCGAAGATGTGCCGAGCACGGTCATCGAAGCCGAGCGCACCATGCAGCTTCGTATCCTGAAGGACGATCCCAAGAACGCCAGCAAGCCTGATGAAATTCTGGAGAAGATTATCACTGGCCGGATGGACAAGTTCTATGAGGAGCTGGTGCTGATGGAACAGACCTTCCTCAAGGACGACAGTAAGACCATTGCTGACCTGCTGCGCGAAACCGTGGCCGCCGTCGGTGAGAGTATCGAAATCCGCCGCTTTGCACGCTTCGAACTGGGGCAGCACGCTTCAGAAGAAGAGGCTGGCGACGACGAATAATCGCGTTCGCCACAGTTGACAAAGGGGAAACGGTTTGATCTTCCGCAGATGCGCGTCCGCATCACGCATTCAGTACGCCCGCCATTGTGTGGGACATCTGTCTATCCGTTTTCCAGTGTGATTCTCAAGGGATTAGCAGCCGCTAATCCCTTTTTTGTGCATCTTTTGCACAGCATCTGTGGATCACGCATTGTCGTGACATTTACAGAATTGCGAGAAAATTTACACATCGGCACGGCAGGATCATCATAAAACACGTGTATAGTACATCGGGATAGATCACCGCCATCGGCTAATCAGCCCAATCAGCCCGATCCGGTCAGGCTGTATACGCCTGCCCCCGACAGCAGTCCAAAAATGCCAGTGTACCAGTGAAGGAGACTACAAAAGCTATGATGCAACTTCAGCCCGAACTTCAGCCGGATCAGCGTGATGAGCCTGAACTCGTGAAGCCGCTTCTGCACCCGGATGCCAAATTCAAACGGATTATCCTCAAAATCAGCGGAGAGTCACTCGGCGGAGAAGGCGGCTGCGGCATCGACCCGGACCGCGTCGAAGAGATCGCCACGCGGATTAAAGAGGTTTACGATCTCGGCATCGAGATTGGGCTGGTCGTCGGCGGTGGCAACCTGTGGCGCGGCGTCGTCGGTGTCTCTCGCGGGATGGAGCAGTCCACATCCGATCATATGGGGATGATCGGCACGGTCATGAATGGCCTTGCCATGCAGGATGCGCTTCAGCGTCTTGGCGTCAATGCCCGTGTGCAGACGGCCATTTCGATGAATACCGTGGCCGAGCCGTACATCCGCCTGCGCGCCATCCGCCATCTGGAAAAAGGCCGCATCGTCATCATGACCGGCGGCACCGGCAACCCGTACTTCACCACCGATACTGCCGCTGCCCTGCGTGCGATGGAGATCAACGCCGATGTGGTCATCAAGGCCACCAAAGTCGATGGTGTCTACAGCGCTGATCCGAAGAAGAACCCTGACGCCGTGCGCTATGAGCGCCTGTCATATGAAGAAGTGCTGCTCAAGCGCTTCGAAGTGATGGACATGACCGCCTTTGCCCTCTGCCGCGAACACAACCTGCCGATCATGGTCGTCAACTTCTGGTCAGATGATATGCTTGAGGCCGTCAAGGGCAATGCATCAGTCGGCACCATCATCTGTGATGAGGTACCGAGCAGCTAAAGGGCATTCGAAGATTCAGCAACAGAGAAGCCCCGTATCCCCGGCCCTTTCCCTTACAGGGGTAGGTTTTTGCTTTTTTGACCCCTCCCTGGCCCCTTATAAGGGTAGGTATTGGATAGATGTAGATGTAGGGTCGGGATTCTTCCCGACCATGTGTACCACCGACGGACGCCCCGTCGGGCGTCCCTACAAGGTGCATGAATGCACACGTCGAAGGTCGGGACAATGCCTGCATTGTCCGGGGGGTTCTGTAAGGTTCGATGAAAATACCTACCCTTGCAAGGGGGAATCATGACGATAACTCCACTGTCCATTGAATCGTAATATCTACCCTGAACAGCGTGTCAGTCCTACTTGATGCGCTGTTCTGTTTTTCCGGTGATACGCAGCCCGTGTATGGTAAAATAGGGCAGCTTTACCGTAAGCCTGAGGTTTTATCACTATGGATGTTACGCTTGGCTTGGCCTTTCTAGCCGGGTTGGTCTCGTTTGTTTCCCCGTGTGTTTTGCCGCTGGTCCCGGCCTATATCAGCTATATGGGCGGGCGTGTCACCCAGACCGTCGCCGCGCAGGTCAGTGCCGGAGATGTCAGTATGTCCTCTGGTGGCGCGGCGGTGGCGGTACGTCCGGCACCATCGCTGGCTGTGCGCCTTAGCACGCTGACACATGCCGTCGCTTTTGTGTTCGGCTTCACGCTGATTTTCGTGCTGTTCGGCCTGTTTCTCATCACCGCGCTGAATGCCGTCGTCCTAAGTGATGTCATCGGGCGCATCGGCGGTGTGATCATCATCCTCTTCGGCCTGCATTTTATGGGCGTCATGCCCAGCCTGTTTGAGCGTCTGCGGCGCAGCCTGACACCGGCATCGGCGCTGATCGTGCTGCTGCTGCTGACACTGGCGCTGATTGCGCTCATCCTGTGGGGATTCACCGGCCAGCTCGATGTCTGGAATTCGCGTCTGTGGGCGCTTCAGCCGTGGGCACCTGCCGCCGGGTTGATGCTGTCCGGCCTGATGATCGTCGGCCTGTTTTTACAGGGGGCATTTTACGAGCCGCGCCGTTTCCTGCTATCGCTGCTGGACCGTATTGACGCGATGTTCTATGCGGACACCCGCCAGCAGATGGAAGCTGCCGGTGGCAATCTGTGGAGTTCATTTCTGCTCGGTGTGATCTTCTCGGCAGGCTGGACGCCGTGTATCGGCCCGATCTATGGCACAATCCTCAATGTGGGCCTTCAGACCGGCGATGTGGCCTATGCCATGCCGCTGCTGACGGCCTATTCGCTCGGCCTTGGCATCCCGTTCCTGCTTAGTGCCCTGCTGCTGGACAGCGCCCAGAGCATCCTGCGCCGCCTGCAAAGGCACATGCGCGCAATCAAGCTGGTGACAGGTGCGCTGCTGATCTTCATCGGCTTCAGTGTGGCGACCGGCCAGCTTCAGAACCTGAGCCAGAGCCTGAACGCACAATTCACCGATGTCTCGGTACGGGTTGAAGAATGCTCGATCGCATGGGCTGAAGGCCAACTGCCGCTGGGTGAACTCCTGCCCTGCTTCAACGGCGATCGCCCGGATATTTCACCGCCGCTGTAGCCGCTGATGCAGTTTTACAATTCAATACGGAGAAAAACGGGCGACCACGGCGATGATGGTTTCATCGCAGGGGCGCCCCTACAGCGGAATCGCGCCCGGAAAATGATCTCCGTCGTAATTTGTGAAAGATCATTAGCGGCTTGCGTTTCACTGCTGTTTTATCGCGGCTTTTAACGCGGATTCATAGGCGTCGGCGCTGCGCTGCGGATCGAAATGTTCGACCGCATAACGCCGCCCAGCCTCACCCATCTGCTGGCGCAGCACGGGATCATCCAGCAGACGCGCCAGCACCTCCGCCAGCGCCGCATCATCGCCACACGGGACGGCCAGCCCTGCGCCGCTTTCATCCAGCAGACGCGCCGCAATCCCCTGCACGGCAGCAGCCACCGGTACGCCGCTGGCAAAGGCTTCGAAGTATTTCGCGGGGACTGTCCCGGCGTATAACGGCTGATCGTGCAGGGCCAGCAGCATGAGGTCTGCGGCGGCCCATGCAGCGGGGATATCCGCGTAATCCACCCATCCCAGCACTCTGATGCGCTCCGATGCGCCGTTTGCGCCGTTCGTGCGGGTGGTATCGGTCAGGCTTTGGACCAGCTCCGCCTGTGCGCCGCTGCCAATCAGTACGAAGCAAATATCATCACGCTCCAGCCGCCGGACGGCCTTCAGCATCGTCTCGAAATCGTTCTGGGTGGTGAAGACGCCGATAAAGGCGATGATTTTGCGCGTCGGCGAAAGCCCGTATTTGACACGGAAAGCCGCACCGATACCCGATGGGCGGTCGGCATCCGGCGTGAAGCGGACCAGATCAATCCCGTTATACACCACGCGGATTTTCTCCGACGGGCCGATGCAGCGCTCGATTGCCTGCGCCCATGCCGGACTCATGGCGATGATACCCCGCGCATGGCGGTAGGTGGCATCCGTCAGCGCCCGCAGCACGCGATAGACCGGGTGCTGCTCGGTCATCCTGCCGACCGACAGCAGATGATCCGGCCACAGATCGGAGACATTCTGCACCGCCGGGATGCGCCGCAGCAGGCTAAGGGCGGTCGCGGCGAAATTGGTGAACATCGGCTGCGCTTCGATCAGCATGACATCCGCCCGCTTAACGAACAGGCCGCGCATGAAGATCGTCAGCATGAGTGAGATCTGACTGATCAGGCGGCGGCTGATGCGTGCGCTCGCTGTGGCCTTCAGCCAGACGCGCACTACCCGCACGCCGTCTACGCCGCTTGCGCCGTCCACGCCGCTTGCGTCGTCAAGTGTCTCGGTCATGGTGAATTTACCGCGATAGGCGGCGGCGATCTCGCCCTGCGGATAATGCGGCATGGCGGTCAGGACGGTGACCTGATGCCCCCGCTCGACGAGCAGCCGCGCCAGCCGTGACAGGCGCACGGCGGCGGCCCCGGCATCAGGGGCGAAGTAGGTGGTGATGATCAGAATGTGCATAAGCGTGCAGCCATAGGACGGTGAATGGTCTCGTTCCTCAAGGGTTTGCCGGTGAGGGCAGCGGCTATTATAGTTGGCAGGGCACGGCCATGCGAACCCTGTCCCTGTACTGGTTGTTGATTGGTTGCTGATCGAAAAGGATTCCGTTTGCGCCTCCGACTTCGCGAAATGCTGCCCGTTCTGCTCATCGCCCTGATCGGTGCGGTGGTGGTTGTCCGCACGTCCGGCCAGCCGACGTATACCGATGCCTTCTATCACTATAACGCGGCGGTGCGATTCGCCAGCGGTGAGGGCCTGACCGAGCCGTATGTATGGACGTATATCGGCCAACCCATGCCGAATGAGACACCGGCGCTGATCGTGCCGTCACACCTGTACTGGATGCCGCTGACATCGCTGGCATCCGGCGCGAGTATGCGCCTGCTGAATGCGGCAGGGCATTATCCCACGGCACAGATCCCGAATATCCTGTTCTTTGCCGGGGCAATTCTCACCGCCTACTGGATCGGTCAGATATTGGGCCGCACATCGCGCCATGCGTGGACGGCGGCACTGCTGACGCTGTTCAGCGGATTTTTTATGCGCTTCTGGGGCGAGATTGATACCTTTGCGGCTTATGCTTTTTTCGGGGCACTGGCACTGCTGGCAATCAGTCAGGGATTAACGGTCGGGGATCGAGGGCGTCGTCCACTGTGGTTCGCGCTGGCCGGTGTGCTGGCTGGCTTCGGTCACCTGACGCGCTCCGATGGTCTGCTGCTGCTGATCGTCGGGCTGCTGTGCGCGTTCATCCCACGTGCAGATGCCGACACGTCCGAGCAAAGGCGATTTTCACCGCGTGAGGCCGGAATCAGTGTGCTGGTGCTGCTGGCCGGGTATCTGCTGGTGATGGGCGGCTGGTTTGCGCGGATGATCAGCATCACCGGTGCGCCGCTGCCGCTCGGTGGGCTTCAGGGCGCGTGGCTGACCGAATACAACGACCTGTTCCGCTTTCCGCCGGATGCCAGCGCCGCTGAATTCTTCGCGGATGGCGTCGGCCTGTTCATCGACACGCGCTGGACGGCCTTGCTTCAGAATTTGCAGACGCTGCTGTTCGTCGAAGGCTGGATCGTGCTGATGCCGCTGGCGCTGCTCGGCCTGTGGGCGGCGTGGAAGGTGAACAGGCGCACCATGCTGCCGATGATCCTGTTCGCCATCGGGCTGCATGTGGCGATGACGCTGGTTTTTCCGCTTCCGGGATGGCGGGGTGGGCTGTTTCATGGCGCGGCGGCGCTGGTCCCGTGGTGGGCGGCGCTGGCCGTCGTCGGGCTGGATCGTGCTGTGGACTGGATCGCGAAGCGGCGCAGGTCATGGAAGCCGCGTCAGGCGAAGGCGGTCTTTACGGTCGGGATCATCCTGCTGGCGGTGGGACTGTCGCTGATGAATCTGGCTGGGCGTCCGCGTGGCGCGGGCAATCCGGCACGCTATGCGGCGCTGACGGCTGCCCTGCCGGATGATGCGCGGGTGCTGATCAACGATCCGGCGCAGTGGTACCTGTACACCGGTCAGGGCGGGGCCGTGCTGCCGGACGAAGCACCGGATGTGATCCCGCAGATCGCTGCGCGTTACGGCATCACGCATGTGATTCTGGAGCAGGTCGTCACCGAGGATGGCACGACATACAGCCGCGCATCCCCGGCCCCGTTACAGCCGATCCTGACTGATCTGCCGGACTTCCTGCGTCCGGTCGAAGTCAGCATAGAGGACGTGCGGATCTACGAGATTGTTGATTAGGGCAGCATTCTCCCATCTCGGCGGCACCTTTCCAGGTCGGGGGCACAATATATTGCGCCCTTACATCACCTTCCCCCAGTAATTTCCGTGTCGAAACGCCACTGCACCGCTGCAAGCATGCTGCGAATGTCAAGCAGCATTAAGCAGCGTCAAGTCTGCCGGGATGGGTAGCACAGGTCTATCGCGCCAGGATGGGGGTGCTTTTCTGCCCATGCAGCCCGCCGGACACGCAGAAGCGTGTCCCTACACAACACGTAATTTGCAGGAACAATGCCCAAACATGGTTGTAATGTCGTTATCCGGCGTTTCGATAAGATTTAATGGAAATACCTACCTTTGAAAAGGATAGAGGGCGCGGTTCCAGCCGATCACCGCTTCCGCCACCAGAGGCCGGTGCATTCCGGGACGATGTGCCAGTTTTGAGCGCGGACACGGTCGGCGAACGCATCCCCGAAGAAGAAGCGCGTCAGGCGGTCGGCTTCATCGACCGTGCCGAAGTCGTAATCCGTCCGCAGCCATTCACGCTGAAAGCCGTGTTCGCTTTCCAGCCAGTGATAATACGCGGCCAGTGCTTCGTTCGGCGCGGCAGGTGTCTCGCTGCCTGTGCCTAACGTCTCCAGAATGATCATGGTGCCACCGGGACGGGTGAGGCGCTTCATCTCGGACAGCGCCGCGCCGATCACCTCACGCCAGTGGTCGGGCGTCCAGCCGGTGGCATGGCCGAAGCTCCACCCGGCGATGGTCAGATCGGCCTGCTGTGCGGCAAAGGGCATCGCGCTGTTCTCCGCCGTGACCAGCATCCAGTTACCGCTATCTGGCAGTGTGGGACGCCCGACGGCCAGCATGTGATGCGAAAAATCACAGGCCAGAATCTGCGCGACATGCGGGGCCAGCAGGCGGGTGAGGCGTCCGGTCCCCGCGCCGAATTCGATCACACGGGTGTTGTGCAGGTCGGTCACACGCTGGATCGCAGGCAGCAGATTCCCCTGATAATCCTCACGTGCAACCATTGCTTCGTAAAGGTCAGCTTTGCGAGCGTAGATCTCGTGGAAATGATCTGTCATGGCTGGTTTCCGTCATCCTGTGGATTTTCAGAGTCAAATGTTGTAAGGGCGTCTTAGAACCTGTTTGGAAATTGGATTCCGGCGCGGACAGGGCGCCATTGCAAGCAA
>CAYNDH010000055.1:0-22697 GCA_964395665.1 uncultured Anaerolineaceae bacterium
GCCCAAGCTTGCCAAAAGGTCTTTCTTTTTGCAAAAACAGCCAAAGTCCAGGGGCCGGATTCTTCCGGCCTATGACGATAACCGCCTACGCCGTGAGGTCGGCCAGCCGGTCCACGTAATCGGCAAGAACGGCAAAGGTCCGCTCGACGGCTTCCGATGTGCGCATGTCCACACCGGCCAGTTCGAGTGCTTCCACCGGATACATCGAACTGCCTGCGCTCAGAAACTTCAGATAGCTGTCAGCGGCACCGGGGACGCCTTCCAGAATGCGTCCGGCCAGTGCATGGGCGGCTGAAATGCCGGTTGCGTACTGGAAGACGTAGAAATTGCGGTACAGGTGGCCGAACTGCGCCCACGTGATGCCGACGCGCTCACGATCCACATGCATTTCACTGCCGTAGCCTTCACTGAACAGATCGGCCATGAGTTCGATCATATCATCTGCCGTGACGCCGTCGCCGCGCTCCACCCGTTCATGGATCTCCAGTTCAAAGCGGGACAGCGTCGGCATGATGAAGAAGTAGCGGTGAATATTGTTCATCGCCTCTTCGATCACGGCAATCTGGAAATTCGGATCGGGATTGGCCTTGAACAGATTATCCCGCACCATCGCCTGATTGAAGTTCGACGCGACCTCCGCCAGGAACAGCGGATAATCGCTGTAGGCAAACGGCTGATTGTGCTGCGTGAAGTAGGAGTGCATCGAGTGGCCGAGTTCGTGTGCCAGCGTGCTCATCGCGCTCAGGCCGTTATCGTAGCTCATCATGATGAACGGATAGGTGTCATAAGTGCCGTAGGAAAATGCGCCGGATGTCTTGGCCTGATTCGGGTAAATATCCACCCAGCGATCCTGTAAGCAGCCCTGACGCATCGCACCGACATACGAGTCGCCCAGCGGCCCCATGCCGTCACAGATCCAGTCCACGGCCTGCTCATACGATACCACCGGCTTCTGATCGGTCAGCGGTGCCCAGATGTCATACGGGTGCAGGGTATCGACGCCGAGCGCCTTACGCCGAACCGCCCAGTATCTGTGCCATGTCGGGATATGCTTTTTATACGTCTCGATCAGGTTATAGTAAACTTCAGTTGGGATGTTATCGGCAAACAGTGCGGCTTCCAGCGATGATTCATAGCGGCGTGTGCGGGCATAAAAGACATCACGTTTGACCGATGCCAGATAATTGCTGGCGAGTGTGTTCTTCATCGCCAGATAGCCATCCTGATAGGCTTCCCACGCCGTGCGCCGTGCTTCACGGTCCGCGTCTTCCATGAAGGTTTCCAGGTTGCCCTGTGACAGCTCGATCTGTTCGCCGCTGCTGGTGACGACCTGGCTGAACTTCAGATCGGCGGCGGTCAGCATCTCTTCGGTGTTATCAATCTGCGAGAAAGGCTCACCGGACATCGCCAGCACCTCTTCGACTTCAGCCGAGCGCACATGCTGCTGCTGACGGAAAAGATTCTCAAAATAGTGGGCGTAAAGCTTCAGGCGTGGCTCACTGCTGACCCACTCCATCACGGTCGCTTCACCCAGCGCAAGGATCTCCGGCTGAGCGAAGGACAGCGCCGCCCCCAGACGGCTCGCCATGGACATCGCCTGCCCGGACATCCCAACAGCGGCCTGATTGGATGTCTCCACAGCCTGTGACATACGGGCATAAAAGACGAGATTGTAAGCCCGACGTACCAGGCCTTCGGATGCCTCAAGCCAGTCTGCGAGGGCGGTGGCGCTGTTCAGGTTACCCTGAAACGGCGCGAGTGTCAGCAGCGCATCCGAGACGGCTTTGAGTTCCGCCGCCCACTCTTCCTGTGAGGCGTATACACTTTCGGCGTTCCATGTATGTTCCTTCGCGATCTGGCTGCGCGGCGGGACCGCTGCCTGTGATGTAACCATCGATCTTTTTCTCCTTGTATGAAAGGTATGTTCAGGGGTGCGTTGACAGTGGCCGGTATTGTAGCCCATCCGATAAACGGTATACGAGTATACGAACTCCAGCGCAGATGGTTTCAGCAGATGAGGCGGAAAATACAGGGGCGGGACAATCCAGAGGCGTGATTTTTCGCAGACACTTGAGATAGCACATGCTGTACAGCGGGCGGCATGGCATCCTTCGAATACATGCCGCCCCGACAGCAGATTTCTTCTAATTTCTACCCAGGATCGCCGGTCTGGATGACCTGTTTCAGATACAGGGCGCTGTCCTTCGGTGTGCGTTCCTGCGTGTCATAGTTGACGCGGACGATGCCGAAGCGCTTGTCATAGCCTTCTGCCCATTCGAAGTTGTCCATGAAACTCCACACGAAATAACCCTTTACCGGCACATCCTGCGCGATGGCATCCCCAACCGCCTTGAAGTGCTGGCGCAGATATTCGACGCGCTGCGGGTCATGGACCGCGCCATTTTCCGGCTCCGGATCATCGAAGGCCGCGCCGTTTTCGGTGATGTAAATCACCGACGGCTGATATTCGCGGTGGATGCGTACCAGCAGATCGGTCAGCCCTTCTGGGTAAATTTCCCAGTCCATGGCAGTGAATTCGGCATTCTGCGCCCGGATCGGAGAGAAGTGCACCGGTGAGGCATCATCCCACTGGACGATGGTGCGCGTATAGTAGTTGATGCCGAGGAAATCCATCGGTTCTGCCGCGGATTTCACCTCATCCAGCGCGATCCCTTCCAGCATCGGGGCCAGCGGTTCGAGCATATCCGCCGGGTATTCACCCTTGAACACCGGATCAAGGAACCAGCGGTTGGTGATGCCATCATACAGGCGCAGCGCTTCCTGATCAGCTTCAGAGTCGCTGTAGGCGCTGCCGGGTGTCAGGTTGAGTGTGATACCGGCTGGTGTGCCGGGGCAGTTGCGCCGGATGACGCGCACCGCCTCTCCGTGTGCCAGATGGAGCTGGTGCGCCACCCTGAACGCGGTCGGTGCATCCTGAATGCCGGGGGCATGAACGCCCATAAGATTACCCAGAATCGCCACGCACCACGGCTCATTGAGCGTAATCCACCCTTTGATGCGATCCCCCAGTGCACGTGTGATCAGGTCGGTGTAATCTGCAAACCACTTCGGACTGTCAGGGTTGGTCCATCCGCCCTGATCCTGAAGTACCTGCGGCAAATCCCAGTGATAGAGCGTGGCATACGGCTGGATATTTTTTGCCAGCAGTTCATCCACCAGCCGGTCATAGAAATCGATGCCGGCTTCGTTGGCAGTGCCGGTGCCCTGTGGAAGCACACGCGGCCATGCCACCGAAAAGCGATAAGCCTGAACACCGAGATCGGCCATGAGTGCCACATCTTCCGGATAGCGGTGCAGATGATCGCACGCGACATCGCCGGTATCGCCGTTCTTCACCTTGCCCGGTGTGTGCGAAAAACGATCCCAGATCGATTCCCCGCGTCCTTCAGTCCGTGCGCCGCCTTCAATCTGATAGCTGGCAGTCGCGGTTCCCCATAGAAAATCCTTCGGAATAGCCATGTCAGTTCTCTTTCGTTGAATGTTCACCTGTTTAAATCAGTCGTTGGAAGCAACGCTGCGATTTTCAGATAGCCCTAGGCCACCCACATATCCCACGCAAACAGCGCCGTCTGCATCGACAGCAGCATGACGCTGGCAGTGGTCCAGACACGGTCAAACACGGTGCTGCGGCCCCATCGGCTGAGGAAGATGTACAGCGCGGGCGCGGCCAGTACATAGCGGATCAGGCTCTGCGGCCAGCCGGTGGTAATCGGCAGCACCAGCGCACACAAACTGAACAGCGCAATCAGCGGATAGCGCCGCGCTGTCAGCAGGCAGGCGACCGCAGCAATGGCAACAGCGGCGATCTCCAGCAGGTAATACACCCGCCGCGCCAGAAATTCGCCGCTGATGATCTGCTCAAAGGCGTACAGCCAGCCCTCTACCATCGAATCAAGATGGAACAGGCCGCGCCCAAACCACTGTTCTTCAACAATCGTGAATTCGCGTCCTAATGCCTGCTGCCAGATCAGATAGGCCGCCAGCGGCAGCACCACCGCGACCAGACCGGGCGCAAGCGTCCGCAGCCAGCCCTGCCATGCGGGTGATGACGGCGAATCAGGTGCAGATGCAGCGGAAATATCAGGATCAGCGGCGGTACGGCGGCCTATCCGCGCCCGGACAGCCGACCAGTCGAGCAGCGTCAGCAGCGAAAACGCCAGCGGGATGATCAGCAGCAGGCCGATGGAGCGCGTCCATGTCGCCAGCGCCGCCAGGACACCGGCCAGCAGCAGCCGACGGCGGCGCATCAGGGCCAGACTGCCAAATGCCAGCCCCGCGAACAGCCCTTCGGTGTAGACCATCGCCAGAAAGAAACTGGCCGGGAAAATCAGCAGATAAAATGCGGTGCGGATGCCGCCCTCTTCGCCAAGTTCGTCGCGGGTGATGTCGTACAGCGCGATCATCGCCCCTAACGTCCCTAACAGCGAGATGATCACACCGGCCAGCGTCGCCGCCGCGATGGGTGTCAGGCCGAAGAGGCTCAACGGCGCAGCAACGACGCGCATCGCAAACGGGTACAGGGGGAAGAAGGCATAGGTCAGCGAATAGGTGGTACCAGAACCAGTACGCATACTGTGCGTCTGTTCATCGCCATACCCGCCGACAGCAATCCCCAGATAATATTCAGAGTCGAATGAAACCTGCCGGTTCATAAACGGCTCGGTGAGGTAAATCCAGCCGCGCTGACTGGTACGCAGTGTCTCGGCATCGGTCCAGATCGTCGCGTAATCGGGGCGATCCGGCTGAAAGCGATTGGTCACTAAGGTCTGAAAACCGATGATGATCGCTGCCCATGCGATCCAGATCAGGACAATCATACGGAAACTGCGGAGCATTCGAAGTTAAATCCGGGTGGAGAAGCAAAATAAAATACAGGGCATGGTGCGCCATCACAGGCCGTCACCATGCCCTGAACCGTTCGTTATCAGGATGGGATGATATACAGGGTGATCGACTGGCCGGGGACGGTAATGCTGTCGCCGATGGCTTCTGCGTCGATCTGTTCGGCGTTGTGATCGGCATCGAAGCGCCAGACATCCGCGTCGCCGCCGGGCGTGAAACCAGCCAGATTCAGCGGCCTGGTTACTTCGTCGTCACCAAGATTGACCACCATCAGCGTCAGATCACCGTCATCATTCAGCGCGGCATAGATCGATACCAGCGGATCATCCGACGACGCCTCAACGAGCTGATGGCCGAACTGTGTGTAAAGCTGATAGGTATAGTAGGTCGGGCGCACCTCATAGCGGTCGATGATGCCGAAGGCGCGGTCCGGCGTGCTGTAGAACTCAAAGTAGGTGACGATATGCACCTGATTGCGGATCATCCGGCCCAGCACATCGGCAAACCAGATGGCGTGATAGAACGAGTCCGACGAGGCTTCGCCGCCAATGGTGTTGTTCCAGTGCGAGTTGATCTCGGTGATCGCGACCGGCTTATCTTCTCCGGTGATGGTGTTCACCCGTTCACGCAGGAAGGGGATGATCGTATCCCATTCGGCGCTGTTAGCCCGCAGATCGTCGATGCTCGTCGGCTGATTGTTCTGTGGGAACGGATAGCGATGCACCGAGACGATGTCCACCAGATCACCATTGGCCTTCAGGAATTCGTCCATCCAGTCCTTGCCATTGGCGTCTTTCGGGTTGGCTTCAGCGCTGCCCGGATACTGGCTTAAATCCGGCCCAATCAGCGTGATGTCGGGATCAACTTCCAGCAGAGCTTCGGCAATCGCACGCCATTCGGTGTTCAGATCTTCAACGGTGTATTCCACTGGGTAGAGGTTTGGCTCGTTGCCGATAAACCAGTATCTGACATTATATTCTTTCTCAATGTTGGCATACGTCAGCAGAGCGACAGCTTTTTCCGGTGTACCCCCGTACAGCCGCACCTGAATCGATGGTTCGCAGCCGATCGTGTTGCAGACAATCATAAACATATCGATGTCGAATGCCGTCACATCGCGGCCATCTTCATCATAGGCTGCGCCGCCGGGGAAGCGGATGAAGTGAACGCCGGACTCTTTAGCCGTCTCAAACTGGGTCGAGGGGAGCGAGGCATACGCGCCGTAATTCGCCCCAAGGACATACGGCGACACCTCACCCAGCACCTCACTGGCATCGACATGCAGGGCGGTTTCTTCATCTGCATCCTGTGCGGTAATCAGGGTGACAGAGAAAATAAACGTTGAAAGCAGGAAAAGAAGCGCGAGGAAGAACTTTTTATTCATTATTCAATTCCCTTTGCGATGATTGTAAAAGGGGCAGATTATCGTCTGCCCCTGGGTTGATCGTTTGACCGTTATTCCGACAAATACTCGCCATACAGCCGGATGAGATGCCCGGTCGGGTTCTGATAGTAGTCTTCGGGTGAAATATCCAGTTCGACACGGCGCACGCCTTCCGTTCTGACGGTTGGCTTCGTCGCGGCAAACCGTCTGATGACTTCGGCGTGCGGCTTCAGTGATCCATCCGGGCGGACAAGGCCGAAGTGACGTTCATGCTTCGCGCCGCTCTCTTCAATCGGCGGCCTGTCCCACAGTTCAGTGGCATAGTCGGCAAAGCACCACAGCAGCGAACCCGTCGCGCCGACTTCGACCAGCTTCGGCAGCACGGCTTCCACATAGGCCGCGAGATCTTCTTCAGAGGCCATAAATTGTGTGCGCGGTTCGCCGTAGGCCGTCCATTCCCAGACTTCGGACGGCTCGCCGGGCAGATTGGTACAGCCGCCCCATTCTTCCATCAGCGTCGGTTTGCCGGAAAGCGCCGTGACCATCGCGCAGGTATACGGCACAAGGTCCGGATCAAGGTTGTGCTTTGCCCACGGCAGATACATCGGATAGGCGTGCATCACAGCGACGTCGGTTTCATCAAAGACATCGTGAACACGCAGGCCGTTATCCTGATGCAGGCTGGCGACATGCAGCCCGCAGGTCACGGGATGGTCAGGATCAATCGACTTGATGAGCTGTGCCATCTCATGCACCCATGCCTTACCCTCTTCCGCGCTGTGCGGCACAGCGAACAGGTCCGGCTCATTGCCGAGATTCCACATCCAGATGGCCGGGTGCGACTTCAGTTCCGTGACCACCGTCGTCAGCAGCAGCTTTGCGGCTTCCAGCGCCTCTTCATCATGGAACATGTTGCGGTAGAGGCTGTCCACCACCTCACCCCCGCTGACCACCTGCTTGACCCAATCAGAGGGCGGCGGCGCATCCTTATCCAGCAGCCAGCGCGGTGCCCAGTTCGGCCCGCTCATGTGACCGGTGAAGAAGGTGACATCCAGGCCAAGGTTATATTCCGCCGCGAGATCACATACCGTCTTCAGATTTTGCATACATTCGGCAGATACGGTGTCGGGTGTCGGCTGGAAGTCATCCCACAGCAGGAAGATGCGGACGACATTCATCCCCAGATCCTGAAGCAGTGTGAAATCCTGCCGAACTTCACCCTCATCGAAATCCAGCCACCAGTACATTGCCTTACGACGGGGCCAGTAATTGACCCCTAACACAAACGGATCAACCATTGGATTTACTTATCCACTCCGGTGACAACCACACCCTGAATAAAGAAGCGCTGTGCGATAAAGAACAGGATCAGCGGCAGCGCCATCGCCATCAGTGACGTCGCCTGCACCAGTTCCGGTCGTGGGCCGTACTGATAATTGAATACCTGCACGCCGACCGAGATCGGGATCAGATCGGGCTGACCTTGCAGATAAATCAGCGGGCCGAAGTAATCGCGGATCGCAAAGACGAAGTGGAACAGCGAGACCGCGACAATCGCTGGCAGTGACTGCGGGATGATAATACGAGTCAGAATCTGGAAGGGATTCGCGCCGTCGATAATGGCTGCTTCGTCCAGTTCCTTCGGCAGTGTCATAAAGAACTGACGCAGCAGGAAGACGTTATACGCATTGGCGAAGAAATGCGGCACGATCAGCGGCAGCCATGAACCCGTCCAGCCGATGGAGGCGAAGAAGGCATAAGTCGGGATCAGTGTCACCTGACCGGGCAGGATAATCGTGCCGATCAGGATGATGAACATAATATTCTTGCCGGGGATCGGGAAGCGTGCGAAGGCGTAGGCCACCGCGATGCTGGACAGCAGCGTGCCGATCATCCCACCAATGGCAATCACCATCGTGTTGCGGAACAGCTTCGGGAAATCCAGCAAATTCCATGCTTCGACGTAATTCTCAAAACGCGGCTGGATGGTACTGACAGGCTCAAGACCGCGCCAGTTACCTTCCCATGGGATCATCCCGGCTTCGGGGGCGAGAGGATCAATAAACTCGTTGGACTGGCGGCCTTTCGTGATGAGCGCCAGTTCACGCACGGTGCCGTCCTCAAACGGAACCTTCAGCACGTCGTAATCCTTGCCTTCATACGTGAACTTCTCTGGTGCCATCGGCCAGATGGGGCCAGCAGCACTGGCGACGATCATATCCTGACTTTTGACTGACATCAGCGCCATATTGCCGAATGGCAGCAGGAACATCATCGCGGCGATAAACGCGATCAGCGTGACAATCGCCTTCAGCGCGAAGTTACGAAGCTGGACGCTGTAAAAAGGCGATGTATTGATATGTTGAGCCTGACGGGTTTGGGTTGCATTCACGGCGGCCATTGTTATTCTCCACTTGCGTAGTACACCCAGCGGCGCGAGGTGATAAACAGGATGACAGTCAGCAGCAGTGCGATGATGAAGATCAGCCAGGCCTGTGCCGAACCGTATCCCATATCGAAGAAGGTGAATGCTGTCTTGTATAAATGAATGTTATAGAAGTAGGCCGAGTTGCCCGGCTGCCCTGTGCCACGGGTGATGATGTAGGGGACTTCGAAATACTGCATCAGGCCGATCACGCTTAGCACCAGATTGTAGAAAATCACTGGCGAGATCATCGGAATGGTGATGCTGCGGAACTTGCGCCACGCGCCAGCGCCATCGACTTCTGCCGCTTCATAAAGCTCGGTTGGGACGCCCTGCATCGTCGCCAGCATGGTCAGCATGGCGTTACCGACGCCCCAGATGCCCATGAACAGGAACCCGATCAGGATCGTACGCTCATCGCCCAACCAGTTGGGTGGGTTCTCAATACCGAAAAGGCGCAGAAGGCGATTCAGCCAGCCGGTCTGGGCATTGAGGAAGCTCTGCCAGATGAAGATGGTAGAGACCACCGGCACCATATAGGTCATATAGAACAGGGTGCGCCAAAGGCGCGTGCCGATCAGATATTTGGAATTGAGCAGCGCGGCCAGCGCCAGCGGCAGGATAATACCGACTGGAACCGCGATCAGCGCAAATTTGAAGGTGACGCTGAGGGCCGTCCAGATCAACGGGTCGTTGAACAGCTTCTGCCAGTTGCGAAGGCCGATAAACTGCATGGCCTGCGGATTACCGAGATTGAAATCGGTGAAGCTGAAATACAGCGAAGCAAGAATGGGGGCAGCGGTGAAAACCACGAAACCAATGATCCAGGGCGAGATAAAGATCCAGCCCCAGATGCGCTGTGTGCGCATTAAGTTGGATCTCTGACGAGTCTGCTTGGCTGGCACAGGGGTAGGTGCAGCACGGGGCTGCTCGACGGCGGACATAAAACCAACTCCTCTAACAAATCTGAACAGGTGAGAATTAAACTATTTTCAGGAAATGAGTCTTTTAATAAATCTTTATGGGCCTGTAAGCCGATTGCATCTCTGTTGTGGGTTCAGGAGAGGCTGCCCCGATACTGTGGGACAGCCTCTCCTGTATTCATTGCTGGTCTGACAGCGAGCTGCTGACAGCTCGCTGCCTGCTATTCACTGCTTACTCTATTTCGTCCACAATCGACTGCAGATCTGCTTCGAGTGTGTCGAGTTCGGCTGCGACGTCGATATCCACGCCGGTGTCGCCGGTCAGCAGGGTGAAGAACGAACCGATACGGTCAGTACCCTTCTGCCAGTTCGGGAAGTTGGCTTCGTGGTGCAGCGGGCCGGGATTGTTGTAAGCCAGGCTCGCGGCTGCCACTTCCCAGTTGATTTCCCACGGATAGCGATCGAACATCGCATCCAGGTAAAGCTGCTGGTAGTCAGGATGTGCCGGGTATGCACCATAGGAAACACTGAGAGCCGGGACGGCTTCGGTCAGCAGGTAGGTGAGGACGGTGAAGGCTTCTTCAGGATGCTGCGTGTCTTTGGAAACGCGGAAGGTGTCTGCGTCGGTCGCGACGTGGTATTCACCGTCGAAGGACTTCGGAACCACACCGAGATCCCATTCGAAGCTGCCCACACTACCGTCAAGGCAGCAGGTGTACCACAGCGGGACGATGGACATCGCCAGATTACCAGAGGGGAAATTGTTACCGGTGCCGAACAGTTCACTCTGGCTGTAGGTGTTGTTCGGGACGAAGCTCTCGGTCCAGATGGCGTCGTACAGCCACTGGGTACCTTCACGCCATTCTTCCGGCAGCGAAACTTCACCCGATGCGGCATCGTAGAAGGATGCCGGCTGGAAGTCGGTCCAGATCAGGCGGAGCAGCGCCCACTGGAAGTTGAGGCCGAACTGAACGACGTTCCCGGCATCGAAATCTTCAGAGGTGGCGTCATTGCCGTTGGCGTCCACGGTCAGGATCTTGGCGATCTCGGCCACGGTATCGTAATCCCATTCGACTTCGGTGCCATCGGGCATCACGTACATTTCGTCGAAGTTCTGCGGCGGGTAGTTCAGGCCGGCTTCGTCGAACAGGTCACGGTTGAAGTAGGTCACGCTCGGGTAAACAGCGAACGGAATACCGAGCAGTTCGCCATCTTCACTGCGATACAGTTCAACCAGAGCGGGATCGAAGATGCTCAGGTCGAAACCGGTGGAGTCCACCAGCGGCTGAAGATCAAGCCACTGATCAGCGAAAGCATTGGAACCACCAACGCCAACCGGCCCGATGATGTCGGGGGCTGTACCAGCAGCGATCAGGGTGCTGAGGGTATCGCGAGAGGTTTCGAAGCTGGCGCCGATGTTCAGGACCAGTTCGATTTCATCCTGAGAGGCGTTGAATGCTTCAACGATCTCATTCTGGCGGTCGATCTGTTCCTGCTGGGTGCCGGTGCCGAGACCGACGAACCATGTGATTGTCACGCGCTCCTGAGCGCTGACACCCGAGATGACGAGTGCCATCAAAAGGGAAAAAACGAGAAGCTTAATAAGATGGAATTTACGGTTCATGTGTATCTGTATCCTTTGTTGTGAACCATTCACTGATGCGAACACTTATCGGTCGAACAACGTTGAGACATCAAAACTCTCGCTATAAACTTCCTCCTTGCTGGAATAGCCGCCGCAGGTATCACGAATCATCAGTGATGTCGGCAGCAGGACATGCTTCGGAACAGTAATACGACCTTCAAGGGTGTTGATAAGGATTTCAGCGGCGACCATTCCCCTTAGGTGAATGGGCTGCCGCACGGTCGTCAAAGGGGGAACGGTATCTCTGGCAGTCGGTAAACCATCAAAGCCGACTACGGCGACATCACCCGGGATATTGCACCCGGAAGCCTGAAGCGCCTGCAGGACACCAACAGCCATCTGATCGCTGGCGACGAAAATCGCATCCGGTTTATGGGGCAGCAGTTCAAGCGTCGCGTTGTATGCGCCCATCCGTTGGAAATTTCCATTCGCGATCAGGTTGTCATCGAGCGGAAGGTCGTGTTCTCTCAGCGCCTGCTGATAGCCTTCCAGCCGCTGAATGGCATCGGTATTGATGGTGGCCCCGTGAACGGTGGCAATCCGCCGCCGCCCAAGCCCGATCAGATAAGAAACCGCGTTACAGGCCGCCAGGCGATTATCGACGCTGACATAGCTGATCCGGTCGATGACATCATCATCAGGCCGCTCGACCATCACGAAGGAGGTCTCCATATTGAGCAGATCATAGACGATCTGGCCGCCAATTTCAGCGGAGATCAGCACCAGCCCATCGATCCAGCGATTTTTGAGGACACGATTACTGAAACGGTCAGCATCGACGGGAGTCTCACCCATCCATAACAGCATACCGTAATCGTATTTGTTGACTGCATCGCTGATACCGCGCATCAGAGCAGGAAAATAGAAGGAGTCGTCAAAAGCAAAGCCGGGGATGTGGGGGATGACCGTACCAATCACCTGTGAGCGCTGCGTCACAAGCATACGAGCCGCGGGATTCGGCGCGTAATTATTGGCCTCAATCACTTCCAGTACAAGGCTGCGTGTTTTGGCTTTCACATTTGGGTCGTTATTAATCACCCGCGAAACGGTTGATTTTGAAACGCCCGCTTTTTTTGCGACGTCTTCCAATTTCATCAAAAAAGCTTTTCTAACACGCTCGATCTTTTTTCAAAACGTTTTGGGAACGCTCCCAATTCATCATATTTAAAAGTTAACTCTGATTTAAGGGCTTGTCAAGAACTCCAACGTAAATTTTTAAACCACAGGTGACAGGAGGACAGATCTCACGTTTTCAGGAGCGGATCAGGGCCTGTCTGCAAACGGGTTTTGAGCGTGGGTGGACGCAGCATGGGCCGGAAGAATCGTTTAAGCATATGAGGCGCAATGTATTGCGCCCCTACGGGATGTGATGCGCGGCGGTGGCGGGGATCACCAGACCTTACCGCGTGCGGCGATATTCCAGAGATGCTCGATCTGATCGCCGCGAATGCCGAAAAGCTGGTCGTGCAGGTTGACCGCGACACACACATGCATCGGGATCACATGGACCACTTCACCGATCTCGGGACGGTCATCGCACGCACTGAAATCGACAAACCCGTGTTCTTCGTTCAGTTGATAGATATGCGCTTCGGGATATTCCACGATGTGGCCGTACAGGTTATCCACGCGGTCGGTGGAAAGAGTTTTGCTGCCCGCGTCGAGGATGCCGCGATCTGCTTCCGGACGGCTGACGACGGTCGTCGCGATGGTCAGGGCGCAGTCTTCAGGTTTGGCCCAACCCTTCAGCACCGTCACCCAGTCGTTAAAGATATACGTCCCAACGCGCAGTTCGGTCAGCTCCGGGATCTCATGCGCGACCAGCGCCGCACCCGTACCGCCGCCGCTGACGATGTCCGCCCCGATGCCCACGCGGTCAAGGTGATGCAGCGCTTCCTGAATAATCGGACGAACTTCACGGTCACTGGGATAGGCCATGATGCCAGCGAAATGCAGGCGTTCTTCGCCTTCGATAAGCTGGGCAATCTGGACGACTTCGTGCGGCTGCGCACCGGTCCGCCGGATGGGAGTCGCCAGTTCGATCAGGACGCGGATCGTGACATCATCCCGGCTGGCGGCTTCGGCCAATCCCGCGACGACATTGAGATGATCGACCGTCACCGTGATGCGATTGTACAGGGCAAGATCGGCCAGCCGTGCGGTCTTCTTCGCGCCGACAACGTTATAGGGAAGCTGAATATCATCGAAACCGGCAGCAGCGAACACCGCCGCCTCTGATGTCTTCTGACAGGCGATGCCCACCGCCCCAGCCTGAAGCTGCATCCGGGCGATTTCAGGTGTTTTATGCGTCTTGATGTGCGGCCTGAAGGACAACCCCAGCGCGTTACAGCGTGCCTGCATCCGCTGGATATTGGCTTCCATGCGATCAAGGTCGATCAGCAGGGACGGCGTCTCGATCTCGCTGGCGTGGCTGCCCGGTTGAAGCGGTTGGAAAAGTTCGGAAATCGGCTGTTTCTGCATGGCGGTCTGTCCGTTTAATGGCGGTCGCGTATTGATTATCAGTAAGAGTGTTTGAGTATTCCTGGTGGGCGGGCCGGACGAGTCCGGCCCCTACAATTTATGCATCCTGATGCAATTTTACAATTCAATACGGAGAAAAACGGGCGACCACGCAGGGTCGCCCCTACAGCGGAATCGCGCCGAAAAATGATCGCCGTCGTAATTTGTGAAAGATCATTAGGGACGCGGTACATGCTGCGCATGTCCGGCGCGTCCGCGCAACCCTCTCGCATCGTGTCAACTAGCGTAACGTGCTGTGGTCAGATTATCAAATGCGCTGAGTGGGACGATCAACTGAAGATTCTCATCCGGCAGCACTTCAGCCACAAAGCCCTCAAAATTGCCGTCCGTCCGCACCCGCCACCAGTTCAGGCCGCTGCCCTGCACCGGCCCTTCCAGCAGCATGACCGGCGTGCCATCTGCCAGCCGTGTGAGGATATTATCCGTGGTCGCGTTATCCGGTGCGCTCCGCAGGAAGATCAGATCCCCGCCGGACGAATTGACCACCGCTTCTGCCCCGACGGTCAGCTCCAGCAGGCTGGGCGGACGTTCCGGTATGGGCGGCATGGGAAACGGCTCGGTCTCCGGCGGATTGCCCTGCGCGTCACACGTTTCCAGCCGGAACTGCACACGCTGTACACAGGTCAGCGGCGGGACATAGCGGTTCTGGAACGTCCAGACCAGCACACCGTCGATGCTCGGCAGCAGACGCCACAGGCGCACCGTGCTGTCGGTCAGGCCGGTCAGAATGGTATCGGCGAACTCGCTGAATTCCAGACTCTGGAAGCTGATCGGGCCATCACCCTCAAGCGTATAGCGCCGCACCTCAAAGCCAGAGACGATATCCCACAGGCGCACGGTGGCATCCGCAGAAGCCGATAGCAGGCTGCTGCCATCCGGACTGAAAGCCATCCCGACCACCGCTCGATTGTGTCCGGTGAAGCTGGTGACCGGCGTGCGATCCATCTGCCACAGCGTAATAGGGCCACTCACGCCGCCAATCGCGACCTGCGTCTTGTCGGTATTGATCGCGATAGCACGCACCTCAACGCCCAGCCGTTCGAAGCGCTGCACCAGATCACCGCTGGCAATCTCCCAGACCGAGACGCATTCATCAGGGCCGCCGGTGAGCATCAGTGTCCCATCCACACTCAAAACCAGTGCATTGACGGTCGTCACCGGCAGCGCGTTTTCGTCCACCTGCGGGCAGACTGTTGCCGTGAAGCCGCGCACCTGCTGACCGTTCGCCGCATCCCATAATGACGGGCCGCCGCGCTCACCACCGATCACAAACTGCGTGCTGTTCGGCAGGAAGCGCACACGATTAATCGTCCCGTTACCGGGTTCCAGCGCGAATCGGGCGACGCCTGCCGCCACATCCCAAACAATCACGCGGCCATCCGCACCGCCGGAGACCGCCAGCATGCCATCGTCACTGAGATCGACGGCGTTGACCTGCCCTTCATGGCCGAGCAGTTCCTGCATCGTCAGGCCGCTCTCGGTATCCCACAGGCGCAGCGTCCCATCAAAGCCGCCGGACAGAATGGTGCGGTCGCCGGGGCCATAGACCGCTGTCACGCCGCGTGTCTCGACGACATTATGGCCGGTAAAATCGCGCACGATCTCCGCCCGGCGCAGATCCCATACGCGCAGCGTGCGATCACGTGAGCCGGAGAGCAGACGCGAACCATCGCGGTTAAAGGCCAGTGTCAGCAGGCTGTCGGTGTGTTCGGTGAACTGTGTCAGCGGTGTGCGGCTGGCGAGATCCCACAGGACGATGCTGTTATCATCATTGGCCGCGCCGGTCGCGAACAGCGTGCCATCGGGACTGACCACCACATTCAGGATCTCGGCGGTATGGATATTGGCTGTCTCAAACTCAAGCACCGGCGTCGGGACAATTCCCTGACTGTTCTGTGACAAAATCTGTGCGACATCATACAGCAGCAGCGGCGGGGCCAGTGTTGGTTCCTTCCGCAGCGCGACCAGAAGCTGTGAACCCTCTGGCGTGAATGTCACCGCACTGATGCCGACACGATGATTCACCTGTGCAACCGCTTCTGACGAGCGTGACAGATCCCAGATCCGCAGCGTGTTATCCCATGAGCCGGTCACAAACAGATCGCTGCTGATCGGGTGAAAGGCGACGGTCGCGATGCTGTCGGTATGACCGGTAAGCTCGGCGATGCGCTCACGGCTGGCGACATCCCAGACGTAAAGCGTGCCATTGGCCGACGCCGTCACCAGACGGCTGTCATCCGGGCTGAAGACCATCGCATTGATCTGCCCATCCTGCGGCAGTTCACCCACCTGTTCACCGGTCGCAATCTCCCACAGGATGATGCGGCCATTATTCGAACCGGAAGCGATCAGCGTCCCGGCGCGGTTAGCGACCGCCGAGATGACACGGCTGCCCTGCGTGAAGAAAGTCCGGGCCATTGCGCCGCTGTTAGCATCCCACAGAATGAGCGCACCGTTGCGGCTGGTGCTGCTGGAACCGGTCAGGATGTAGCGATCTCCGACGACATACGACGCCGCATTGATATAACCTTCGAAGCCAGCTTCCAGACGGCGTGTGCCGGGGGCATAAGCCACATTTGACAGGGTAAGGCGTGTCTGTGGCGGGGGTTCATCGGTGATGAGCGCCGCTTCAACGGCCAGCGCGACCGCCAGTTCGCGATCACCATCAGAAAGCGCCCGTTCGCCGCTGGCCGCCAGCGCAAAACTGCGGGACTCCAGTGCATTCAGTTCGGCCAGCCGCTGATTCTCGGCGGCTACGAGTGCATTATCTTCGGCGCGCTGGCGTTCACTGATGGCGACAAATGTCAGGCCGACCGCGACGATCAGGAAGATCACCAGCACGACGGCGAAAGCCCGCAGGCGGTTGGCCGCCCGCCGCTGTAACATGATCTCGCGCTCAAGCTGCTGCTGACGATCAGCATCACGGCGCGAACGCTCTTCGATGCTGGCCTGAATGAAATCTTCCTGAAGATCATTCGAGTCGGCATCCTGAAGCCACAATTCAGCCCGTGTCAGGCGGTTGCCGACCAGCAGATAGGCGACATCGCGATTCGCCAGCGTCCAGTCCGTGGCCGCCTTGAGCAGTTCGCTGCCGAAACGCAGTTCTTCCAGATTGTCGTCGATCCAGCCGCGAAAGCGGGACCATTCGCGGATCAGCGCCTCATGGCTGACTTCCAGCCATGTAACCGGCGGTGTATCGGGGGCATCATCGCTCGGCTTGATCTCACGGCTGGCGACCAGCAGACGCGACTGGGCGGCGGTCATCAGACTGATGATCTCCTGCACGGCGTTCTGCGCGACTCCACGGAAGTTGAGGTCCTCACGGGCGACCTTGCGACGGGTGGCTTCTCCATTCTCGTTGACTTCGACCAGACGCAGCAGCACGCGCCGCATGATGTCCTGCTGGGCGGCATTCAACTGCTGATAGACTTCTTCGGCATGTCCGGCCAGCGCCTGCTGCACGCCGCCGATAGCCTCATAAGCGGACATGGTCAGATAGCGGCCCTCACGCCGTTCGTACAGCGCATTGAGTGCATACTGAAGCAGCGGCAGTGATCCGGGCTGGCGGCGCACATCTTCGAGAATGCGATCGACCAGCCCATCCGCATAGATCAGGCCGACAGCATTGGCAGGCCCTTCAATCGAGCGCAGCAGATTGGCGGTGGTCATCTCGGTGACGATCAGCAGATTATCCTGCTCGAAAAGCTCGGCCCACGACGGATAACGCCCCAGACGGTCGAAGAAATCAGCGCGCATGGTGATGATGATCTGCACTCGTCCGTCCAGGGATGTGGCGGCATCGTACAGCAGGTCGATAAACGCCTGCCGCTCATATTCGCCAGCGCGGGTAAAGACCTCTTCGAACTGATCGACCACCAGCACCAGCCGGACATCCGGCGGCGCATCCTGTAACACCAGATCGGCATAGGCATTGAGACTGACGGGATCGACACGCAGGCGGGCGGTGATGTCCTCTGTGTGGAAATCATCCCCCAGCAGCGGCGACAGGCGGGTCGCCAGCGCTTCCAGCGGATCGGAGCCGGGAGTCAGGATGGCGAAACGCCATGTCTCTGATTTCGGCAGTTTGCCAGCACGAAGCTGCGGGATCACACCGGCGCGTACCAGCGAGCTTTTGCCGCTGCCGCTGGCCCCGACAATCGCCAGAAAGCGCGGGCCGCGTATCCGCTGAAGGTTGTTCAGCGCCTTGCGGACCAGCTCTTCACGTCCATAAAAGAAGCGCGAGTCGGTCTGCTGGAAGGCTTCCAGCCCTTTGAACGGGTTCGGGATTTTCGCCGGATCGACTTCGTCATAGGCCCCAAGGCCGCGCTTGCCGGGCAGCGAGTCCAGCAGTTCGCGGAAGGCGGCCTCATAACGCGATGCAAAGCGGATGAAATGGACATTCGCCAGCCAGTTGAGTTCTGGGCTGATCTCGATCTGGTGCAGCGATTCGACGACCATCACCGGGATAATCAGCTTGTTCAGCTCACGTGCGGTCTGGACTTCAAGCTGCACCCACTGGCTCTCGACCGCATCCGGGGACAGCAGCACCAGCACGATCTCTGACCGGCGGATACCGCGAAAGATCTCTTCCTTCCACAATTCACCGGCGTGAATCTGGCGGAAGTCGATCCACACATCCAGACCGGCATCGCTCAAATCACGGGCGAGCCGCTCGGCGAAGGTCTTATCACGGCGGGAATAGGACACAAAGACGCGGTTCATGGGCAAGGATCGCTCATATAAATCATCTTTGGGAATAGAGGGCATCAGGCATCGGCCAGCGCACAAGCCACTTCAGACCAGCATTCCCTCAGGGTTATCGTAACATTTCAGCACATGGCGGACTCAACGCCAGCCCGACGATCAGGCCATGTTCGGTGATGACGCCGGACCGAAATATAACAACGAATTAAATTCTAACCGAAATCAGGCTTTTTGGGCATCACCCTGCGGTACTGGAGATGTGGGTAGGGCGACCCGTGCGATGTGGAGCATCACCAGTCGCCCTGCAGATTAATTTTGATCTATGCTGAATATATTGCAACAGCGGTGAAGCGGTGGGTCATCTCCACCTTTGCACACATGGATAGTGGCCTCACCGGTATCAACATCAGACAGATTACTGCCTTCGGACATCGACACAATCTGTCATGCCGCCGTTCGCGCAGGGTCAGGATGCCAGTAGAGCATCATCAGTTGATCGCCACGCAAAGCGACCATTGCATAAGTGATGCCGCCTGTGTCTGCAAACTCTACCTCAAAGACACCGGGTTCCCATTCTTCGATGATGGTGCCGACCTGACCACGTTTTAAACCCATCTCCGGCAAGTCTTCAAGCAGCGCTACAACATCATACAGGTTCATATAAGGCTTAATCCTGATTGTCTGATACTTCTTCCTCAATAGTACCGTGAATCGCCTTAAGCAGCGCGGAGTCTTCGCTGTCGTCGCTCAATTCCCAGAACATCACGCCGCCCAGCCCATGATCACGTGCGTACTGTGCTTTCAGTTGGATCGATGTGGGGTCTTCATAGCTGATGATCAGGCCGTCGTTCTCATCGGTATACAGCCACGGGACCTGTGCTTCGTCATGCCAGAAGCGGGTCATCGAGTCCAGATAGCCGCCAGTTGTCAGCAGGCGATAATCGAAATTGATCGCATCAGCCTGCCTGAACGGCTGATACAGCCCATTATTCTCATCGGAGACACCACTCCATGAGTGGCCGTAGAACGGCACACCGAGCACGATCTTATCCGCCGGGATGCCCAGCCCCAGAAAGGTCTGCATCACGCTGTCGGTGCTCATCTCTTCCACCGGGTTGGGCGATGAATCGTACAGCGGTGCGCTCAATCCAGAGACCTGACTCCAGCCGCCGCTCATGTCATAGGTCATGACGTTGATAAAGTCCAGCAGCGGGTGAATGCGATCCCAGTCCAGCGGCTCGTAAGCGGATTTCCCCGCACCGGCGGCAATCGTCAGCAGATAGTGACGGCCATCGGCTTCGCCCTGCGCATCGAGTTCGGTCCGCAGCGCTTCCAGCAGCAGCACAAAGTTCTCGACATCCTCTGGTCGCTCGGTATTGCCCACATTGCCACCGCCGGTCGGATATTCCCAGTCGAGATCGACGCCGTCAAAGCCGTATTCCACCATAAAATCACGGGCAGACTTCGCGAACTTCTCGCGTGACTCTTCAGTCAGGGCGATATCAGAGAATTTGCCGGACCACGTCCAGCCGCCGATGGCGATCAGTGTTTGCAGGTGCGGGTGCTGCTCTTTCAGAAGCTGAAGCTGGCGGAAATTGCCCTTCAGCGGCGCATCTTCCGGGTCACCGGGATAAGGATATTCGATGTCTGCCCATGAGTCCCCCAATACCACTTCGCCATCATTCGAGATATTGGCGAAGGCGTAGTTGATATGCGTCAGCAGTGAGCCTTCGACATCCGTCACAAAATACTGTGTGTCGTAGATCGTCCATGACGCGAAGTATCCGACCACGCGAAACGGCGTCTCGTCGGATGCGGGTTCTTCGGTTGGCTCTTCAGTCTGGGCGGAAACGGTGAAAACGGACTGAAGTGCAAAAATCAGGATCAGTAAAAGAAGTATGCGTAAACGACTCATCTGTTTAGTCCTCAAAAAGCGGTCCGATAGAAATATTGTCCGTAATTGTACACGCAGTTATCCATCGAACAGCAAAAAGAGGGTGTCCCAGTGGGATAGATAAGCCGCGTACAATTGACATATATGCCCTGACTGCCTTGCCCTGATCGTATTGGATATACCCGTCTGATGCTGTTTTGCATAAGCTTGCACTTCAGACAGTCCCCTTATTTTCGGCTGTGAATGCTCTACACTACAGCCTTCAATGATGAATTACCCATCAAGGAAACTCCCATGCCGCTGCTGGCTTTTGCGCTTGTTTTACTCTCTGCGACTCTGCATGCTACGTGGAATTTTCTCGCCAAACGGGTCGGCGGTGGGATGACCGTCGTCTGGCTGTTCACAGTCATTGGCGTGGTCGTCTATCTGCCGCTGATGCTGGCCGTGCTGATCATCGAACAGCCGACACTCGGCCTGACGGAATTCCTGTTCATTGGCGGGACCGTCATCCTGCACATCGTCTATTATTTTCTGCTGCAAAGCGGCTACCGCGTCGGGGATCTGTCGCTGGTGTATCCGCTGGCGCGTGGGACTGGCCCGCTGCTGACGGTCATCGGCGCGATTCTGCTGCTGGATGAGCGGCCATCAGTGACCGCATTCATCGGCGCGCTGATCGTCACCGCCGGTATTTTCATCCTGACCGGCAATGTCTTCGCGCTGCGCGGCAGGGATCACGGCCCGGCGGTCGCCTACGGCCTGCTGTGCGGCTTCGCCATCGCCTGTTATACGCTGTGGGATCAGCAGGCGGTCACGGTGCTGATGATCCCGCCGGTCGTGCTGATATGGTTTGCAGCCGCCGCGCAGTCCATCGTGCTGACTCCGAATGCCGTCCGCAACTGGGACATCGTGCGCCATGCGTGGGCTAATCATCGCCGCGCCGTGATCGCCATCGGCATTCTGGACCTGCTCTCGTACATCCTGTTTCTGATCGCGCTGCGCTTCAGCGATGTCAGCCTGCTGGCCCCGCTGCGTCAGGTCAGCATCCTGATCGGCGCGTTTATGGGTGTGCGCCTGCTGTCGGAAGCGGCATCCACACGCCGCCTGATCGCGGCAGCGGTAATGGTCGTCGGCATTCTCGCGCTGACTCTGGGCTGATGCCGCTCATCGCATTTCGATCTGACACGTATGGGGCAGACAAGATGGGCCGGACGAATCCGGCCCGGTGTGAAGATGCAGACAGCCCCTATAACTTTACTTCCAGCAGATCATAGATCTCGGTAAGCTGTGTCTCCAGCACCGCCAGCGGACTCTCCTGCTCGCGCAGCGTATCATAGTCGATCACCGCGCCCTGCCACGAGCCGTTATGCCAGCGTGCCAGTGATGGCAGCAGCAGCGTCTCGAAGTCATCCGGCATCGGATAGGCATAGAGATAGGCATACGGGCGGGAGATCCCGTCGCTGCCCGGTGAAAAGCCGATGTTGATGTGCGGCTCGATCTCACCGTATTCTGTTCCCTTGAACCACAGCGTCGAGAGATCGAAGCCGTGCGCCCACACGCTGATCGGCGTCATCAGCCCGCGCAGGCGTCCGCGCACCCGTGAGATGGCGGTGTACATCATCTGAAGCGTCTGCCCATAAGCGCTGATCTGCTCATCATCAATGTAAAGCGGTGTGATGTCCGGCGCCTGAATCACCGGCACATTATCCCCCGCCGTATCGGCGGTGATCTCACCCAACAGCGCCCCCATCAGATCGGCACTTGTGTCGTAACGGGCCAGCGGCAGCCAGACGGTGGACTGATTCGGCTTGTAGTATTCAACCGTCGCGTTGGCGAAGTTCAGCACAAAACGCCCTGCGGATGTCCCACCGGTGCTGAGGCCGGTGGGTGTGACATAAAGGCTGAGATGCAGTGCCAGTGGCTGCGGATCGGTATAGGCCTGACGGAGTGCGGCCAGCACACCGGTGATCGCGTGCAGGGTATTACGAGTCGGTTCCCAGTTTGACAGTGGATCGAGCATCAGGATACACACTTTCTGGTCAACGATTGGATAAAGAATGCATCCGCATTGTAGCGCTCTGTCATTGGAGCCGGATGAGGGGGCGGGATTCTTCCCGACCCATATACAGCAAGTTAAGGGCATTACAGACAACAGACGTTTTCTGTCGTCTGGGGCTTGCGGCGGCGGCGGCGGCGCGAAAAAAAATGCGCCGCTGCAACCATTTTTCCCCTCAAAATCGGCGAGGATGTCAGAATTACGGCGTAGATGCGCTGCAAGATGCAGCCAATGCGCTGCAAGATGCAGCCAATGCGCTGCAATG
>CAYNDH010000056.1:0-22606 GCA_964395665.1 uncultured Anaerolineaceae bacterium
TATGGGTTAATGTGGGGTCCGTCCTAATTCTCCAGCGTGAAGTAGGATTCGTCGCTGAAGCTGGTAAAGGACTCACCATCAACACCGATTTCCGCCTGGACAAACGCTTCAGCCTTACTTCCACGGAAATCCGGGAAGGCGCTGTACGGCATCCAGAACCAGAAGCCATCCCACTCGGTGTCACTGTATTCCGGTGTGATGATCGCCTGAACCGTCAGTGCCCCGCCGGGCGTATTATTGTCCTCAACCGCATTTTCACCCGACACCGGCTCGCCATCTGACCAGTAGTAGAACATGGCCGCCCGCAGGTCCTGACCTTCATAGCCCACAGCGCGGATATAGGTGTAAACCATGATTCCCAGTTCGCGTTCGCCTTCCAGCGGGGCATCATACTCGATGTCAAGGATCTCGATCGTCAGCGACTGTTCGACATCATCCGGGGCCTGCGTCGATGCTTCAGGATTCAGGCCGCCGTCATCAAACACGATCTCAACCGGGCTGGCGACCACGACATCGCCGATTTCGTCCAGCGAGTCGCCATCACAGTCATCAACACGCATATCGTACTCGGACGGCGCGACTTCGAACGTGAACTCGCTGCCCGGATCAACTGCGGTCGCCGTCGTCAGCAGATCAGTTCCCCACTCGGTCGATGTCGTCGGCGAGAAGTACAGATAGCAGATCGTTTCGTCGGACTCATTCACCAGCGTCACGCTGACGGTGTCTTCACTGGTGATGTCAGGCTGTGTCGGAGATCCAAGATCCGGAAGCACCGTATTATCACCGCTGAAAATCTGATCTTCCGTGATGCCTTGTGCTTCAAGCACCGCCTTGATCGCCGGATAGGGCAGAATGCCGCCCAACTGCCCAACGGTCCGGTCGCCCTTGCGCACCCATGTCGGGATGCCGACGTATTCGCCACGACCATTGACGACCATCCCACCGCTGTTACCCGATGACATCTCGGCGTCGGTCCGATACCAGATCGGGAGGCGGGTACCGCTTCGCCCGATCTGACCATTTTCGATCGTGGTGATATTGCCCTGTGTCAGCACAAGGTAGCCATCACCGATGTCCGGGAAGCCAAGGATATAAATCTGTTCGCCATAGCTCACATCTTCCGTGTTGAACTGAAGATGCGGCAGGCCAAGGCGCTCAGGATCGAGTCCGCGCCCGTTTGCGTCACGATCGATCTGAAGAATGGCGAAGTCGATGTCGTCAGACTCAAAGATCAGGCTGGCGTAATAACTCGTGACGGGCAGTTCACGCATATCTTCCAGCAGGCCGATTGTAAAATCACTGCCACCTTCGATCACATGCCGATTGGTAAAAATCAGGCCGGTCGCCGTGACCATCGTGCCAGATCCGCTGGCAAGTGCGCGACCACGACGATCCAGTGATTCGATATAAACCACCTTTGAGGCGACCTCATTGATCTCCTCTCCGGTCAGTGTTTCCTGCCCCTGCTGTGCGCTGACAGGCTGGGTCATCCCCCCGCCCAGCAGGACGGTTACGAACAGCCCAAGCAGCAGACAGGTGAGAAAATGTAGACTTGTTTTCGTTCTGATCAGATTCATTACGGATACTCCTCAGACGTAATCACCCTGTAATCTGTTTTCATGATTGTATCCAGAATCCGGTTCCGGCGCTTACACACGGATTTTAATCTTACACAGGCACAACTGGTACTCAGTTCCTATTCCCGCGTGAATCACTTAACCCTATGCTGTAAAAAAGCAGATCACACCGCCCTAATAAATTTCATAACCCCACATGCGCCTGCCCCACTACTTCTTCAGGAAAGACGCCTTATGTATACAGAGAGCAATTTATTTTTCCCAAGTGACTCAATCCCACAACTGCGGAATCTGCGCGGCGAAGCATGGCAGCAGTTAATCGACCGGCTGACACCTTTACCCGACGAACACGAAGAAACTATTGCCTTTATCCTGATGCTGGCGAATCTCAACCGCTGCTTCGGCTGCCAGACCGACAGCTTCCGTGCGATGCGGGGCTGTGTCGGATGTGCACATCAGGTCCTGCGGCGTTTTGCAGGCACCGATGAGACGCTGATGGAAATGTATGAGCGCTCGCTGGAGAGTGTGCGCGGGTTCGCACGCAAGCCGTCACCCGTCGCGGCGATGATCGTCCCGTCTGCACCATCCACAAACTGACGGTTAGCAAACTGACGGTTAGCAGACGACGTTTAGCAGACGTCTAACCGAAAAAATCATGTGTACTTCACGCCGGGGCGATATGGTCTGCATAATTGGTACGCCACGGGCCAACACCGGCAATCAGCGGCTGCATGATCGCCCGTTCCGCCTGAACGATATGCATCAGATCATGCGCGGCAAGTTGGCAGATAAACTGGCGCAGTGTCACCACGCCATATTCAGTATGCCGTGTCTCAAGGTCGAGATCGGCTGGCGTAAGCTGATCCAGTATGATCAGGGTGCGCTGCCTCAGATGCATCAGTTCCTGTGCCAGTGCGATCGCTTCCGCCACATCGCCGGGCTGATCCGTCACGCTGCCGGGGGCATAGGCCGGGATCGGCAGGCCGTCCGTCAGCGCCCGAATCCGGACATGGGTTGAAATCCGCTCAACTTCGACCAGATGGCGCAGGCAGTCCAGCATCGACCACTGGCCCGGTGCAGGTCGTGCTGTCAGCAGTTCGAATGAGATGCTGTTGATCATATTCAACAGACAGGTGGGGGCAGCAGAAAGCAGCGCCCGGCTCCATTCCAGCACCTTATCATGGTCAGCCGGGACGGGCGGTGTGACTTCCTGCCGTCCACGTGGCGCGAGATGATCTGCATAAACTTCGATCCACGGCCCGCTGCCTGCGATGAAACACTGCATAAGGGCACGTTCCGCCTGAACGGTGTGCATCAGATCATGCGCCGCCCAGTGATGCAAAAACATCCGCAGGGTGACGGCTCCAAGCGTGGGATGCTGTAGCTCCCGCTCAAAATCAGCTTCAGTGACCTGATCCAGCGTGACAAGGCTGGCCGCTCTGCACTGTTCGAACTCCGAGGCAAGGGCGGCGGTCGGTATTTCCGTTTTGGCTGCGGCAAAGTCTGCGCTCGGAAAGTCACCATTCCTGAGGAAGGCGGCAATCCGTCCGGGCATGGCGGCCCGTTCCAGCACGACGATATGATGCAGACATTCCAGCGCTGACCATTCCTCAGGGGCAGGCTGTGCCAGCAGTAGTTCGGGTGGAAGCAGATTGACCAGCGTAATAAAACGGGATGGTGTGATCGAAATAATCCCTTTGGTCCAGCTCAGGATATTCTCTACGCTGCGGTCGGCCATGGTTATTTATCCCTGTGATGATGAACAGCCGGGTAATCATCAGCTAAACTGCATTCGAAACAAGCGCAAATTGTAGGTCAATTGGGGCAGCAGATGCAATAAACTGCTCAGTAAAATAGCGATAAGACAGAGGCGGATCGCAGCAGATGTTCCTGCAACAGCGAAAGGTATTAAATTTGCGCTCCATAATCAGTCGGCATATTACAGGCTTCCTTACAGTCGTTGATCAATTATTCGCGATTACGGTCAAAGTGTGTTGACTCACCTACAGGGCTATGCTAAACTTTTGACGATATATAACGCGTGCAGGAATCTCCACGCGGTGGTTTATCATCTGACTATGCTGCAACGGTACATCACGGTTACAGTATCGTCACCTTAAGCCACAACGTAATAGCAGAAACCGTTCTGACCCACTCTGTAGAGAGGAATTTTCACATTAATAACCCGGAATACCGTATAAATCGCGAAATCCGCGCACGCGAAGTGCGCCTCATCAACGACGAAACCAAGGAAAATCTCGGCGTCGTGTCCCTAAGCCAGGCGCTTGAACTGGCAGAAGCGGCACAGCTTGACCTGGTTGAAGTCGCCCCGGATGCCAATCCGCCGGTCTGCCGCATCATGGACTTCGGTAAGTTCCAGTATGAGAAGCAGCGCCGCGAACGCCGTGCGCGCAAGCAGCAGAAAACGGTCGAACTGAAGGAAATCCGGTTGACGCCCACCACCGATGATCACCATCTGGGATTTAAGGTGCAGAATGCGCGTCGCTGGCTGGCAGAAGGGATGAAGGTTCGCTTCAGTATCCGGTTCAGAGGGCGTCAGAATCTGCATCCGCAAATTGGGCGCGAGCGTTTGGCCAGTATCGCAGAAGAACTGAAAGATGTCGCGATGCTGGAACTGGCCCCAAGTCAGGAAGGCTCGACCATGATGATGGTCCTGGCGCCGCAGACCGACAACAAGACCGAGAAGAAGGACTCGTAATCGGGTTTCTATCAACTCGCAACCGTTCGTTTTGATCAACATGTGGATTTCAGTGAGCGCAGGCCTGATCCTGCCGATACACTGTGCCGTTTGAATGATATTGGAGTGAGACATCGTGGGTAAGAAGTACAAGCTGAAGACACACAAGGCGACAGCCAAGCGCTTTCGCGTGACCGGCACGGGCAAGATCATGCGGACAAAGGGTGGCAAGAGCCATCTGCGCCGTCGTGCATCCACCCGTACCAAGCAGCAGTTGGACAAAATGCAGGAAGTGTCGCCGGCAGACGTCAAGCGCGTACGCCGCTCGGCCCCATATCTGCGTAAGTACAAGGCCAATCCGCCGGCATAAGGCCGCAGCAATCGACCACTACTGATCGACAAGGGGCGGGACGCAGCGTTATCGCGTTCACAGCCCCTTGTTTATGCAGAGAAGCCGATTACAGGCCAACCGGCTGAAAGGCCAGTGTTTATCACCCGTCGCGGAATGGCACATCTTCCCGTTCCCGGCGGTTACAAGCTGATAGCTGAGAAGGAGCAAAAGTAAGATGGCAAGAACAAAGACAGGTGTCGTACGTCGTCGTCGGCACAATAAAATCCGGGCAATGGTCAAGGGACAGTACGGTTCGCGTGGGACGCTGTGGAAGCGCTCAAACGAAGCGATGCTGAAGAGCCTGTTCTACAACTACCGTGACCGCAAGCAGCGTGCGCGCAAACTGCGTGAGCTGTGGATTATCCGCATCAATGCGGCGGCACGTCTCAACGGGCTGACCTACAGCCGCCTGATTTACGGCCTCAAGCAGGCCGGTGTTGAACTGGATCGCAAGATCCTTGCGGACATCGCCGTGCGGGATGCTGCGACCTTCACCAAGATCGCGGCGATTGCCCAGCAGCACCAGACGGCCTAAATAACTGACACCGCCCCGGGTACGGTGCGCGGCATTCAGACTGATAACGAAAACAGGTGAGAACGTGATGCCAGACATCGCTCTCTCACCTGTTTTTTTATAGTCCATACAGATCAGAAAAACGAAAAGCGCGTTAGAAAGCAAAAAGCATCGCTTTAACGAAAGGCAAATTGTTGCTACCATGATGATGCAAGGGTGACATTAGCTGTCAGCCGTGCTTCAGACTATTTTTGCGATGTAAGACGCCCGAATAATAATTTGATTTTATGAGACAGGCTGAAAAATGAGCGATATCGACAATATTCAGACACAGGCGATCCGGGTGCTGATCGCCAAGCCCGGACTGGACGGACATGATCGCGGAGCGAAAGTGATCGCACGGGCACTGCGCGATGCAGGGATGGAAGTGATCTATACCGGGCTGCGCCAGACGCCGGAGATGATCGCAGAGGCCGCATTACAGGAAGATGTGGATGTCGTAGGGTTGAGCATCCTAAGCGGCGCACACATGACACTCGTCCCGCGCATCCGCGAAGTAATGAACGCCAGCGAACTGGCCGATGTACCGCTCATCCTCGGTGGCATCATCCCGGAAGAGGACAAGTCACGTCTTCAGGCAGTGGGCGTTGCCGCGATCTTCGGCCCTGGTTCCAGCACAGAGTCCATCGCGCAGGAAATCCGCCGGATTGTTGCCAGCGCACGCGGAGCAGGCGCGTAATGACGGTTGTAAATCATGATTTCAATACACCGCACGGGCTGGCTGCGGCGGTACGCGCTGGCAGCCGACGAGCGCTGGCAAGGCTGCTGACTCTGATCGAACGCGATGCGGGAGATGGACAGGAAGCCCTGACCGCGCTCTATCCACATACTGGCGGCGCGCAGATCATCGGCATCACCGGCGCACCGGGGACAGGCAAAAGCTCACTGGTCAATGCGCTGGCAAAAGCCTATCGCCAGCAGGATAAGACGGTGGCAATTGTCGCGGTGGACCCGACCAGCCCGTTTACCGGCGGTGCAATTCTGGGTGACCGGATCAGGATGCAGGATCTGTCCGGTGACAGTGGTGTGTTTATCCGCAGTATGGCGGCACGCGGCACACTGGGCGGGCTTTCCCGCGCCACCCGCGACAGTGTCCGGGGGATGGACGCTGCCGGTTTCAATATCGTACTGGTGGAAACCGTCGGCGCAGGCCAGAGCGAAGTTGACATCGTGCGGACCGCGCATACCACGCTGGTCGTCGAAGCACCGGGCCTTGGGGACGATGTGCAGGCGATCAAGGCCGGTATCCTTGAAATCGCAGATATTCTGGTCATCAACAAGGCGGACCGGCCCGGCGCCACCCAGACACGCCGCGCCCTGAAAGCCATGCTCGAACTCGGTCACCCGGCATCACGGACACAGATGATCCGGCATCACGGTCAGGTCATGGCGGTACCAATGCCCGAAACCCCTGCCTCTGACGGGGACGGTGACACCCCCTTCTGGCTGCCGCCGATTGTCGAGACCGTGGCGATCAGTGATACCTCTGGCACGCGGGGCATTGATGCGCTTCAGGAAGCCATCGCGCAGCATCAGACCTATCTGGCCGACAGCCGCATCCGCAGCCAACACGAGCATCAGCGCATCGGGATCGAGCTGTATGAACGTTTGCAGCAGGCACTGATGGCACGGATGCTGCAAACCCTGCCCGATGAAGCCATTCAGGGCATGATTGCACGTATCGCAGCACGTGAGATTGATCCACAAACGGCAGTTGAAGCGTTACTTGAGCAGACAGCGCCCAGACAGGCATCTGTCAAGTAAAAGACTGGCGGGCCACTGGGTCGTCAGACAAATGTCGTTTAAACAAGCCAGAGGAATGCTGTAGTGGAAGATTTCATGATAGCAAACTTTGTGATGGCACATTTTATCAGGTTCAAAAACTGTATCAATCGGCACGCAGTGCGACACGCAGTGCGGCACACAGTGCGGTATGGATCATGGGCGGTCATCGCGCTGCTGATCAGTCTGTCAGGTGGACATCCGATGCCATTACATGCACAGGCTGATACACAGGCCGACGAAGGTGCAATCAGCAGTTCCGAAACCGGCGTGAGCGATGCCCGGTTTGCGCGTCTGGCGAAGGGCGTCAACCTGAGCTACTGGCTGTGGTTGTCCCCTGTCGGCGACTTCGATCCGAACGCGATCACCGAACGCGATATGCAGCTTTTACAGGCCGCCGGGATGACGCATGTCCGCTTGCCATTCGAGCCGGAAAAGCTGATGGCGGATCTGAACAACCCATCGCAGTTGAAGCAGAGCTATCTGGACGAGATGGACCGTGCCATCACCATGGCGCTGAAATATAAGCTTGCGGTGATTATCGATCCGCATCCGCTGAGCGGGCTTCGCTTCAACATGGCAACCGATGATGCTTACGTCGAGCGTATGGCGGAATTGTGGGAGTCGTTCGCCCGTTATTTCAGCCGCTATGATCCTGAAATGATCTTTCTGGAGACGATGAATGAACCAGCATTCGTGGAGTTTATGAGCCGGGAAGAAGCACGGGCACGCTGGGAAGAGGTTCAGGCTATTCTGATCGCAGCGCTGCGTGCAGGTGCGCCGGAACATACGATCATCGTCAAAGGTGACGAGTGGGAAAATATCGACAGCCTGCTTCAGATTCCGATCTATGAAGATCGCAATATCGTGTATAACATCCACTTCTACGAACCGTATCTCTTCACGCATCAGGGGGCAGACTGGTCAGATGATTATCTGATCGGGCTGGAGAAGATCCCCTATCCGTCCTCGCTTCAGATTATCGCGCCGCTGCTGGATATTTACACCGGCCAGCAGCGTGAACTGATCTATCACTACGGATCAGAGCGCTGGAATGCTGACAAGATCCGCGAGACGATCGGTGTGGCGGCGGATTGGGCGCAGGAAAATGGCGTGCGCCTGACCGCCAACGAGTTCGGCGTGTATAAGCCCACGACACATCCGACCGAACGTTATGCCCTGCTGCGCGATATGCGAACCGCCTTTGAAGCGTATGGCATCGGCTGGACGATGTGGGATTATCAGAACGGCTTCGATCTGGTTGAAGGGGAAGGCAGTAGTCGCTTCATCGCACCGGAGATGATTGACGCACTGGGACTCAACACTGTGCTTGCGGCGCGGTAAGATGTAGGCTTAATCGGTTATAAGTTTAAAAAGATCCTGTATGAATGGACTTCCACTTCCTTTTGCCCTTTCCGCTGGCGCACTGGCATTTTTACTCGGCGTGATCTGGGGCGGCCCGTTTGTCGAAGTACTGCGACGACTGCGGCTGGGCAAGAACATTCGCCCTGAACTGAATGAGAATCAACAGAAAAAGCGCGGGACTCCCACCATGGGCGGCATCATGATCGTGCTGCCGGTGCTGATCCTGTGCTTTGCGCTCAATGTGGCGCGGGTGGTCCAGACCGGCGAAGGGGCCAGTATCTTCCTGCCACTACTGCTGATGTTCGGCTTCGCTATCCTCGGCATGATCGACGACTGGTCCGGGATTCAGAAGTCACGCGGACTGGAAGGCGAAGGTATCTCGGCGCGGGCCAAGCTGGCCGGTCAATTTGTACTGGCGGGGGCTGGCGCGGCGGTGATCTCGTTCGGGAATTTCTCATACGCTAATGAGTTCATCATCCCACTGCTGAACATCTCGATTCCGCTGAGTCCGATCCTGTTCATCCCGCTGACGATGTTCATCATTATTGGTTTCGCAAATGCCGTCAATTTCACAGACGGGCTGGACGGGCTGGCGGGGATCATCAGTGCAAGCGCATTTGCTGCCTATGGTGTGATCACGTTTTTGCAGGGGCAGTTCTTCCTGACCCAGCTCTGCTTCGTACTGGTCGGCGCGTGTTTCGCGTTTCTGTGGTTTAATGCTCATCCGGCGCAGTTGATTATGGGTGATACCGGTTCGATGGCGCTCGGCTCGGTGCTGGGGATCATCGCAGTGATGAGCGGACAGTGGGCGCTGCTGCCGATCATCGCGATTGTGCCGGTGGTCGAGACGGTGAGCGTGATCCTTCAGGTCTGGTACTTTAAATCTACCGGCGGACAGCGCCTGTTTCGTCAGGCTCCGCTGCATCATCACTTCGAGTTGAGCGGGTGGAGTGAGACGCAGATCGTCCAGCGTTTCTGGCTGATCGGGCTGTTGAGTGCGATGATCGGCGTGGCACTGGCGCTGCTGTAACCGGATATGCCGGAGATGTCAAAGTCAGGTCAGGAATCAGCAGGGAAAATTTACGTGTACAGGTCAGCGACTCTGCTATAATTGTCTTAATGCGGCACCTTTGCCGTACCCTGACAATAGATACTGGACACCTGTTATGCTCGATCAACTTTACTGGCGTATCCCGGAACGCGTCCTGGTGATGCAGTTCAGCGGTGAATTATCCTTTGAAGAATTCAAATCCGGCGTACTGGCAGCACACAAAATGCTGGCAGAAGCCAACCTTCCACCTGATAAACTCGTCCATGTCATCAACGATGTCAGCAGAACCGCTGCAACACGACAGAACTGGATGCAGTTTTCGCAGGTGAACAGCTTTATGAAATCACTGCCGGAGCAGTTTATCACAGGCTGGCTGGTGATCGTCGATAGTCAGCCGAACCCGATGGCATCCTTTATCGCCAGCGTGGTCTCACAGATCACGCGGACGCGCTTCCAGGTGGTAGGCAGCATGGATGAGGCCATTGATTATCTGGCGAAAGTGGATCTCACACTGGCGCTGCGTTAAACACTGATTTCTGTTCGCTGTGTGCAGGCCGGTGACAGGCTGTCAGCAGGCCGCTGGTTAAGGTCACTCGCAGGGTGGCTCATCAGGCATGGAGCCACCCTCTTAAACGTTTTTCGGGAAAGTAGTGAACAGGGGTCACGCGATGCTGCGAACACAAAACGATATCCTCAGTGGCAGACGAGTCATCGTGATCGGTTTTGCCCGTCAGGGACAGGCGCTGGCGCGGTGGCTGCCGAGTGTAGGCGCCCGTACTATCGTGTTCGATCAGAAAACAGCCGATCAGCTTCAGGTCGATCCCGGCGACTTCCCCGGTGTGCGCTTTCATCTGGGTGAAATGCCGGAGCGCGTGCCGGATCATGTCGAACTGATGTGTCTTTCCGGCGGCGTGCCGATTGAGCTTCCGATTGTACAGGATGCGCTGGCGCGGAACATCGCCATCACCAACGATGCACAGCTATTCGTAGACCGCTGCCCGGCTCCGATCATCGGCATCACCGGCAGCGCAGGCAAGACGACGACCACCACCCTGGTCGGCGAGATCGTCAGGAACGCCGGTTACACCACATGGGTCGGCGGCAATATCGGCAATGTGCTGCTGGACATCATGATGGGCATCCGCCCCGATCACCGTGTGGTGATGGAACTGTCGAGCTTCCAGCTTCAACTGATGATGAGCAGCCCCCAGATCGCAGGTATCCTCAATATCACCCCCAACCACCTTGACCGCCACAGCACAATGCAGAATTACATGCGTGCCAAGGCCAATATCATCGGCCATCAGGGCAAGGACGGTATCGCCGTGCTGAACCGTGATGACTGGGGATCACGCATGGTACAGGCCGCCGCACCGGGGGACATCCTGTGGTTCAGCCGCAGCGAACTGTTGACAGATGGCGCATTTCTGGCCGGACAGCGGCTGTTCGTAGCGGGATTAGCCAGCACCACCGGCGATCCGCAGATGGTGTGCGAACTCGATGACATCCCGCTGCGGGGCGCACATAATGTCGCCAATGTGCTGGCGGCGTGTGCGCTGGCCGGTGCAGCAGGTATCGCGCCGGAAGTCATGGCCGAGACAATCCGCAATTTCAAGGCGGTCGAACATCGTCTGGAGACTGTGCGCGTGCTGGACGGCGTGACCTACGTCAATGACAGCATCGCCACCGCCCCCGAACGCGTCGTGGCGGCGCTGAACAGCTATGACGAACCGATTGTGCTGCTGGCGGGCGGTGCAGACAAAAAGCTGCCGTGGGATGAGATGATAGCGCTGGCACTGCGTAAGACGCGGCATATCATCGCCTTTGGTCGTGACGGTGACATCGTGGTCAATCTCGTGCGCGAACTGACAGGCGCCGAAACGCATGTAACCCGTGTACAGCAACTGGAAGAAGCAGTCGCGCTGGCCCATGAGATCGCCCAGAGTGGGGATGTCGTGCTGCTGTCCCCCGGCGGGACGAGTTATGACGCCTATCAGGATTTCGCAGCACGTGGAGCGCATTTCCGCCTATTGGTGAACGAACTCTGATCACGGTTATCGCTTGTCACATCACATTCCGGTCGATCTGAAGATGCAAGGAATGCAACTTCGCTGTATCCTTGGCTTGTATCTGACTGCGTGTCCGACTGTGCGTCCGAACACTTGTATAATCGCAGCCTGATCGCATCTCTCACTGCATGACCGGCACTTTGTCGAAGCCACCTGCCATGGACTGCCGGTGAGGTGTCCTGTACTGCTGATCCTGTCATCGTCACTTTACTGCTGCCTGTGTAACATATTGTCTGTCAACGTATTGTTTAAAGGCATTTCTGATGGCCGAGCAATCCATACCGAATCAGGTGATCGATGAAACACCGCCACAGCCGATCCGACCGGCGGCCAGCGACCGGGCGAGATTTCCCTCATTCAATGAGATCGGCGCATCGCGTCCGGCAGAGCGTACTATTTCATTGTGGGCGTCGATTGACAAACCACAGCTCGTGCTGACAGCGATTCTGCTGGTGATCGGGATCATGATGGTCTTCAGCACCACATTTGACTGGAGTACCAGCGAATTTCAGGACCCGACGGTGATCGTCATGGGCCATGTCCGCAATGCGATCTACGGGCTGATCGCGGCGGTAGGCGCGCTGCTGTTCGGCTACCGACGGCTGCGGCGGTTCGTCGTGCCGATTCTGCTGATCGCGATTGCCTTCCTGATCGCCGTGCAGCTCTTCGGATCGGACACGTTCAATGCGCGGCGCACGCTGGTCGCGGGGCGTTTCGCGCCGGGTGAAGCAGCAGAACTGGCGATGATCATCTACATGGCGGCGTGGATGGAAGCCAGGAATGCACGCATCCGCAGCCTGACCTACAGCCTGATCCCATTCGCCCTGATTCTGGGCTTTGTCGTCGGGCTGGTCGTGCTTCAGCCAGACCTCAGCACGGCGCTCACGATTGCCATCGTATGTTCCGCGATGTTCTTTCTGGCCGGTGCAGATCTGATGCAGTTGGCGGCGATTGCGGCGATTGCGGCGGGCGGCGGCGTGCTGGTGATCACGACCGGGCTGGTCGCTTATGCGGGCGGACGTCTGACCGAGTTTCTCGCCGGATGGGCAGACCCAACCCAGCTCACATGGCATATCATGCAGGCGCGTATCGCCTTCGAAAACGGCGGCTGGACCGGTCTGGGACTCGGCCAGAGCTTGCAGAAATTTACCGGCCTGCCAGCACCGCACACTGACAGTATTTTCGCCGTCATCGGTGAAGAACTCGGTATCATCGGCGCGGGGGTGGTGGTGCTGCTGTACGTGTTATTCGTTCTGCGCGGATTTTATATCGCACGCCGTTCCGCCGACGCATTCGGGGCGCTGCTGGCCGCTGGCATCACGATCTGGGTGGCGACCAAAGCCCTGCTGAACATCGCGGTGATGCTTGCACTGGTCCCGCCGACCGGTGTGACACTGCCGTTCATCAGCTATGGCGGTTCGTCACTGGTGACGCTGCTGGTTGGCGTGGGATTTCTGCTAAGCATCCAGCGTATCAGCTTACTTAAAGAGAGCCAGATCAAACGGAGAGCCGATGTCACAGCCGATCTTGCCCGCAACGATTTTACTCGCAGCCGGGGGGACAGGCGGTCACGTTTACCCGGCGCTGGCGGTCGCTGAGTATTTACAGGAACATCAGCCAGAAACTGCCCTGCATTTTGTGGGCGCGGTGGACGGCTTCGAGCGACCGCTTGTTGAGCGTTCCGGGCTGAAGTTCGAAGGCTACCATGAAGTTTATTCGGGGCCGCTGCATGGTGTCAAACCGATCGTCGCGACCAAAAGCGTCGGCAAATTATCATTCGGCACGACGCAGGCGCTGCGGCTGCTGCACCGCATCCGCCCGTATGTGATCTTCACCACTGGCGGATGGGTGAGCGTGCCGGTCGCGCTGGCGGCACAGCTCCTGCGGATTCCGATGGTTATCTATCTGCCGGATATTGAACCGGCGCTGACGATCAAGACGCTGCGACCGCTGGCCCGGCGCATCTGTGTGACGACACCGGCTTCAGCGCCCTATTTCTCGCTGACGAAGATGGTAGTCACAGGCTATCCGCTGCGTAAATCGATGATGCAGGCGACAAAGGCTGAAGGAATCGCGCATTTCGGGCTGGACCCGGCGCGGAAGACGATTCTGGTTTTCGGCGGCAGCCGTGGGGCACGCAGCATTAACACCGCCGTGATTGATCTGCTGCCAGAACTGCTGCGGCAGCAGGTGCAGGTTATCCATGTGACCGGGGAACTCGACTGGCAGCAGGCCGCGCCGCATCAGGACAGGCCGCATTATCATCCATTCGCCTATCTGCATGATGATATGGGGCTGGCAATGGCGGCGGCGGATTTGTGCGTATGCCGGTCGGGGGCAAGTACGCTGGGCGAACTGCCTTATTTCGGGCTGCCATCGATCCTTGTGCCGTACCCGTATGCATGGCGCTATCAGAAGGTCAACGCCGATTATCTGGTCGAACATGACGCCGGTGTGCTGATGGAAGATGGCCGCATGGAGTCCGATCTGCTGCCTGCACTGGTCAGCCTGATCCGTGATGATGCGCGTCTGCGGCGCATGAGCGCTGCGGCCAGTGCGCTGGCACAGCCCCATGCGGCTGAAAAGATCGTGAATACGCTAAATCTGTTCGCACCGGATGTGCAAACTTAAGGTAGAATCACGGTGTGTGACAGAATACGCTATCATGTGTCACTGATGACAGACAAACTGCTATCAGTAACCTGCAATCTGTAACAGGCAAACTGCAACAGGCACCTGAACTGAAAAGGTAAACTTTCGATGATGCAGCTCTCGGCGCTTTTATGGGGTATGGCATTCCTGTTTGGCTATATCGGCTTTTCCCGTGGATGGAATAAAGAAGTAATCGCCATGTCGGGGATTGTGCTGGGCCTGTTTGCGCTGTTTCAGTTCGATGATGTCATCCGTGGCACACTGCTGGTGAATGTCCCGGCGGTGCAGGCGTTCTTCATCCAGACCGCGCTGTTTGCGATCATCGTCCTTTTTGCCTATCAGACCCGTGCGCTGATCGGTCAGGATGCGGCCCGCGCTCGTGGTGAGGGCAACCGTGAGCAGTTACAGTCCAACCTGTTAGGCGGCGTGGTTGGCTTCGTCAACGGCTACCTGATCTGGGGGACGCTGTGGTACTTCATGCATATCAACGATTATCCGCTCGCACCCTATATCAGCCGTCCACTGGCAGGATCGCCCAGTGAGGCGACCATCAGCCAGCTTCCGCTGTTTGTGCTGGCAGGCGGACCAGCAGGTGATGGTAATCTGCTGGCGGCGGCGGTAATCGTCATCTTCCTGATCGTGCTGATCGTGATTTAGGCCGCATCGACAACCCGAACCCCCATCCGTAATATTTTCTGGTGTATGCTGATCTGTGAGTATGGCAGCGTCCGCAGCATTCTGCGACCAGCATTCTGCCGAGCAGCATTCTGCCGTCTTGCAATGTCAGCAGCCGCTGCTATAATCTGTCCCTCTGACCCTTAGAGAACCCATTATGACCGATCAAACACCCGACTTTTATGTTCCCAAAAGCGCTCTTGTGATCGTCGCCCACGCTGACGACATCGAATTCTATGCCGGGACCATCATCCGCTGGACGGACGCCGGCGCCACCGTGACCTACTGCATCGTCACCGATAACGCGGCGGGCAGTAATTCGGTCGATTATCACCGCGAGACGCTGATCGAGACCCGCCGCCGTGAGCAGATCGCCGCTGCCAGGGCCGCCGGTGTGACCGATGTACGCTTTCTGAATTACGCCGATGGCACGCTTCAGCCGACCATCGAACTGCGCCGGGATCTGACACGGCTGATCCGTGAACTGCGCCCGGAAGTCGTCGTTATCCCGGACCCGAATACGTACTACTTCAGCGACAATACCTATGTCAATCATCCCGATCACCGCGCTGTTGGTGAGGCTGCACTGTATGCCGCCTTCCCCAGTGCCGGATCACGCCCGATCTTCATCGACCTGCTGGAAGCAGGCTATGAGCCGCACGACGTGACCAGGGTCTATCTGATGATCTCGGAGCATGTGAACGTGTCCGTTGACATCACCGATGTGTTTGAACGCAAACTGGACACCCTGCGCTGCTTCCCGTCGCAGTTTGGCGAAGACCTGATCGACATGATCCGCCGGGGGGATTCGGCAGCCGGTCAGGAAAACGGCTGGCAGTATGGCGAGAGCTTCCGTGTGCTGACGCTGCGCCAGACTGATGAACCAGAAACACCGATTGACAGGCCGGTTGATACGACGGTTGATGTTTAGCGGCAGCCTGAAACAGGGACAAACTACATGAGACGAGAACTTGCCGAGGGTCTGATCCTGCGTTCATTGAGTGAAGGCTTCACCAGTGATGCTGAAGGGCTGCCCGCCTTCTATGCCGATACCTTTGGCGAAGCGGGTGAATCCGACACCATCGCGCTGGCAGCATGGGCACGCACGCTGATTTCCGGCAGGCATCCAACCGTGACACATGATGATATATGGGTGGTGGTTGATCCTGCACGGGATGAAGCCATCGTGTCCGCCGTGCTGTTGATCCCGCAGATATGGCAGATTGAGGACACACCGGTCACTGTGGGCCGGGTCGAACTGGTCGCGACGCACCGGGATTACCGGCGGCGCGGTCTGGTTCGCGCCCTGATCAACGCAGCCCACGAGCGCAGTCAGGCGTTAGGCCATCTCATGCAGAGCATCACCGGCATCGAGAATTACTACCGGCGCTTTGGCTACGCGATGGCGCTCGATCTCGGCGCACGGACCACCGTCCCGTTTTTCGCGATCCGTGATCTCCCAGAAGATGAAATGCCGACCTATCCCCTGCGCCGCGCTACCGCTGACGATGCCGAGAAGCTCGCGGCATGGGATGCAGCCTACGCCACGCGCCACGCGATCAGTCATCCGCGTGACGCCGCCGTCTGGCGCTTCGAGCTGTCAGAACGCGATCCGGACGAAGTGTGGATGCCGCATACGTACATCATCATCGGCCCGGAAGGGCAGGAACTCGGTTATGTGCTGCTGCGAGCAGTCCAGGAAAGCACGTGGCTGGCCTGCTACAGTTGGGTGATGAATGAACACGGCTCACTGATCAATGTCTACATGGATGTGCTGCGCGGGATCAAGGCATTCGGGCTTGAGTTCTTCACCGAGGCCAAAAAGCCGCTGCCGGAAGCCATCTCGTTCTCGGCAGATCTGCCAGAGCTGTTCGATGAGCTGGTGCAGGCCACTCCGGGTGGGAGGATGCTGCAGAAGGTCTATGCATGGTATCTGCGCGTGCCGGATCTGGCGGCGTTCATCCGACATCTGACACCAGTGCTGGAACGGCGGCTGGCGACTTCGCTGGCACATGGTCACACCGGCACACTGAAGATCAGCCTGTATGATCTGACCGGGCTGGAACTGCGTTTCAACCAGGGCAGGCTCGTCAGCGTGGAGCACCGGCCATTCGCCCTGTATGAAGGTGACATCGGCTTCCCCGATCATACCTTTCTGAATGTCCTGTTCGGGCATCGCACACCGGCAGAGGTCGGCAATCTGTATCCGGAAGTGCAGGGAAATACGCTGGGGCGGACCCTGGTGCCCATCCTGTTTCCAAAGCAGCGGGCATGGGTTTTCCCGTTAGGCTAACCGCCTGAACTAAAAGTCAGTATTCATATAGGGCGGCAGGATGAACCATTGTATCCTGGCCGCCCTTTTTGTTTTCCCGATGCTGGCCGGACGATGGTTCATTTTTACGCCAATTTTACCTAGTTCACGAAAATTTACGTTCTGTTAGGTCAATTAGCGTGTAATATACTATTAAGAAACAGGGCGCGGTCAAGATCAGGGGGATTTAGTCTTGAATATTGAACTCTCCGACCATGCTGAAATCCGCGCCGCACAGCGGAATCTCTCGTATGACGACATCTGCTTCATTGTAGCCTATGGTAAGCGACAACGCCGGGCAGGAGTGATCTTTTACTGCCTGCACCAGAAGTGGCTCCCGCATGATCTGCCCGGGAGCCATCACTATCGCCGTTTAGTTGGGACCACAGTTATCGTCTCACGCGATGGTAAGGTGGTGGTGACTGCTTACCGTAATGAGGATGCTTATCGTCACAATCGTCGGAAAGCCAAATATGAGCGCCGCACCCGACGCCGATCTCCGGCGGTGGCATAGCGGCCTCCAACGTCCAGCACCGCTGGCACGCGCTTTTCGGCTGTTCAGATCTACCTTGCTGAGGGAACATTTCCGGTTAGTAGGCCCGCCCTGTTTCCACCCTTCCCCTGAGTCATCAGAGCAGATCGTCAGCAGCATACACGCACCATCTCCGTCGTGTGGTATATTGCTCTCTCATCAAAACGAGATGAGAAGAAGATGCTGAAACAGGACCCGCAGGAATATTTTCGCACCTTACTCCTGACCGTTGTCGGGCAGGCATACAGCGCCGCCGGTTATGAACTTGATGACACGCCGATCCAGTGGGCAGGCGGCCTTTTCCGTTTTCAGAAGGCCCTTGAGAACGGGCTGACAGCGCTGATCGAATACCAGCATCTGGCCTATTACGATACCGAATGGTCATCGGGGATGCCATCGCGCTTCCGCGTCACGCTGTCGCGCAGTGACGGGCTGCGCCGTGACCTGTCTGCGCTGGTGGTTGCGGATTTCGGTGTGTCGATCCTGCCAGCGGCGAATTACTGGTGGGTTTACCATGATACGCACTCACTGGGAAATGCGCTGGCTGAAGCCGGACATCTGGTGGTTGGCTATGGGATGCCATGGCTGGCAGACGAGCTTCAGCCGTAAATCGATCCTTTCTGATCTGTAATGATCCGTTAACAACCTCATTGACAGCATAATTTACTGTGATAGGATGTTTGTGTGGTGGCGGTACGGCGGAACCTTCAGGTAACGGATACCGTCTGCATAACATCACACCAAGACCAACAAGGCAAGCTGCTATCAGAGAGAGGAGGACTGAGGCATTGAAGAAATATCTGAAGAACATTCTGAAGCCGACCAGCCCGACTCCGCAGTCAGCGCTGATTCCTGGAATGGATCAGGTTCGAAACTCTGCGGGCGGGTACACCTGGCAGATTGATTCGTGGGAACAACTGCGGCGCTTTCTGATCCTGGGCAGCGAAGGCGGTTCCTATTACGCGACTGAACAGGCGCTGACCGTCAACAACGCGCAGAACGTCAAAGCCTGTATTCTCGAAGATGGTGTGCGCACCGTACAGGAGATCGTGGCGATTTCCCATGAAGGACGCGCCCCAAAGAATGATCAGGCGATCTTCGCACTGGCAATGGCAACTGCACTGGGCAATGAAGCCACACGCCGCGCCGCACTGGATGCCCTGCCGCAGGTCTGCCGCATTGGGACGCATCTGTTCGCGTTTACCGAATATGTGCAGACGATGCGCGGCTGGGGGCGCGGACTGCGGCGTGCGGTCGGCCACTGGTATCTGGAAAAGCCGCCGCGTGATCTGGCCTATCAACTGGTGAAGTACCGCCAGCGCAGCGGCTGGACTCATGCCGACACCCTGCGCCTGTCACATCCAAAGCCGCAGACTGATATACAGTCTGCGATCATGAAGTGGGTGACAAAGCGTGATGAAGCCACATGGGCCACCGATCTGCAGATGCCCGCCGATGAAGCACTGGCGTTCATCTGGGGCTTCGAGCAGGCACAGCGCACCAATGATGTCGCGATGTGGCTGAAACTGATCGCGCAGTTCGATCTGCCGCGTGAAGCCCTGCCAACCGAAGCACTCACCCATGCTGAAATCTGGGATGCGCTGCTTCAGAAGATGCCGATGACGGCTATGATCCGCAATCTGGCGACCATGACGCGTGTCGGGCTGATCATACCGGGCAGTGAGGCCGAGCGTATGATCGTCGGGCGGCTGACGAATGCTGATGCACTGCGTAAGGCGCGTGTGCATCCGATCGCCGTGCTGTCTGCCCTGCGGGTGTATGCACTGGGCCGCAGCCTGAAGGGGCGCGGCATGTATGGGATGTATGCCGCTGGTGCGCCGCAATGGACACCGACGCCGCGCATTCTCGACGCGCTGGACAAGGCATTCGAACTGGCCTTCCAGAACGTGCAGCCTGCGAACAGGCGCACGATGCTGGCACTGGACGTATCCGGCTCGATGGGGGCGGGGATGATCGCCGGTGTGCCGGGGCTGACACCGCGTGATGGCAGCGCGGCGATGGCACTGGTCACGGCGCGAACCGAACCGGAGTACAGCTTCACAGCCTTCCATCACGAGCTTCAGCCGCTGGACATCTCAGCACGGATGCGTCTGGATGATGTGGTCAACCGCATCAGCGGCCTGCCATTTGGCGCGACGGACTGCGCCCTGCCGATGCTGTACGCGCTGGAACGTAAGCAGCCGGTGGACACGTTTGTGATCTATACCGACAGCGAGACGTGGTTCGGCAAGATCCACCCGTCGCAGGCGCTGGCGGAATACCGTGAAAAGATGGGGATTCCGGCGCGGCTGGTGGTGGTCGGGATGCTGGCAAACGCGTTCACGATTGCCGATCCAAACGACGCCGGGATGCTGGATGTGGTCGGCTTCGATACCGCCGCGCCGGAAGTGATCAGCCGCTTCTCTCGCGGTGAGATCTGACAGAACTGTGGTATAATCAACTGTGACATGGGTCGATAGAAGTGGGTTATCTGGCTCCCAAAGGTTCAATCCCTTTCCATCTCACAGGTGGAGCAATCCACCGCCGAGATGAGTTCCCATTTCAACCTTTTTATCCATGTCACAGTATGAAAATGCACCATCCCTCACGTAAGTCAGGGTGATGTGGGTCGGCGCGTACGGGTTATCGCTATGGACGAGGTGGTCGCGGGTTCGACCCCCGCCGGTCTGTGCGCTGGAAACAGCAAACAGGCTGTAGCTCAGTGGCAGAGCACCTGTGCAGTGGATGCCGAAAGGTACTGCTGCATACTCCCGTCGCAATTTTTATCCACATCACCTGAACTTCTTCGGGTAAAAACCTGACACCGCAGCCGATTACTGCGGTGTTTTTGTTTGACCGCCTCAATCGGTTATCTCATGACAGCACATCTGCTATAATCACAGATCAACCTTTTCGAACTGAAATACCTCTGAACGATATGAATGCATCCGAGCAATATCACATTCGTGCGGCGCGGCTGGATGATACCCACGCGATTGCTGTGCTGTTTCAGAACCAGATCCCGGTATGGCAGCGGATGACTCCCGGCGGCGGTGTCGAGAGTTTGCCATATGACGCGCTGACGATCTATGAGCGCTGGACCCATGGCGGCCCGTGGATGAGCGATGAGACCGCCGCCATTCACCTCAGCCGTCTGCTGCGCGGCGCAGGCATGACGCTGCTGGCGGAGTCAACCAGCAGCGGCGAAATCACCGCCTATGCTGAACTTTATCCGGGTGACGAACCGGAGCCATTCGGCGCACACCTGCATCTCGGACAGCTCATCTGGCGTGAGGATCATCAGGCACAGATTCTGCTGCGGGCGCTGATCGACCTTGCCCAGTCCAGCGGGGGAAAACTGACCGTCAGCCTGCCAACCGGCGTTTCTGATGATACCGCCGGGCTGTATCGCGATCTGCGACTGGAGCCGCTGTCCACCGTGCAGCGTTATCACCTGCCAGCGCGCACCGGACAGGGCTTCTACAAGGTCAATGAACATCCGCAGAGCAGTGCCGCACAGGTCGACGGCTGGCAGATGCCGGTCGGTCGGCTGGAGAGCGCACGCCAGCACTGGGAAGAACTATGGCCGCGCACGTGGGAAATCCTGCCGGAGACGAATAACCGCCAGATTCACCGGCTGGCGATCAGCGCATCCGGGCATGAGGCCTTTCTGTGCTGCAAACAGCAGATCAATCCGCGCAGCGCTGATGTCTATGTCTGGTCGGCGCGCAAACTTTCGCCCCCGCTGCTAACCGCCATCCGCGACTGGGCGCACCGTCACAATTACCGCACGCTGTCCTGTGTGGTGACAGCCGAAGGCGCGAAGATTCTGGGGGCAGAGGCTGAAGCCGATCCGGTCTCGCGGACAACCTACAGCGTGAAGCGCTAAGGCCGCCGAGAGCGGTACAGCCGCTTTCAACGGTACAGCCGCCAAGAGCGGTACAGCCGCCGCTCACAATCACCGAACAGCCAGCCAGACGGCCAGCCCAGCGTGATTCATTCGCCACACGGACAATAGAACGGTATCATAAGCCGTTATAGACATGAACGGGACGCTGAATATTTAAGTCACCAGACAGCAACCGCCTCAACCCGTCAGAAAATACATTGTTCAGTAATAGGCAGGCAGCAGGAGAAGCTCATGGCCTCTTATAATCCCGTTCACATCGAATACAACATCGAAACCGGCTACGTGCTGGTCAATGTGGATGATGGAACCCAGTTCCCGGCTTACATGGCGAATCCGCAGCTTGCAGGCAAATATCCAGCCATCACCCTGATTCATGACTGGTGGGGGATTACCAGCATGATACGCTGGATCGCCAATCGGCTGGCGCAGAGCGGATTTTACGTCATCGTGCCTGATCTGTTTGATAACCGTGTGACAGACAATCCCCGTGAGGCCATGCAGTTGGTCGAAGGGCTGGGGCAGGTTAAAGGCATGGAGCGCGTATGTGCCGCGATTGATGTGGTCGAGAAGCACAATCACACCAATGCCACATCAGGCGTGGTCGGGCTGGGGATGGGCGGCAGTTTCGCTTATGATGTCGCGCTGGAATGTGAGGATGTAGAGGCAGCCGTCTCGTGTGGTGGTTTCCCACAGCGCAACATGGATCGTTTTCACCAGTGCAAGACGCCGCTGATGGCGCTCTACGGCAGCAGTGATCCGTATATCGACAAAAACCTGATCGAACGCCTCAGCGAAGGCTTACAGGCATCTCCCGGCAGTGAGGATCACCGCGTCAAGATCGTGCAGGGGCTTGGGCATGATTTTTACCCTGAAAACCCTGATAAATTTCATCAGGACGCCGCTCGGCTGGTGCTGAAAGAGATCATCAGCTTTATCTCAAAGCATGTCACCGCGCCGCAAACCAGCCTGCGCCTGACCCACCGGTCACCCTCACTGAAAAATCAAAGTGACGTTTACTA
>CAYNDH010000057.1:0-5714 GCA_964395665.1 uncultured Anaerolineaceae bacterium
GCTGCAACCTGCTGCGGGAACGCTGCAACCTGCTGCGGGAACGCTGCGACATACTGGAACGCTGCGAACTACTCGCACTGTCGGCGGTGTATCAGTCACCGGCGTATGGATTCGCCGATCAGCCCGATTTTCTCGACATCGTGGCGAAGATCCGCACCACCCTGACGCCGGAGCAGTTTAAAGCCGATGTACTGGACGACATCGAGCGGCGCTGTGGACGTGACCGCACCTCACAGGTCAACAAGCACGGCCCACTGACGCTGGATATGGACATCCTGCTGTGGGGGGACGCTGGCGCCTTTGAGTTCGGCGCGAAGCCGTGGCGTGTACCGAATAAGGGCATCACGAAATTCGCAGCAGTTGCCATCCCGCTGGCCGAACTCGCACCGGATTACGTGCATCCGGTGGAAGGCGTGACCATCCGTGAGATTGCCGCACGTTTCCCGGCAGAAGAACGGGAGTCCGTGCGGCGCGTGGCATCCGGGGAGGACTGGTGATTAAATGAGCGGGGATGATCACAAATGGGCGCAAGGTATTGCGCCCCTGCGGGAAATTTCGTCCGACGCGTTGTTTACCCTTCCGGGACGGCCCACACCATCAGCGGGCCGTCCATCATCTCCGCGATCAGATAACGGCCATCGCTGGAAAACCGGGCAAGGCGGATGATGTCGCCGCCGGTTTGCAGCGTGGTCAGTTCGGTATCGTCTGACGTATCCCACAGCGTGATCTGATCCTGATCCCATGAGACGCCGACGGTCCCATCTGGCGTGGTTCTGAAATACGTGCGGGCAACCGTGCGCCGGGGCAGCGCTTCCGCGTCGATCTCTTCGTCCGTGACAAAATTCCAATAGGTATCCTGACTGCAATAGGTGACGCGGATCACATCCCCCAAAAAAGTCAGAGAATCGGCATAAAACCAGTACTCATAAACCTTTGACGCGATCAGACCCCCGGTTGAAATCTCACGCACGTAAATTGTAACAGTCTCGTCGTGGAAGTACGCCATGCGGTCCGCGTCCAGATCAAAGGTCAGCACACTCGAACTGCCTATATCCGGGATCTCCGGCAGCAGCGTCTGGGTGACGGTATCCCATACATGGGCGGTCTGGGCAGCGGTGTCTGTCACCACAATCATCCGGTCAGATGCCCCGAAAGACACGCTCATGCCTTCGCCCCACTCGACGCTGAACGGCAGCAGGCTTCCCGACTCAAAATCCCAGAAGCGCAGTTGGCTATCGGTTGAAACATAGGGCAAAACATTATCAGCACTGAAGTAAGGCCAGATGAAGCGCTCGAAATCCGGTGGGATGACAGTCTCGGCGGTGCGCGTACTGACGATCATGAACGTCTCCGCAGCAGCACTGGCATCCTGTGACGGGACCAGCAGCAGCGAACGATCCTCACTCATCGTCGGATAGCCTGATGTGAGTGTCCACTGCGCCAGTCGTTCACCAGTGGCAGCCTGGATCAGCGTTCCGTTCAGATCGCGGTCAATCAGCAGCACACTCTCCGGCAGTAAATGGACGTTCAGCAGCCAGTCGGATTCCACCTCAAATGATGTGATGACGGCTCCTGTTACCGGATCAAGTGTATAAGCCTGATCATCCGGGGCGATCTGAAGCAGATAATTCGCCGCGCCAGCATACTCGAACTGATCAATCAGCGCGGCGTCGATCCGCGTGCCCTTCTCGACATCCCATACGATATTGTTGATGGCGATCCGCAATCCGTCAGGATGAAAGTCCGTACTGCCATTGAACGGGATGATGGTGTGCGGTTCCAGCACTTCTGGTAACGCGCTCATCTCATAGATCACGGTGCCGCGATTTTGTGCCAATGCGATCAAACGGCTGTCCTGCGAAAACGGGTCCCCAGAAAAGCCGCCAGCCGGTTCGAGCAGGCGCGTCTGATCGACACGGTCCCAGACCACCTTATCGAAACCGTTGACCGCCGCCGCAAACTGACCATCCGGTGAGAAGGCGAACTGATCGATAAAGAGATTGCCTTCGGGGAACTGCTGAAGGAACTCGTCAGGGGTGACCGGTGTGCTGGATTCATCAGTGCTGGCTTGCATATTCCATGCAAAAATGCCGCTTTCCGTACCGCCATGCCCACAGTCTGCGCCATACGAAAAGCTCCATGTCAGGTACAGTGTGCTGCCTTCCGGCGAAAACACAAGCACAGGGATATCGTTGACTGACTCGCGGGGCACTTCATAGTTCGCTTCGATATTTCCTGAAACCAGATCCAGCACCTGCACTTCGACCTGAAACGATGTATTCCAGATGCCCACGCCTTCATGGGAGTCCGTATCCGTTTCGAGATAGTGGACATACGCCAGCCGTGATCCATCCGGGCTGAAGGCGAACGGGGCAGCGCCATCCAGCGGAGTCAGCGTCTCACGCTCGAAGTCCCACAGCGCCGCCATCGTCTCACTGCCCCCGGCGATCATGCGGCCATCCGGGGACCACGCCAGATCAGCGATCCACGTACCGAAGTCGATCAGCTCCGGCTCGGCGTTGAGATCATCGGCGTCAAACAGCCAGATCCCCGGCGTACCGGTCACGGCCAATGTGCGCCCATCCGGGGACCAGCGGGCCACCGCGCCGACCGCCTCTGCTTTGCCATGCGTCATCACATGCTGCAAGCGTGCTGCATTATCCGCCATGATGATCTCAAATGCCTGATCTTCCAGCGCATCCTGTGCGTCCTGCCCATCCTGTGCAGCAAGTGGGACGCCTGACGCCGACGGCGTAATCAGCAGGGCGGCGAGAAACAGAAAGCAGAAGATGGTTAATCTGACGGGCTTAACAATGGCAGCATGCGTTTTCATCAGGTTATTCCCCTGTCTGCAGAGAAGGCTTTGTATGGAATCTAGCATGGAAATGCAGATCGTAGGCCGATCATCCGTCAGGCGGTGGAAAAGTGTATGAGATCGCGGTTCGGGATGACGCACGACATCGGAATCAAAAACAGAGGCGCAGCACCATGCTGCACCTCTGTTTATTTCAGACGATTAACCGGTCAGCGCTCTAGCGCGGGCCAAATGCAGTCTGATCACTGCGGACCGTACCCGGCAGATCCAGAACGCGGGCAGATGCCGACGTGTGGATGATGCTCACATTATCGACCAGGATCTTGCCTGATGGTGACGTATTCTTGATGTTGAACTTCACCTTCTTCACGCTGCTGCTGGCAACTGTTGGCGGGTGCAGGGGATCGTTTCCCCACGGCTCATACTCACCGTTCAGCGTCGGCAGCACCGCACCCTTGATCTTGGTCGGCGGGGTGCCGTCGTCATACTTGACAACAAACTTGATCTTGCCGCTGGAACTGGCCGGGGCGCTCATCATCCATGTGACTTCAAGCGTATCCCCTGTCTGGAGATTCACAGCAGAGGTGTCCAGGACCTGCTGAAGATTGCCTTTTTCACCCGGCCCACCCTTAAAGCGGAAGGCACAGTTCCCGCTGTACGCGAAATACTTGCTCTTTTCCGGCTTGTTGCATTTCGGCTTGTCACCGGTCTGATTCTTCACCACCCACGGATCAATCACCGGCTTACCAGCGCCATTCAGCACTTCAAAGCCGCCGTTCTTCACCAGTTCACCCGGCACCGGCGTTTCGGGGTCGCCGCCGGTCGAATACCCGTGGATGATTAACTGCCACGAGTTGAGCGTACCGGTGGTCCCTGCATAGAAGTCGGCCACGCGCAGCGTCCACGTCCCGCCAGATTGTTCGCCCCAGTGACGCAGCGAGCTGGTCTTCCAGTTGCTGTAGTGGTGATTATTGTCACCAGAACGCGGGAAGAGCAGCGTGCTGCTGGTCCCATCCGGCGACTCAATGGCCGCGATAATATCACCACGATAGGCGTGGTTGATATTCAGGACGACTTCGACATGCTCCACGACAAAATCCTGCGGGACGTTGACCGTACGCGAGATCGCTGGTCCTTGTCCGGGATTGCCGGTACCATCGGGGATCGCCTGATTCACATTCATCACGCCGGAGTCGTAGGGTGTGACATTAGCCGGGACATTCGTCCATGTATTAGCGAGCACAACGGCTGCACCGGCATCGACGCGGCCAAAGCCATACGCATAATTAATGTCATGGCCGGCCCCGTTGACTTCCCACTGGCGCACACCCGTCCCGGACGGATCATTCTTCTCGGCGCTGTTGATCAGCACGTGCATCACATCACGCCATGTCAGGTTTGGATTAGCTTCGAGCATCAGCCCGGTCACACCCGCCACCAGCGGCGCAGCCGATGAAGTACCACCGAAGCCGCTGGTGCAGTTTCCGGTACTGTAACCGTTTGCCCCGGTGAGGTCGGTCGTGGTGATCCCACTGACACCGCCGTTGCTGGGGGCATTAACCATGATATTCGCGCCGACTTCACTGTAATATGAGCGTGTGCCGTTGTCCGTGCTGGCCGCAACTGCGATCACATAGCGGGAATTGGCATAGCCGTCAGCGTTCGCGTGGTCGCCAGCGTTATAACCGTTACCACCAGCCCAGACGAAGATACTCCCACGGCCACCGCGACCGTTGGCGGCGCCGTTCGCCAGCGCTTCAGCCATCAGTGTACCGGGTTTGCCCAGCGTAGAGCCATTATCGTTTGGCCCCCAACTGTTATTGTAAATATCGTTCAGCTGGAAGGCGTAGCCCAGCGCATCGGCTTCCTTTGCGTCTGTCACCGCGGCTGCAATCAGGCGCAGACCGGCGATCTGCGCGTTGTAGGCAACACCGACACCGCAGCTCGCGCCATCATCGGCAGCAGCACTCACACCACCCGCCGCTGTCCCATGATCATTCGTAGGGCCGCCGGTCGGGTTCGCTTCATTGCTGTTGAAGTCCCAGCTACCAGCAGCAAAGTAATTCGGCGCGATATCAGGATGATTGATCTGCAGGCCATCATCGACGATGGCAATCCGCACGCCGTTACCGGTGTAACCGGCGTTCCATGCAGCGAACACGTTCGCATCGTTCCCGGCGACGCCGCTCTGACCGGTGTTATTCAGATGCCACTGATCACCTACCAGCGGATCGGTTGGCACACGCGGGTACATCTGACGGGCAATCTGCTGCTCTGCCCACAGGATGCCGGGCATGGAGCGCAGGGTGGCGGTCACGTTCTCGCTGCGGGCAGCAGTACCAGCGGCCCGTATCAGATAGAACCCTTGCAGGTTACCGATCTGGCCGAGATTTTCAAAGCCGGCGCTGCGCGAAATTGAATTCAGATCCGTACCGGGAGCAACCTGCACAGCCCAGAGATCGGTATAGACAGCTTCGGCTTCGGGCAAAGACTGGACGTCCTCACCTCTTGGAAGGTTTAGCTCGCCGGTAAAGATCACTGGTTCCTGCGCGCTGACAACCGCGAAACTGCCGATCATGATGGCAGTGACGCACATTACCAGCACCGCAGCGATTATTTTCCCAGAGCGCACTGGGAGAGAACGGGAGAGAAGTGACTGCTGCACGGGCATTTTCCTCTTACAAACAGAATAGGATGGTGGGCGCAGATCCAGGGCTGGCGCACAACACATCTCCACTTTAAAGCGGATTTCAAATTATGTAAATCACTTTTCCGGATACCCCCTGATTCAGGGGAATCAAAAGTACCCGACAACCGGCTTAGCGGCTCTCAGGCACTTTTGCTTTGGATCAATCAGCGAACGGGCTTATTCTTCGTCTGCTTCGGCTTCGGCTTCAGC
>CAYNDH010000057.1:5814-22549 GCA_964395665.1 uncultured Anaerolineaceae bacterium
GATCAACTGCTGGATCAGGTCACGCAGGACCGGTTCCGGCAGTGCGCCCGGCTGATTGAAAACGATGGTGCGATCCTTCACCATCATCAGATTCGGGATGCTCATGATCTGGAAGGACTGTGAGAGCTGCGGGTTAGCATCCGTATCGACCTTGGCGATCTTGACCTGACCGGCGAATTCAGCGGCCAGCTTATCCAGAATCGGGGCGACCGCACGGCACGGACCGCACCACTCCGCCCAGAAGTCCACCAGCACCGGCAGATCGGAGTCGATTACTTCGTCCTGAAAGGTGTCGTCCGTGACGTTCACCGGAGTATTCAGTACCTGTTCCATTTGAGTATGTCCTTTTTTCTGTTTCGTTTGCTGTGAATGGGTTCAACAAAATCAGCATTGGCTGTGCGATCGCACAGCATCTGATCCACATTGTCATCTGTCAGGGGCTATTGGGCCATCACGTTAACTGATAAGACGAACGCTTGAAGGTGAACGGTGCTGATTCCATCCCACCTTTATTACGGACGCAGCGCTATAGATATTCTTACACTACCATGCCCAAAATTAAAGGTTTTTGAGGCGGAAAAGGCCCCTATCCCCTAGTGTTCGGGGGTAAAGAATGGGAGCCTTACACCCTTACAAGGGCCTTACACCGCCCTCTGCACGAACCTGCGCTATACTTTCAACGTATACACAGCAGTGTTCATCATCACCTGTTATCAGCAGCTTTCACAATCAACCAAAGGATATTACAGATGGCGAGCAGTTCATCGTCACAGCCAAAAAATGATTTTATGAGTACGGTACAGCTTCACGAGCGCAGTTGGGGGATGGAGAATTACCCTAACCGCCCGTCGCTGGAAGAGATCCTGAATGCATCGGTCGTCGTCTTCTGGAAGCAGCGCGAGACCACGGGCAGTCAGAATCAGCCCAAATGGAAAGTGACGCTGTACAAGGATATGCAGGAAATGGAGAGCTACTTCGTCAGTATGCTGTTCCGGATGCAGATCGAAGTCCCCGAACAGGTGCCAGCGCGTATTTTCAGGAATCGACAGCGCATGGTGATCGAAGGCGTGGCCGTGACCTTCAAGGAACTGCCAAACGACGACAGCGCGACGTCGTAAGCAAATTCACCGGCTGGCGGAAATAGAACAGAAACAAAAAAGAGGCGCTGTGGGTGCCCGGTGGACACCCTGCGCCTCTCCTGATTGCAGAATTCGCGAACCGCGAGCCTTCTGGCTTTAGACCAGACGCTGCGACACTTCGCCCAGACTGCGGCGGATGCTGCCATCGACCACGCGATCACCTGCGCGGATAATCAGACCGCCCAGAATGCTCGGATCAACGGTAAAGGTCACATTTGCGCCGCTAAGCTGGCTGCGGACGTTCTTCTGTTCGCCTTCATCCAGCGGCATAGCGCTGACGACTTCCACATCACCAGACAGGTTGCGGGCATCCGCAGGGACCCTGGTGAAGAAATCGTTGATCAGCGTCTGCTGCTTGGCCTTGTCCGCCAGCGAGTCACCGATCAGGCGCTGCGCGATGGCGACACCGATATTGGCAACCTGACCGCGCATACCGGCGAGTTCAACATCACGCTCGGCGGCGGCGGCGCTGCGGGCTTCCGTGCGAACGCGGTCAGCAGCGGTACGGGCTTCGGCTTCCACGCTGCGCGACATTTCTTCGCCACGGGCGCGGCCCTGCTCCACAAGCTGATTGGCTTCCACACGGGCCTGTGCCAGAATCTTCTCGGCTTCGGCTTCGGCGTTGCGGCGGGCGTTAGCGGCGGCGGCGGCATCTTCCAGACCCTTCTGGATCTTGGCGGAACGCGCTTCCAGATGGTTCGTCAGCGGGTTCCACAGGATTCGGGTCAGGATGAAGAAGATGACACCGAAGTTCACCAACTGGGAAATCAGCAGGCCAAGGTTAATACCCAGGGCGGCTAAAGGCCCCGCGTCTTCGGCTTCCGCGGCCAGCGCCGGTGATACCGTAACCAGCATCACCATGACCAGCAGCAGAAGCATCATTTTTCTATTCACTCGCATCGTCTATCTCCTCGGATATTCTGTGTGACGACTAGAGCACGAACAGAATAACGAGCGCTACCACGAGAGCATAAATCGCAATCGCTTCGGTGAACACGATCGCGAGAATCATGTTCGTCTGGATCGTACCGGCTGCATCCGGGTTACGGCCAATGGCCTGCATCGCACCCTGCGCCAGCATACCGATACCGATACCCGGGCCAAGCGCGCCTACCATCGCCAGACCTGCACCAATCGCCTTCAATCCCTGTTCGAGAGAACCTTCAACCATGAGTAATTTGCTCCTTATTGAGAGTATGCGTTTTTCGCTTGATATACACTAGTGATACTGCCTGACTATCAAAACCTGCTGATCAGTGTCCCGACCGTTGGACGTTCATGCAGGCCGGGACACAGTGAAACGCTGAGTTACTGACCGGTTGAGATTTCCTCACCGGTGGATTGAATCGGCATGTCTTCGTGATGATGTTCACCCTGACCATGACCGCCCGTGTGATCGTCACCTTCTTCGTGGTGTTCGTCACCATGATGTGCTTCCATCGCCTGAACCGAGAACACAACGGTCAGAACTGCGAACACCAGCGCCTGAACGGTACCGATGATCAGTTCCAGCCCAAAGATGATACCCGGAACCAGCAGCGAGACAAGGAATGTGATCGCCAGCAGCGCAACACCACCTGCGAACAGGTTACCAAAGAGACGGAAGGCCAGCGAGACGATCTTACCGATTTCAGAGATGATTTCGATCAGACCGACGACGAAGTCAATCGCGCCCAGCGGCTTCTTGTTCAGGTTCCCCAGTGCCGAGAGGTTGATGAACTTCTCGAAGTAAGCCGGACCCTGTGCAGCCACACCATAGGCCTGTACCAGCACCATTGCCATGATCGCGTAGGCGAACGCAAGGCTCAGGTCGGTGGCCGCACCACGCAGGTACGGTGTAATGTGGAAGATGTACGGCACCACGCCGCGATCAAGCTGTGATTCATTCAGCGCCAGTGTCGCTTCAGGATAGCGGGCCTGTGTCATCGCCAGATTGCGCTGGGTGACAAGGATCTCACGCTGATCCTTCACCGACTCAAGCTGTTCTTCAGAGCTGGCAGCGGCCAGTTCTTCGGTCTGGGCTTCAGCCAGGTTTTCTTCCAGAACTTCTTCTGTGACGGGTTCACCTTCGAGTACAGCGAGTTCCTCTTCGGAATCTTCATCCGTACCACCGGCGGCCTGCTCTTCAGATGAAGGCGGGACGACTTCATCGGCACCCGCTTCTGCCGCGCCCTCTTCAGCAGCGTCAGCGTGTTCGACGACTTCACCATGCGACGCGACCAGTACTTCGAGTTCGGCGATTTCAGCATCCAGCGCTTCGATTTCCCGATTCAGCGGTTCAAGCTGTTCGATCGCTTCGAGACGCTGCGGCGCATAGGTGACATAGTACTGCTTTTCCCGCAGTTCATTCAGGGCTTCTTCGCCCAGCGATTCCTCACCGGCGGTCTGAAGTTCTGCGACACGAGCATCATACGCATCGAGATTCGCCTGAATTTCAGCGGCGCTTTCAGCCGGGAAACCGTTCGGGAAAGCGTGGCCGTAGCCATTAAAGTAATTGTGGCAGGCGTGCTCGGTGTCTTCTGTCTGATCGACACCCGCATTCAGCGGCGCATCGACCCACAGACGGCTGTTATCCACCATCGGATAACCACTGAAGCCCACATGCGCACAGTGCATCATCCCAACACTCTCAAAGCCCGGAAGGAGCTTGGTCATGTTGGCGGCCAGCAGAATGAAGAAGATGGTCGCTGCCAGCGGCCAGAGCGGAAGCGGGCGCTTGGTCGTGCGAAGACGATCACCACCCACACCGCGCAGGAAGTTGTACAGCATTTCGACCATGGCTTCGACGAGAGACTGGAAGCGGCCCGGTACTTCGTTCGTCCAGCCCCTGGAAGCGCGCCACGCGAAGAATGCGAACAGGAGGACGACGATATCCGCAAGGATGATCGCAGTCATGGTATTGACTAAGGGACCGCCAAACCAGCCTGTATCATTTAAGACTTCACCCGGGACGGTAATCACTGGGAGCGCAATGCCCATACCCCAACTCGGCAGTATAACAAACGGCATCAAACCGCAGAATACGACTGCGACGAAGAGAATAATGCCGAATATGACTAAGCCGCGGGTTCTCGGATTACTCATGCGCCCTCCTTTCTAAAAAATGTCTGCTTGTAACCATCACAAATTTTACTCCTCCTCAGATGGTGGTGACTTGTGCCGCGTTTTGACTTGCTGCGGTTGAATTCGGCTTATTGCACTCAGTGTCAGCCTCAGCATCAGAAACAGGCTGATGGGGACACTCAGACACAATAAAGTGAAGGTGAACGGCCCGCGCAGGCCAAACCGCGAATCAACCCATAAACCAATCAACAGGGCAGACACAACCACAACCAGAGTGACGCATCCTGCCTGGGCAGCAATCGCTGCAAGGCCCAGATTTCGCAGACGCGCCCGTGTCGATGGACGCACCTGGTCATACCAGTGGTTTTCAGGGCGTATTTCTGCCCCGTCCACCGCTCCCGTTTCGGACGTCTGCTGCGCCCTCTTGCGTGCGTTAGCCGGCTTATGCTGATTGGACATTAAAACGCCGAGACAATGGTGTGCATTTTATCACAAACCAATTTAAATGCGAAATGAAAACTTTTTTCCAACGTTACCCAAATCTCGCATTCATGGCAACGCCGGGGGCATCGCTCTGATTCCCCCGGCGTTGTGGCTACCTGCACTATGAGAGCATCCGTGCGCTTTCCAGCGCCCAGTTGAAAAAAGCACCGGGGATCACGCCGAGAATCAGCACGATCACGGTTGTTACGGCCAGCATCCACGCCGCCGCAGTCGACAGGCGGATCGGCTGGTCGTCGTCCGGGCTGCGGTCCACGTACATCACCTTGATGAAGATCAGGTAGTAGTACAGGGCCACGATCGAGTTCAGCACGCCGATAATCGCCAGCCACACCATATCAGCGCGGACAGCGGCGTTGAACAGGAAGAATTTACCGAAGAAACCGGCTGCCGGTGGAATGCCTGCCAGCGACAGGAACGCGACGGTCATCGTCAGCGCCATCCACGGGTTGCGGCGGCTCAAACCGGCAAAGTCGGCAATCGTCTCGCTGCCGGTCACCTCACTGAAGAGCGCCACCACGGTGAACGCCAGCAGGTTGGTGAAGGTGTACATCAGCAGATAGAAGGCAATCGCCGCCACGCTCTCGGTATTCAGGGTGCTGGTTGCCGGATCACCGGCCTGCGCATACAGGGCAGCGACACCGATCAGCGTATAACCGGCCTGCGCGATGGACGAGTACGCCAGCAGTCGCTTGATATTACGCTGCCACAGCGCCACCAGATTACCCAGCGTCATGCTGATCACGGCAGTCGCGCTGACCAGGGCCACCCAGAAGTCCTGAATGGCAAACCCGCCGATCACCACGCTTTCGGGGAAGACGGCGATCAGGAAGCGAACCACCAGCGCGAAACTGGCCGCTTTACTGGCGACACTGACGAAGGCCGTAACCGGAGTCGGCGCGCCTTCGTAGACATCCGGCGTCCAGAAGTGGAATGGCACCGCACTGATCTTGAAGCCGAACCCAACGATCACCAGTACAAAGCTTACCAGCACCGGGATCGGGTTCCCTGCAAACGTCGCAGACGTGAGGTACTCGGCAATTGCATAGATATTCGTCTGGCCGGTGAAGCCGTACAGCAGACTGAAGCCGTAGAGCATAATGGCCGACGCGAATGAACCGAACAGGAAGTACTTGACACCACTTTCAACCGAGCGGTGATCGTCACGGCGGAAGGCCGCAAGGATGTACAGCGGGATCGAGATCGCTTCTACCGCGACGAAGATCATGATCAGGTCGGCGGATGCACTAAGCAGTGATGCGCCGAGCGTGGAGACCACGATAATCAGGTAGAACTCACCCTTCCGCTGAAGCTCGCTGGTCGTGCCAGCCATAAATGAGGTGAACGCGCCCGCGATGATCACCATCGTCTTGAAGAGCTGCGCCAGTATGTCGTGGCGCACCATTCCGCCCCACATCAGTTCGCCGTCCGGGATTGTGACCAGCGGCAGCACGGCAATCGCCAGCATCCCGAAGCCCGCGATATACGGCATCAGGTGCTTGCGGCTCTCCGCAAGGGGGCCAAACCCCAGAAAGCCGACATCGGCGGCCAGCAGCACAATCGCCAGCAGCGTCAGGCCGACTTCCGGCAGGACACTGGGAAGATGCTGTAAAAATACGAACTCTTCCATAAACTAAAAGCTCCCCCCTAGCAGCGCGACAACCGGACGCACACCGGCTTCTACCATAGGTGCCATGATCGCCGGGTAAAGCCCCAGCACCAGCAGCGGCACGCCCAGCAGCAGCAGGATGATGCGGTCGGTGATCGCAATGTCCCCGACATCATCGTAGCGCTGTTCATTGAAATCACCGAAAAACACCTGACCCGTCACCCGCAGCACATAAGCCGCCGTGACCACGATACCGATCACGGAGATAATCGCCAGCACCGGGTAGTAATTACTGAAGCTGGACCCGGCGACGTTCAGGTCAACACCACGCGCATCGAACATCCCCATGAAGATCGGGAATTCAGCGATGAAACCGCTAAGACCGGGCATCCCCATACTGGTCAGACCGCCGACGATAAACGCAAACGCCACCCACGGCATCCGCTTGACGAACCCGCCAAGGCTCGGGATGTCGCGTGTGTGGGCGCGGTCATAGACCATACCGACGCAGCCGAAGAACAGCGCGGTCATCGCGCCGTGGCTGAACATCTGAAGCCCTGCGCCGTGCATCCCCGTCAGATTCATCGTCGCAAAGCCAAGGCTGACCAGCCCCATATGGCTGACGGACGAGAAACCGATGACGTATTTGAAGTCGCGCTGACGGAAGGCGATAAACGCCCCCAATACGACATTGATCACAGCAAGGAAGACGATCCACGGCAGGTGGATCTGTGCGCCTTCCGGCATCAACTGCACACCCACACGCAGCGCGGCAAACGCGCCGACTTTCATCAGCACACCGGCATGGATCATCGACACCGCCGTCGGCGCTGCCACGTGACCATCCGGGGACCAGTTGTGGAACGGGAACAGACCGGCCAGCACCGCGAAGCCAAGGAAGATGAACGGGAACCAGAACGCCGCAAAGGTCAGCGACTGGATGCCGAAGTATCCGGGGACGCCGAACGCGCCATTTTCACCGGCCAGCGTAAGCTGGATGATGTCGAAGCTGAACGGCTGTGCGCTGGCAGGCAGAATGCCGCTGGCGACAGCCGACTGAAGCACCTGCGCACCTTCCGGCGTCTGGAAGTAGGTGCTGGCGGTGAACACCATCGCGATCACACCGACCAGCGCGATCACCGATCCGATCAGGATGTACAGTGTCAGCTTCATGGCCGCATACTGGCGCAGCTTCACCCAGCCCCAGCCAGCGATCAGCAGGTACATCGGAAAGATCGCGAGTTCATAGAAGAAGAACAGCGTGAATAAGTCCAGCGAGACGAAGACACCGTACACACCCGCGACCAGCAGCATAAAGAAGGCCATGAATTCGCGAAGACGGTCTTCGATGCGCCATGAGATCAGCACACCGGCCACCGCGACCATACCCGTCAGCAGCACCATGGGCGCACTAAGGCCGTCCACGCCGACATAATAGCTGATCCCCAGTGATTCCACCCAGGTTACGCGCTGGACGTAATCCAGACTGCGGGCGAACATCTCGGTCCCGACACTGTCCACACCGGCGCTCTGACCATCGGTCTGAAGCGCGGCAGTGCTGACCTGTGTCGCGGTTCCATCAACGCTGGCATCGCGGGCAGCCACCGCCGCTGCTGAATCTTCCAGCAGTTGGATCTGCATGTCAGCCAGTTCGCTGACACGGGCGTTATAACCAAAGTACACCGTGGCAGAGAGGCCGAGCATCGCGGCGGCGGCCATGATCGCTACCCCGCGAATCAGGTCGCGCTGTTTGGCGTTCATAAACAGAATCGCCACACCCGCGATGATCGGGATAAAGACAATTATCGTTAAAATCGAGAAACCCTGCGCCATACTTCCACCTTAACCCAGTGCGGTCATAATGCGCGTGACCGACTCGTTAATTACCGTCAAAATCCAGTTCGGCAGCACGCCGGTCACCAGCATCAGCACCATCAGCGGCGCAATCGCGATCACCTCACGTACTTCGATCTCCAGACTGTAGTCACGCCACTGAAGATTAAACGGCCCATGAAGCACCGCTCGAATCCCTTTGAGAATGTACGAACCGGTAAACAGCAGGCCGAGCATCGAGATGACCGTCAGCACTGTGAACACCGGGAAGGCACCGCGCACCACCAGAAATTCGCTGACAAAACCGTTCAGACCGGGCAGGCCAAGGCTCGCCATACTGGTAAAGATGAAGATCGCGCCGTAGATCGGGGCCTTCACCCAGAAGCCGCCATACTGACGCATATCGCGGGTATGGGTTTTGTGATAGATCGCGCCGGCCAGCAGGAACATCCCGGCAGAGCTTAAGCCGTGGTTGAACATCTGGAAGACCGCGCCGTTGGTGGCGATGATCGCGTCCTGCATCTGCTCGGACGAACCAGTGCGGAAGACTTCGGCATAAATCGCCGCCATCACTGCCAGCCCCAGCGCCACAAAGCCCATGTGATTGACCGAGCTGTAGGCCACCAGCCGCTTGATGTCGTTCTGCCCGAACGCGGCAAACGCGCCGAGGACGATACCGAGCATCGAGAGGAAGGCGAACAGCCCCGCCCATGTCACCGGCAGGTTGAGGAAGCCGATTTCCGCACCCCACACATCCGGGAACAGCGGGATCACCAGCCGGATGAAGCCGTAAGCACCGAGCTTGAGCATCACACCGGCCAGCAGCATCGAGCCAGCGGTCGGTGCTTCGGAGTGGGCATCCGGCAGCCATGTGTGGAACGGCCAGACCGGGACCTTGATCGCGAAAGCGACGAAGAAGCCAAGGAAAGCCAGCGCCTTGACCGTCTCGATACTCGCACCAAGGAAGACACCGCCTTCAGGGCTGAAGTTCGGCCAGTCCTGCGTAAGCTGCGCGATGTCGAAGGTCCCGGCGGTCATCCCAATCAACTGGACCGCCAGCAGCATCCCGAGTGTGCCGCCAATCGAGTAAATGAAGAACTTGGTTGCGGCGTACTGACGGTTCGCGCTGCCCCATTCCTTAATCAGGAAGTAGATCGGCACAAGGCTGATTTCGTAAAACAGGAAGAAGATCATCAGGTCGCGGGCCACAAACACGCCCATCAGACCGGTTTCAAACAGCAGGATCAGCGCCAGATGCGCCCCTGCGCGGTCCTCAATTTCCCAACTGATGAGGATGGACAGCGGCACCAGAATACCGGTCAGCAGCACCATCGCAGCGCTGATGCCATCGATGCCCAGATGCCACGACGCGCCAATCGTCGGGAACCATTCGGCAAACATGGCGAATTCGGCGCCTTCACTGGCATACGCATTGAAGACCAGCACCGACAGCGCCCCAACACCGACCGCCACTGCCAGCGACGCCCAACGCACAATCGCTTTACTGGGGTTCAGGCTCGCCAGTCCAAGGACCAGGAGTGCGCCCAGGGCCGGTGCGAACACCAGCACCATGAGCGGGTTAATGCCAAAAACGTTCAGATCCATAAGTCTATAAAACTCCTATCCGCAGTCCAGACCGCGTGCGGCAGTGAAGTTAACTTCCGGCCAATCCGATGGATGCCGCAAATATCAACCCGATTAAGATGGCAAAGACAGCGACAAACAACAGATACTGCTGTATCCGACCCGTTTCAACGTAGCGCAGCCGCTCTCCGAACTGACCCAGCAGGCGCGGAACGCCGTCACCGACGCCGTCGATCAGCCACAGGTTGAACACTTTCAGCAGATCGCCGATAAAGTTGGCGGTACGGGCAATCAGATGCAGCGAACCATCGATGATGCCACGGTCGATGAAGTCTCCAGCGACACGGGAGATCACCTGTGACGGCACGACGAAGATCGTCTGATACAGTTCATCGAAGTAGTACTTGTTCTTCAGCAGGTTGTAGACCGGCCCCAGCGGTTTCACCAGCGGGTCAACCTGACCGGCGGCCAGCGGCTTGCGACCGTACATCAGCCAGCCGAGATACAGCCCACCGAGCGCCACAACGAACGACGTCAGCACCGGCACAAAGCTGAACGGCGGGTGCGACGGCAGACGGGTCGGCAGCAGTGTGTATTCTGTCCAGTGGAAGAACGGGTTGCCATGCGCCGAGAAGATCGGCCCCAGCACCGGGAATTCCGCCGGGACACCGACGAAACCGGCGAAGATCGCGAAGAAAGCCAGAATGACCAGCGGAAGCTGCATGGTGATGCTGATAATGCTGCCCGGACCGCCAAGGCTGGCGTGCGCGGCTTCTTCCGTGCGCGGTTCACCAAGGAAGGTCAGGCAGAGCTGACGCGCCGTGTAGAACGCAGTCAGGAAGGCGGCAATCGCAAGGATGGCGAAGACAAAGGCGTGCGGGGCATAGCCGTGCGTCAGGCCGTAGTAGGCATCCGCCAGAATTTCGTCCTTCGACCAGAAACCGGCGGTAATCAGCGGGAAGCCTGCCAGTGACAGGCCGCCGATGATGAACGTCACCGCCGTCACCGGGATGCGCTTCGCAAGGCCGCCCATGTTCATCATATCCTGCGGGTCGAAGTGATGACCGGCTTCATCAAAGCCGTGCGGATCATGGACGTGGTGGCCGGGATCTTCGTCGATGTGATGGCCTTCTGCGTCAAGCCCGCTGGCATCCGCCACCGGGATACCCTGCGATTCGAGATGATCCGCAGCGCGTTCCTGTGTCGGTGTCGCGACTGTGTGCGTACCAGCACCCGCAGCCGAAGCCGCCAGCACCGGATAATTCTCATCGTCATGGTGCGAGTGCATATGGTGGACGTGCTGTTCGCCGTGTTCCATCGCATGGATGACCGAACCGGAAGCCATGAACAGCAGCGCCTTGAAGAACGCGTGAGTAATCAGGTGGAAGGCTGCCGCGATGTATGCGCCGATGCCGAGCGCGGCCATCATGAAGCCGAGCTGTGAGATCGTCGAATACGCCAGCACCTTCTTGACGTCGTTCTGCGTGACGGCAATCGTGGCCGCGAACAGCGCCGTGAATCCGCCGATAAATGCCATCAGCAGCAGCGGAGAGGTGAAGACGCCGTCATGCGCATTGCCACCCGCTTCGAACAGCGGGAACATGCGGATGATCGCGTAAATACCGGCAGACACCATGGCCGCCGCGTGAATCATCGCGCTGACCGGTGTCGGGCCTTCCATCGCGTCCGGCAGCCAGACATGCAGCGGGAACTGGGCCGACTTGCCGATCGTACCGATCACAAGGAAGATGCCGATCAGGGCAGAGGCGCTCAGGCCGAAACCACCGAGCAGCAGGGCCGGTGTCGCCGCCAGCGCATCCAGTACCGCTTCATTGTAGAGGATCTCGCGGAAGTTCAGCGTCCCCGTCAAAGCATAGAGGTAAGCGATACCGAGCAGCATGATAACGTCCGCGGTACGGGTGGTCATGAAGGCTTTGACCGCGGCGCGATAGGCGGTGTGTTTCTCGAACCAGAACCCGATCAGCAGGTATGAGCAGAGGCCCATGATTTCCCAACCGGCGAACAGCAGCAGCAGGTTATCCGCCACCACCAGCATCAGCATCGCCCCCGCGAACAGCGAGATGAGTGCGAAGAAGCGTGACTGGCGCGGATCGTGGGCCATATAGCCGATCGAGTAAATGAAGATCATGGTCACGGCCAGCGGCACCATCACCAGCATAATCACCGTCAGCGGATCGACCAGCACGCCCAGCGTGAAGGATGTCGTACCGAGCGACAGCCAGTTAACGCGGCTGCCGAAGACCTCAGGGCCGAAGTTACCCGCCCCGATAGAAAGCGCGTCCAGCACCACTTTCCACGAGATCAGCCATGCCGAGATCGCACCGCTCAGGCCGACGATGATCGTCAGCACGCGGCTAAGTGGTGTCACCACTGGGACGAGCATCCCGTCATAATCGGGATGGTGGCCGCCGTATTCGTGTTTATCAGATGCCGGGACGAGCTTACTGCGGTTCGTGATCAGGGTAATGATCAGGAATGCCAGCAGCGGCCCGACCGGGATCAGCCACGGAAGAAAATTTGGATCATTCAAAAGGTTATTCATGCAGGTACCTATCTGTCGGGAACCTATCCAGGAACCCAGTCACTGCTAAATAATTCACGCGCTTACCATTTCAGCAGGTCAACATCTTCGACCAGCACCGAGCGGCGGTTGCGGTAAACCGCGATGATAATCGCCAGACCGACGGCTGCTTCTGCCGCCGCGACCACAAACACAAAAGCCGCAAATGCCTGCCCGCTCATCACCAGCGGTGTCTGAAAACGCCAGAACGCCACCAGATTGATATTGACGGCGTTCAGCATCAGTTCCACACCCATCAGAATGGTGATCGCATTACGGCGAGACAGCGTGACTGCCATCCCAATGCAGAACAGCGCGGCTGCTACTGCCAGAAACATCCATAAAGGAACCATCGCGTTATGTCCTCTTTCCCCGATAGACCGGTCTACATCTGCTCGTCGTCACGGGCGATGACAATCGCACCGATCATGGCGGCGGTCAGCAGCAGTGATGCCAGTTCGAACGGCAGCACATACCCATTCCCACTGACAAGCGCGATGCCCAGATCGGTGGTATTTCCCACAATCGTAGCCGCCGACGCCGGGTCCACATCGCCCCAGATCGGGATGATAACGCCCACCATCAGCAGCAGGAACATCAGCACCGATACGCCAGCACTCACCCACCACTGATCATTAAAGCGATGTGTGATATTCGTCATGCCGCGTGTGAGCATCACGGCGAAGGTGAACAGAATACCAATCGCACCGATGTATACCAGCACCTGCACCACCGCCAGAAACGGCGCACTGAGCAGGACAAAAAACCCGGCAATACCGAACAGGCTGACGATCAGCCACACCGCACCGCGTACGAGGTTCCGGTTTGTCAGCACGCCCACTGCACCGCCCAGGGTCAGAATCGTAAAGAAGCCGAATGCAATCGCTTCCCACGATAAACCGCCTATAACCATGGTCGTCTCCTTATAATCCGGCCCAGTTTCGTATTTCTGCTGGCCGGTGTCGTTTGGAATAATCCGGTAAAACCAGAGAAGGTGACACTTTATCTGTTTCGCGTTTCACATCAGGGCGGTGCAGGCCTTCTCTATGACTGCTGCCACTGTCACCGCTTCGGCGCAAACTGCGCCTGCATCATGAGGCGGTCTGCCGCTACTGCCACAAACCGCCTCGCTTGTTTCCAGTTCAGTTAGTCCCCGGCGGCTGCCGCGTGGACGCCTGTCCCCGCCCGTTCTTCAAGCGCTCGCTCTTCCCGCCCCTGATTACGGAGCAGGGTGATCGTGCCGAACGCGATCAGCGCATTACCGAGCAGCAGAATCGCCGCCTGCGGCAAATTCTGAACGAAGTTACCCGGATCAGCCGGGGCCAGCCCCAGATCGACCGTGATGCGCAGCAGGAAAGCGGTCACCAGCACGTTGACAATCGACAGCGGCACAAGGAACTTCCAGTTGAAGTTCATAAGCTGGTCGATACGCAGACGCGGCAGCGAGTTACGCAGCCACAGCGCGATAAAGTACCATACACTGGCCTTGAGCATCAGATAGACGAAGCCGAGCAGCGGTGCGCTTTCGGCAAACGGGCCAAGCCAGCCGCCGCTGAACAGGGTGGCGATCAGCACACCGTTGGTAAACACGTGCATGAACTCGCCCGCGAAGAACATGGCGAACTTCATGCCGGAATATTCAATATTGAAGCCTGCCACCAGTTCAGACTCTGCTTCGAGCAGGTCGAACGGGCCACGGCCAGTTTCCGCCTGAGAGGAGATCAGGAAGATGAACAGCGCAACCGGCGCGGTGAACATATACCACATGCCATACTGGGCCTGGACGATGTCTACCATGCTCATGCTGCCTGCCAGCATCACAACGATCAGCAGTGAGAGCGCCAGCGGCACTTCATAGCTGATGAGCTGCGCCACGACACGGAACGAGCCGAGCAGCGCATACTTGTTGTTGCTGGCCCACCCGGCCATGATGACCGACAGCGTGCCGATTGAGGCAACGGTGATAAAGTACAGTGCGCCGATGTCGAGATCGACGCCGACGTGATACGGTGTGAAGGGGATCACCGCCCAGATCAGCAGCACAGAGGCCACCATGAACGGCGGTGCGAGATTGTACATCAGCTTGTCAGCACCGGCGGGGGTGATGTCTTCCTTGCCAAGCAGCTTGACGACATCCGCCAGCGGCTGGATCAGGCCGAACGGTCCAACCCGGTTGGGGCCGACGCGGTCCTGAATACGGGCGGCGATCTTGCGCTCCACCCAGATCAGCAGAATCGTGACCAGCAGCGGGAAGGTCGCAACCATGACCACACCCAGCAGGATCGAGACGAACTCGGCAATGCCGGCATCCCATCCCGCCTGCACCATACAGGCCGAGAAGGTATTGAAAATATCAGAACATGCAGCAGCAGGGGTCGATGGCATATTGGGCGCTCCTTACGACCATTCCAGGGCATTCTTACCCCAGGCATAAAACAGCGCGTCCGTCAGCAGGAAGATAAAGAGCAGCCCTGCGCCAAACGCGAACAGATCAAGCTGTGTATACGCCAGTGCCCACGGGAATAAAAAGACCATTTCAACATCAAAGACCAGGAAGATCAGGCCGTAGAGATAATACTGCACCTTAAACTGAACCCATGTATCGCCGACCGTCTCGACGCCGCACTCGTATGTCGCCTGCTTGATGGCATTGGGCTTACGGGGGCTAAGGATGCCGCCGATCACAATCGGAAGTGCGGGCAGCAGCGGCGCGATCAGGAAGAAGATGCCGATAAAACCCCACTGATTGAGTACGCTAGTCATAGACCGTGCCTTTTGAAATAAACCGTTTTCGGTGTGCTGTACATGGCAGTCGATAAAACGCCTGCCAGCTTCTAAGTTCGTTTATGGGTTTTACATGATAAAGGCGCGTGGTTGAAGACTTGCGCCCTTTGTCACAAACGCCCCATAGTATAACAGCCAGACTGCCGGATCGCAATGTGAGAAGCGCGACTTTATTGTGCAATCCGAACAGTTAAACCCTGTGCTTTTTGGGGCCGCCCCGTCGGAATTCTAGCACATCCATATTGATTACCCAACAAAATGTTTCGATTAGAGAGGAGCGGCGTTAGATTTTGGTTCTCACGCTAACCCCACCCCCGCACAGTGATGCAGGGATGTGCTTCAGCGCATCCGCATTAAGCTGGGCTATGGAAGCCCGCATTTTTTAACTGGTGCAAACATCTCTATCCCCATGCATCACGACGACCTGTTTTTCTCCCTTTTCCTCGCAGCAAATAACGCTGCCTTCGCATCACCTGTTTTCTCCCTTCCCTCGGAGCCAAGCGAGTGGGGGAAGGGTCGGGGATGGAGGGCTTTTCCACCTCATAATCCCCCCGATTCACCGGCGAGAGATTGAGCCACATTCCCGTTATACTCACCGGATACCCACTGCATCGCACAGGAGTAAACCACAATGGCACAGGATGAAACCCGCCCGTCCTCTCTGCAAAGAGCACCGTGGAAGCGGCTCTCCGACTGGCTCGCCGGGATGAGTCCGGCACAGGCGGCCACCGGATTTCTGACAATCGGCGGCCTGATCGTGATCGTTGGCCTGCTGATCCGGCAGGGTGTGATTCAGAACGTGCCATCGGGCATCGTCTTTGTGATTGATGAACTGTACTCGAATGCCGGTGTCGAACTCCTCAGCATCGGCCTGACGGTACTGGTGATCGACAGCCTGAACCGCCGCCGGGCTGAAAAGGAGCGTAAGGAAGAACTGATCCTTCAGCTTGGCAGCCCGGATAACGGTTTCGCACTGGAAGCGGTACGGCAGTTACGTTACAAGGGCTGGCTAGAAGATGGCAGTCTGCAAGGCGCGAAATTGCAAGGCGCGAACCTGCGGTGGGCAAAGTTAAATGGGACGAACCTGCGAGAGGCATCTTTGTATCTGGCGAACCTGCAACATGCAAGGTTACAGGGGGTGAATCTACAACAGGCTGATTTGAATAGTACATACCTGCAAAAAGCAAAGTTACCTGGGGCGAACCTGCAACAGGCTGATTTATGCAGGGCGAGACTGCAAGCGGCATATTTGTACCAAGCGAACCTGCAAGGGGCGAATTTGATTATGGCGAAGCTGCAAGGGGCGGACCTGCGAGGAACAAAGTTCGACAACACCACCACCCTACCCGATGGCACAAAATGGACATCCGACCGCGACCTTCGAGAATTCAGCGATCCAGAGGCATGGAAAACGGAGCAGGACGCGAAAGCATCGGGTGATATAGGGGATTCTCAAACCCGTGATGCATAAACGTAGGGACGTGCTACATGCTCTGCATGGCCGGCATGTCCGCTCCGCATGTACCACGTCCGCCGCCCCCAAATAAGAATCAAAAAGGGTGAGCCATTACGACTCACCCTTTGACGGACAATGCAGGCATTGTCCCTACGAAATTTCACGCTCTAGCGACGATCTCCGCC
>CAYNDH010000058.1:0-22497 GCA_964395665.1 uncultured Anaerolineaceae bacterium
ATGCAGATTATATAGTTAGGCATATCAGCGGCTCAGTTCCCGGTTTTACCGTTCTGACCGCTGTTCTTCCGCTTATCTGAGAAGGGTTCCATGAACGCGGATCATAGTAAGTCTACAGAACAACAGCCGCCTTCAGGCAGCGGCGGCAGCATCCCCCAGTAAACTCCCCTAAGGCGCAGGTGCATGGGCGAGTTTGCCCGGCGCTGTCGCCGTCCCTGTGCCGGAAAGTACAGGGAAAAGCCTCTGAATACGGCTTCTGTTCACAATCGGCGGTTCGATTTTCTTACCATTCTGACTGGTGTGCTGCGCTCAGCATCTGACGTTTCACGTAACGACTGATGCGTGATACTCATCGGCTATCGCGCGCATCTCTGGTGCAGCAGTCACAAGCCATACCACATTGTGGAGAGAGGTGAAATCATCATGTATAGCGATTTGCTGCTGGATCGTCTGGCCGGTATCGCCGAAGATGAGCACGATGAGCGTCTTCAGGAATTGATTGAAGAAATTGAAGAACTCGAAAATCTGCTCAGCCCTGAAGCGCAGGATCTGATCCGCGATCTGCGCCCGGTCACGGTTTCGGATGACGTCTATGAAGAAATGGACGAAAACGCGACCTTCGGCGACCGTATGGCCGACCTGATCGCAACATGGGCCGGAAGCTGGACCTTTATCATCTCCTTTATTGTGCTGATGGTGGGCTGGATGGGCATCAATCTGCTGCTGGATCTGGAAGCATTCGATCCCTATCCTTTTATCCTGCTCAATCTGACGCTGAGTACGCTGGCAGCACTTCAGGCCCCTGTCATCCTGATGTCGAGCAACCGTCAGGCCGATAAGGACCGGATTGTCGCCCGCAATGATTATGAAGTGAACCTCAAGAATGAACTGGAACTGGTTGACCTGCATCGCAAGATCGACCTCTTAACCAGCACCATGGAAGTTCAGAACAAGCTGATTAACGCGCTGGCGAATGCCCGTCGGCATGAACTAAGCGCGACCGTCAAGGTCATCACAAGTAACAACCACGCCCGCCGGGAAGATATGCTCTGAACAATACCCACCGGATCACAGGTTCAGCACTTTGGTCAGCATGCGTAATCAGTAAACAGCGCTGAACCTGTGACCTCAGTACTATTCGTGACGAAAAATTCATAGAGGTTTCAGAATACCAACGCAAAACCAAGGATTTACCACCTCTGCCTTAAGCTAGCACTTTGCTTACATCCCTATACTCATCTTAATTCTCTTTGGGATAGCTGGCAGGAGTGATAAGGCCTTTATGAAGAAATACGTCCTTTCAGGCATCATCCTTATGACAGTGCTGCTCGTTATCGCCCTTCGGCAGCAGCCGGATACAACTGCTGCACCCACCGTTGCACAGACCTGCGACATCTCGAACTCCACATGGATCAAAGGGCCATCTATCCCTGCCAATCACATGGAAGCGGCCTCAGCAGCCGTCAATGGCAAGTTTTATGTGATCTCAGGTTTTACCGACAGTGATCTGAATCTCACCGGACGGGTTGATGTTTACAACCCGGCAACCGATCAGTGGGAAACCGCGACCAAGCCCCGCAAGAGTGCGCCAGTGCCCTTCAGCCATGCCCAGGCCGCAGCCGATAACCGCTATATCTGGGTTGCGGGCGGTTTTATCGGCAAACAGCCCGGCCAACCGACGGATCGCGTCTGGCGCTACGATACCGTCAATGACAGTTGGACCGAACTTCCGAAACTGCCACAGAAACGCGCCGCAGGTCTGACCGTACTGGAAGGCCGTACCCTGCACTACATCGGCGGCGCATCCTTTGACCGCGATACCAGCTATAACAATCACTGGACACTCAATGTCGATAACACGAGTGAAAGCTGGAAGAATGCACCAGCGATGCCAACTGCACGCATCCACAGCAGCGGTGCTTACCTGAACGGTGTGATTTACGCGCTCGGTGGTCAGTACCGGCATGACCATGATCCTGAAGATCTGAAGCTGGCCCATGCCTTTAACGTCAGCGACGGCACATGGTCACGCAAGGCGGATCTGCCCTTCCCGCGTTCGCATTTCGAACCGGCCACGATGATCATCGGCGGCAATATCGTGATCATCGGTGGACGTGCCAACCAGAACGGTTACGGCAACGGCCAGATCGTCGACGTCACCGCGTACAACCCACAAACCAATACATGGAAGGAATTACGCCAGCTTCCGATCAAACTGATTGCAACCAACGCCGTCTACATTGGGGACAAAATCATTGTGACTGGCGGCGGAGTCAACTGGAATACCATCACACGCAATATGTACACCAGCACCGTGACTCTCAGCAACTGCGACGGAGAGGCAACGCCAACACCTCTCAAGACCGCAGAGGCATCCCCCACCATCCCGGTGACAGCAGCACTGACAGACACCTCACCCACCGATCAGGTGCCGAAAACCAGCACGCCAATCCCGCCAACAGCGACCTTAAGTTCAACCGGACAGAGTGTGATCAGCCTGACATTGATCAATGCAGCCACCGAGCAGGATATCCGTACACTCCAGAATGGTGATGTCATTGATCTTTCGCAGCCTGGCACCTCACAGATCAGCATCCGCGCCAATACCAGCCCCGGCAAGGTCGGCAGCGTCGTCTTCCATCTGAACGGCATCCAGCGCTACCGGGTTGAGAGTGAAGCGCCTTACGCCATCGCGCATAACAGCAGTTCGAGCTATGATCCCTGGAACTACACACTCGGCCAGCAGCATCTGACCGTTGTCCCCTATACATTGACCAACGGAAACGGGACTCCCGGCAACGCCCTGACACTGTCCTTTACCATCGTACAGGCTGGCTCACAGGCTGGAACTGCGACCAGTATGTCAACACCTATACCGCCGACATCGACCTTTACAACCGTGCCAACCTCAATCCCACCAACCGTCACAGCGCACGCTACCGAAAAGTTATCCGACGGTCAGCCAACCACCACGAACACCGCCGCACCGACTTCGACATTTACCGCGACCGCCACACTGACGGCGACCGCAACCTCAATCCCACCGACTCCCACCCCGGCACAGACGGTCAAAAAGCTGGTACTGATCAATGCCCAGACCGATAAGGACATCATGGTACTTGGCGATAATGCCGTGATTGACTGTGCCGCCATCGGGACCAATAAAATCAGCATCCGGGCGGAGACCACACCGTGGAATGTGGGTAGTGTCATTTTCGGGCTGAACGCCAACCCACGCTACAAGGTTGAAAACGGAGCGCCCTATTCGATTGCCAACAACAGCGGGTCGGATTACTTCCCATGGTCCATACACAACGGACAGCATGTTCTGCTGGTCACACCTTACAGCAAATCGAATGGTACAGGGACACCCGGCGGCACGATGCAGATCAGTATCACGGTGAGGCGCTGCTAACCCGCTGATCATTTGCTATGAATCTGCATGCCATCAAATGCCCAGAGCATCAGATAAGGTTGATGAGAGGGAAATGACAGTTTTGTTATTCCCCTCTTTGGTCATCTTGCAATCCTGTTGAATCTATAGAATGATGCTGAAAGCTATACTGCTATATCACTTCGTTATATGACCTGCATCCTACTTTCCCTTATCCGATTCTGAAGACCTGACTGAGTGATGATGAAACTGAAATTTCCAATTCTGATTGCCTTCTTCAGCAGCCTGTTACTCGTGGCTTTAGTGGCCCTGCTGCCGGTTCAGTTCTCCATGGCACAGAATAATAACGACGCATGTCTCGTCGTCCTGAGCCAATGGCGCAGTGGGCCGGAGATCCCGAATAAGCATCTGGAAGCTGGTACCGCCGTGGTGCATGACAAGCTCTACGTTTTTTCCGGCTTTGACACGAACAGCCTTACCACCAGCAAGGTTGTGGATGTCTACAACCCGACAAGCGGGATCTGGGAGACCATAGCCAATCCCCGTCAGGAGATGCCATTCGCAGCATCCCACATACAGGCCGCCGTCGATGGTCAGTATGTCTGGTTTGCAGGCGGATTTACCGGCAAGCATCCCGGCCCTACCACCGATGCCGTGTGGCGTTATGACACAGTATCGGATACGTGGACTCAAGGGCCTAAACTGCCGGAGAAGCGCGCTGGCGGCTTTCTGGTCCGTGTCGGGCGTTCGCTGCATTTCGGCGGCGGCCTGATCAATGACCGCGACACCAGTATGCCTGATCATTGGGCGCTTAATCTCGATAACGTCAATGCCGGGTGGAAATCCCTGCCTGGTCTGCCGAATCCGCGCAACCATTTGAGCGGGATCTCGATCAAAGGGCGCCTGTATGCGATAGGCGGTCAGTATTTCCATGACCGCGACCCGGTTGACCTGAAGCTGATGCACATCTATGACTCGGCCACACAAACCTGGACACGTGGCAAGGATCTGCCCTTTAACCGCTCCCATTTCGAGCCGGGGACAACTCAACTTGGCCCACGCGCCATTATCGTCGGCGGTCGCAACAACCAGATCCCCGGACAGGGACGCCTCAGCGAAGTGACCGTCTATGACAGCCTGAAGGAAGACTGGTATGAATTACGCGAACTGCCAGTCGATCTGATCGCACCGGTTGCCGCTGTACTCGGGAATCAGCTTTTTGTCACAGGGGGCGGCGCTCACTGGGATGTCCCACAGACGAAAACCTATATCGCCGACATCAGCTACAACTGTGCACCCCCTGCAACGGAAGTTACCCCTGACCCGCAGACCGTGCCGCTGTATCAGCCAGCCGAAGGCCAGGCCGTCCACAGTGCTCAGCAGGTCTTTGAATGGGGGAACGTGAACGGCACCGTTAAGTACAAGGTCAAATTCCGGGGTGTCAGCACAGAGTATCGCGCCAAACAGGTCTTCCGACCACAGAATTTCCCCTGTTCCGGTGGCAAGTGCAGCACGATCATCAGCCTCAATCCCCCGCTGCCGAACAAGGAACAGCTCAGGTGGCAGGTGGTCGCCGTCACATCCGTCGGAAAGAACAAATCCGACTGGCAGAACTTCTTTACACAGATACCCGGCAAGGCGGCGCTGTCTGCACCTTCAAATAACAGCACCATCGACCAGTCTTCCCCCATGCTCGCATGGTCAGCCGTACCGCTGGCATCGCGCTACAAGCTGGTTGTCAAGGACTTTGAGAACAATAAGCTGCTGAAACAGGATCTCGACAGCAGCGCATGTCAGGGAGGGATATGCAGCTTAAACACCCGTGACTTTGGCCTTCAGCTCACCATCGGCCAGAATTACCGCTGGCTGGTCAAGGCGATTAACGATGAAGGAAAAGTCAAAAGTGACGTGTGGCAGTTCAAGGTCGGCTCCTAAGTCCGCAGTGCCGAAGCCTGATCCGCGATATGCGTCAGACTCATGTGCGCTTTATGTGAGCTTCACCGTTGACGCTGCACGGCATCTATCGCTATAATACTGAAGCATTGCCCCGGTATCGGGGCATTTTTACGCTCATCAGACAGAACCAATTTTCCCCGCGTGCTTGCTATCAGACCTCAATGAACAGGTACGGCAGTGGAAACAAGCGAAGATTGGAGAAAAATCATGTATGCAGTTTTCCGTTCGGGAGGTCGCCAGTATCGCGCCGAGGTCGGTAGGACCATCGACGTAGAGCGGCTGCCCTTCGAAGTCGATCACCAGTTCAACATCGAAGATGTGCTGCTGGTCGGCAATGATGATAGTACAGTGATCGGTCAGCCGCTCGTCGAAGGTGCGTCGGTCGGTGTGACAGTCGTGGATCAGTTCCGTGCCAAGAAGGTCATTGTGTTCAAATACCGCCAGCGCACGAATTACCGTCGCAAGCGGGGGCATCGTCAGTATTACACCCGCCTGCGTGTTGACAGCATCAACGCTTAAGTAAGTTCATAAGTGTAGGAAAGGAATCACACAATGGCACACAAGAAAGGCGGCGGTTCCAGCCGCAACGGTCGCGATAGTAATTCACAGCGTCTCGGAGTCAAGATGTTCGGTGGTCAGTATGTCATCCCCGGCAATATCATCGTGCGTCAGCGCGGGACCAAGTTCCACCCCGGTCTGAACGTCGGTCTGGGCCGTGACCATACCCTGTTCGCCAAGGCTGAAGGCTATGTGGTGTTCGAACCCAAGCCCGGGCGCGGCGGCCAGAAGCAGGTCAGCATCTACGCCGAAAACCCCAATACACACAATACTCAGGCATCAAATGCTGCCGGTGACTAAACCGGCAGCACTGTAATCCCCTACCCGGACAATCGTCTAGTCGTCACGCCACTCTCCCTCAAGAGCCGTGACGCAAACTTACGAGGAGCACACCCGCAATGCCAAAGACAGATCTTCATCCTACATGGTTTCCGGACGCGAATGTCGTCTGCGCCTGTGGGAACACATGGACGACCGGCGCAACCCAGCCGGAACTGCGCACCGACATCTGCTCGGCCTGCCATCCCTTCTATACTGGTGAACAGCGCATTGTGGACACCGAAGGCCAGGTTGATCGCTTCATGAAGCGTATGCAGGTCCGCGAAAACCGCCTTGCTGAAGCCGAAGCCCGTGAAGCCGCCAAGACTCCGCTGGATCTCTCACTGGAAGAGCTTGGGCTGAACAAGCGCTTTGTCAACATCTTCTCCGAAAACGGTGTCGTTGTCGTTCAGGACTTCCTGAACAAGCTCGACGAAGGCGAAGACAGCCTGCTGGAACTGCCGGGCATTGGCCGCAAGGTCGTTGCAGACATCAAGAAGATGCTGCGCACCCGTGGCTACGACGTCCCAGAAGCCGAAACAGCCGAATAACCTGATATTGAGTACGCTCAGAATGAGGCGGGCAGCCTATCATTGCTCGCCTCATTTTTATTCTTTTCAGTTCCAGCCATGACAGATTTTTTACTTTTTCTGATACTTGTGAACCCTCAGCAATCGCAGCTGCTCAACAGTCGCAGCTCGCTCGACAGTTTCTGATGGCCCCCTGCATTGAAAAGGCACAACAATGATTCATCACTCCGGACACATCGAAGTGATCTGTGGAAGCATGTTCTGCGGCAAGACCGAAGAACTCATCCGGCGTGTACGGCGCGCCGTCATCGCCCGCCAGACCGTACAGGTTTTCAAGCCGGAAATCGACAATCGTTATGCGATGGAACGGGTCACCAGTCACAACGGTGAAAATGTGGCCGCACAGGTCGTCGGAGGATCTGCTGATATTATCAGTAACACCAAACCCGATACGACCGTCATCGCCATTGATGAGGCCCAGTTCTTCGATACCGGCCTGCTGGATGTGGTGGAGCATCTGGCAAATCGCGGCCTGCGGGTGATCGTCGCCGGGCTTGATCTCGATTTCCGTGCAGAGCCATTCGGTGTCATGCCGAAGCTGCTTGCGATTGCCGAAGAAGTGACGAAACTGCGCGCCATCTGTGTCGTATGCGGGGAGTCAGCCTGCCGGTCACAGCGGCTGGTCAACGGACTGCCTGCACGCTATGATGACCCGATTATTATGGTCGGTGCGCAGGAATCATACGAAGCCCGCTGCCGTCAGCATCACAATATCCCCGGGCGGCCCGAAATCTTAAACACCGCTTCCGGCACACTCTGATTTCGGTAGAAAGCGCCTTTATGACCCACCATGGCTATCCACTGTCGGCATTTGGTCAATTGGTATCGTGACGCTTTCTAGATCAAAGGGTTATACTCTACAGGCAGGTTAACGGCGGATAAGTCCCCGTACCCGTGCAATATTATTGTAACTGGTAGGATTTCAAGGAGATACATGAATGGCTGTAGCTGCTCGTAGTGTACAAACAGAAGGCCAGTCGATGGCGACGATTGACCGTTCCAGCCTCTGGCTGCGCAATCGCCGCTGGGATTTGCTCTACATCATCATGAGCGTGATCGTCGTCCCGCTCCCCTATCTTGTTTATCTGTTCACGCGTGACAGCTTCGGTATCCCGGATGATGCCGCCCGTAACATGGTCAATGCCTTTGTGGCTGTGGCCGTCGGTGGGCCGCACATGATGTCCACCTTCCTGCGGACGGGGCTGGATGACAACTTCAAGACACGTTATCCAATGCTGCTGCGCTCGTCGATTATCATTCCGATCGTGGTCGTCTCGCTGGCGTTCCTGAATCTGACGCTGCTGCTGACGGTCTTCTTCTTCTGGGCAGCGCTGCATGTGCTGCATCAGGTGACCTATATCGTTGAACTTTATAACCACAAGGAACACAATTACGTGCGCAAGAACAGCGCCGTGTCCCTTCAGGCGCGTGGCATTGACTATGCCGTGATCCTGACCTGCCTGTTCCCGATGGCGGCTTATAAAATCAGCCAGGGTTCATTCGACATCGGCGCGAATGACCTGACCCGCGTCATCCCGGATTTCTTCCAGCAGGCGTGGTTCTTCTATGCGATGGCTGCCGTCTTCGGGCTTGCCGTGCTCGCCTATGTCGTCAAGTCGGTCAATGAATACCGTCAGGGCCTGCTGAATACCCCCAAGACGCTGTTCATGGTATTCACCATCATCATCGCCTTCAGTATGCCCATGCTGCCGAATCTGGATACCGCTTTCCAGGGCCTCAACACATGGCATTCCTTCCAGTATCTGGCGATCACCTTCTACATCATCAAGATCAAGGATCGCTATTCCACACTACAGAAGTCTGCACCGCTGGTGTCGCGCTTCAGCAAGGGTGAGGATTCACGCGGGCTGTACCTGCTTAGCACCATCATGCTGCTTGGTTCGGCGCTGGTGTTCGCGGTGGTCTTCTTCATCGCGCATCTGATCACGCCGGGTTACATTGATGTCAGCAGTCCCAACATCCTGACCAACTGGCGCTTCGATGTCGCATACTACACCGCGATTCTGTCCTTCCTGTGGATTCATTACTATCACGATCACTTCCTGTTCACCGACTTTGAGGTGCTGGACGACGCGCAGTACGGCAGCGAATAAGTTCGGCATTCAACCTACCTGCCACTATCCGGAGCGGGCATCATCTGATGTCCGTTCTTTTTTTACCTTAGAGTTTGCTATCGAAAAACGGGGATAAAGCGAAGCGCCGTTAGAATGATAGCGTAACCCAATCCCAGGCGGATAAAAGGCACATTCTATGGCAGGTGAAAAGCGACCATCCAACCAGATATTAGCCCTGATTGGCACGGCAGCAGCGGGGATCGGCGCGGCAGGGTTGTATGCATGGTGGCGTCACGAGCGCCATGATACACAATTCGTCGTCATTGACATCGTCAATATGGAAGATATCGAGCAGCCCATTCTTCCGGATAATCTCGACTGCGGCCCGGATGTGCAGCGCATTGTCGATGGCACGGGTGCGCTGTTTCACCGGCGGTACTCTGTCGATATTCTGAATCCAAAGTTGGATGCAGAAGCACTGTCAGAGGCGATCAAGGCCGACATCAATCAGTTCACACCGACGCTGATGGCCTACTTCGAAAAGACCAAAGGTGATCCGGAGCGATTCGAGATCGGGGATGAGTATTTCATCCATATCACCGGCCCATGGAATGGCCCAGTCCGCACCGTAGACATCAGCCCAACCTCATTTTCATTCGTCACGCTGGAAGGTCATCTGGAAGCGGGGCAGATTCACTTCCGCGTGATCCCGCATCCGTCGCTTGAGGACACGCTGCGCTTTCAGATCCTGTCATGGGCACGGTCCAAAGATCGACTGGTGGAATTTGCCTACGATTTCACTGAAGTCGCCCAGAATGCACAGGGCAATATGTGGCGTGATTTCTGTCGGCGTGTCGTTGATGCCAGCGGCGGCGAACAGTTTGGCCGCTTACAGGTCATCACGCAGCGCACACCGTTTGAAGGTGAAAAAGTCGGTACGCTCCGCCAGCCCCTTCCCGGATGGTACAGCCACCGCAGCCGCATTCAGGCCTTTGAAGAGACAAAATATAACTACGACATCGATGCACACGAGAGCTTCACTGAATCCAACGGCTGGCGCATTGACTCGTATATCCATCAGCTTCCGGCAGAACCGCCGGGGGAACCGGTCCCAAATGGATCATGGGAAACCGCACAGGCGATCATTCGCAATTATGAATTCCCTGATCCCAGCCTGATCAGCGGCATTTTTGTGCCAGATACACCACTCGAAAAACGGGTCATGGTGCTTCAGGCGCATTTCCTGTTTTTCACATTTTATTTCGGCGTCAAGGTCGGCAGCGTCATTGAGGAGATCCGCGAAGAGGAAGGTAAAGGTCAGGCGCAGGTCTGGGGCTGGAGCTACCGCACGCTTGAAGGCCACTTCGAGATGGGCGAAATCACGTTCAGCGTATGGAAATTTCTCGAAAGTGGTGAGGTGGAGTTCCGCATCAATTCCTATTCCCGGATAACGCAAATACCGAACATCTTTTATCGCATCGGCTTCCAGCTATTTGGACGCGGCCTTCAGGTGCGCTTCGCCCGGTCAGCCATGGCCCGGGTTGAACAACTGGTGCGTGAACGCGCTGTCCAGATCGACGATGCCGAAAAGCGCGCCCCGACACCTGAAACCGCCGAGAAGGTCGAAGTCAGGCCGCTGAGCAGCGACGAACAGGCCGAGAAAACATCTGAAGCCTTTGAAGAGGACATCAGCAAAGCTGCGGAAAAAGAAGAAGACGCTGCACTTTACGGCGCAACGGCAGAAGAAGCTCGTCAGATTCAGGAAACCGACAGCGAGTCAGGCGCCTCTACGGAAACGCCTGATATACCCACTGCATAGGATCGACCGGCGTACCATCGACCCAGACTTCCCAGTGCAGGTGTGCGCCAGTCGAGCGGCCTGTCGTCCCGACAAGGCCGATCACCTGACCCGCCTGCACAAAGTCACCCAGATTGACAGTACGCTGGCTCATATGCCCATACACGGTATAGACACCCCAGCCGTGATCCAGCATGAGCGCAGTCCCACGGACATAGAGATTATCAGCCAGTACCACCCGTCCGGAGGCAGCGGCCAGCACCGAACTACCCGGCGCACCAGCGAAATCTGATCCCATATGATAGCTGTCAAATGCGCCGCCGTTGTAGGAGCGCAGCGTGCCGAACGGCGCATTCATCGCGGCGGCAGCGGGAAGCCCCATCGGGCCATCGAAATAGCGTTCCGGGTTCGAACGGATGGCAAGCGACCTGAGGATCGAATTTTCGTTATCCTCTACCGCCTGTGACAGCAGTTCGACCTTATCAGTTGGCAGTGTGACACGCACCGCGCCATAATTCCCCTGTTCTACCTGAATATTGAATGGGAACGGCGTTACCGTGCCATCCGATTCAGCCACTTCAAGGTTAAAAGGATAAATACCCGGTGCTGTTTCAACCGGGATCGCCAGCCACAACAGGAAGGACACCGCGCCGCCGGTATCATCCACAACCGGGACCGCTCTGTCCAGAAAAGTAGCACTGATCGTCGCGGCGGAACGTGTCGTCAGTCGAATGCGCCCTGTCTTACCCTGTGCCAGCACCATGGGCGTGACATCCAGTGAAGCCAGCGCAGGCGGCAGGCTGACAATACTCTCAATTGGCTGCGTGCCGGGGATAATCAGCACCTGCCCCGCCAGTATGCGCGACGCATCCGCGATTTCATTGGCTTCCTGCAAAGATGCCATGCTGACGCCGTAGCGCGTGGCGATTGTGAACAGCGTCTCCCCGCGCTGGATCACATGCTGCAAGCCGCTGGTGGTCACGCCGTTGGTGGTCATCACCGCCGTATCCGATGCGGCATCCGGCACGGTGGGTTCTTCAGGTGCTGCTGAAGCATCCTCACCACTTGCGCCTGTCGTACCCGTATCAGACTGCGTGTCTTCAGCAGATGGCAGTTCATCGGGAATCGCAAGCGATCCTTCTGATTGCGCATCAGCATCGGGCATGACTTCTGTCTCCGGGACAATCGTCAGCACCTGCCCGACATACAGCATATTCGGATTGGTGATGCCGTTAAGCTGCACCAGCCTCTGAAGCTCTACGCCATAAAAATCACCGATGATTTTGAGTGTTTCACCCGGCTGCACAATATGCTCGGTCGGTGGTTGGATCTCCGGCACGGGTTCCAGCGGGATCAGCAGCCGTTCACCGACTTTCAGGTTGTTAGGATTCACCAGATTGTTGAAACGGGCCAGCTCTTCGATGGTCAGCCCGTATTTAATCGCAATCCGATAGAGATTCTCGCCCCGCTGGACGACATGCAGCGTCACACCGGGTTGATCTGCCGGATCGGATATTGGCGGATCAGCATCAATCTGCTGGGCAATCACCGACGCGGGCAGAGGCAGCACGAGTCCGATAAGCAGGAGCAAGGTGAGCGAGATAAGCGAGACAGAGCGCCGTTTCATGACAATAACCTGATGACCTGACATACAAAGAGGCGATCTCTGAAGAAGATCGCCCCGGTAAAAACCGAATGGAAACTATTATGGCGCGGGAGTCGCCGGTTCGTCAAACCGGAGATGATCACCGATCTGCACACGGTCCAGCAGTTCGACATTGGCTTCCAGATAATACTGCGCGGGGGCAGCGGGCACATATGAGAGACGCCACGGTTTCGCCAGTTTCTTATCGACCACGCGCCCTGATGCATCCAGCCAGATCACGGCAATATCGATAAACATGAACAGCATGTGGATGGCGGTATGTGTCCGCCCTTCCGAACCAGTCACAAACAGCAGCGCCTGATCATCTGGCAGTGAACGCACAAACTGAAGCCCCTTGAAGTGACACCAGAAACTGATGCACAGTCGGGTGCGCGGGATCAGGACTTCGCCAGTCTCGGCCTTCCGCAGCACCCGCCAGGGATGCTTTTTCGCATCAATCCCGCTCATTTTACAGGCTGCGGGATATTGAGAACCTGCCCGACAAAAATGCGATGGATATTCGCGATCTCATTCGCCTCAGCGATCTTCTGGATCGGCACGTTGTAAATCAACGACAGGCGGAACAGCGAGTCCCCCGGCTGCACCACATAGCGGATGATTTCGCTGACCGGCGTCGGCGTCACCGGAGCGGCGGTCGGCGTCAGTGCGATTGAATCCGTCGGCAGAGTCAGCCGCTGGCCCACCAGAATGCTGTTGATGTTCACAATCCCGTTCATCTGCGCCAGGGTCGCCACAGTGGTATTAAAGCGGCGGGCGATCAGGAAAAGGGTATCCCCCGGCTGGACGATATATACACTGCCATCCGTCACATCTGCCGGAACAGGCGTAATGGTTGCGGTCGGTGTCAGCGGGATCGGCGTCGGCAGCACATCGGTCGGCGCGATCGTCGCCGCTGGCGGGACTTTCACCGGAACAATCAGCCGCTGACCGACAAAGATCAGGGCGTTTTCGTTCAGGCCGTTGGCTTCGATAATCGCCGGGACGCTGCTGCCGTACAGATTGGCGATGATGTAAACCGACTCGCCAAAGCTCACGACATGTTCAACCCGTCCGGGATATTCTTCAACCAACTGCTGAAGCACGGCTTCGGTGGTCTCGGTCGCCTGAATATTCTCGGTTGGCGTGGCCGGGATTTCCGTCGGCAGTGCTTCGGTCGCGGTCGCCGCGATCTCTTCAACGGGTGTCACCGTCGGGAAATCAGTTGGATTGGCCGGTGTGGGTTCCACAGTGGGCAGATCGAGCGTCGGTTCAAGCGTCGGTTCAGACGGTGCATCAACGGTTGCGCTGGCGATCACACCGGCATCCACCGTCGGTTCTTCTGTCACCGGCGAGAGTGTCGGCACTTCGGTAAAGATTTCATCGGGCGTCACTTCAACGGTGAGCATGTCCAGCGTCGGCTCGACGACGACATCTGTCACAACGACGGTGTCGAGCGTCGGCGCTTCGGTGAAAATCACTTCCAGCGTCACTTCAGCGGTAACGATCTCAAAGGTGGGAGACGCTTCCTCGGTCACGACGACCTCATCGGTCACCACCAACTCATCCGTCGGGGCGACTTCCTCGGTCATAACGACCTCATCGGTCACAACAAATTCATCTGTCGCGGCGGGTTCATCAGTCGCAGCGACTCCCTCACCGACGGTCAGCGATGCCTCATCCAGATAGACTTCGGTCGTCAGACGGCCTATTGAGGCATTGGTACGTACAAAAACGGTCGCGCTATCCGCATCCGGGGCGGCGCTGATGCTGTGCTGCTCGTAGACATCGCAGCTTTCCACCGGCGCTGACCACACGATCGCGTCGCTCTCGGGGTCTTCGCCGCCGGTGGGATCAATCCCCACTTCAACAGTGACAGCACATGGCACATCACTTGTGTCGATGGCTTCTGCATCATTTGAGGAAAAGGTATAGGCATAGATGCTGAAGGTGACGGTCTCACCCGGTGTCAGACCACTGACCACCTGATAGACTCCGGCGATATGCGGCGAGAAGAACGAGAAATAGCGCTGTGCTTCTTCCCCTTCAAGCACACGGTCACTGTTGGCAGCCGTGGCGAGCGTGTATTCGGGCTGGGTGGTCTCCGGTTCCAGATTCCATGCCGTCCAGCCTTCTGCAACCAGTCTGGGCAGAATGCCTTCCTGCACGACATAATGCTCTTCGAAACCGGGGTTTACCAGCAGATTGGCATTTTCATCATCCTGCGCCAGTATTGGCAGGCTCAGGAGCATAACAGCAAATAATGACAGGATAAGGCAGATCAGTTTACGCATACGTCGCCTCACTCAGTTTTGAAGCTGTCTCAATGCGGTTAAGTATACTGTTTTGTGCCAAACATACAACTTTACGGCGAACGCGGGGCTTTGAATCTGGTGAGCAAATTCAGCAGATCACTGCACCAGACAACTACAGCAGCGACAGACGGGCATCAGAGTGTTAGAATACGAAAACGTGTTACCAACGTCCCTTGATCGCCGTAATCCTGATGTAGCTGGCGATACATCACAACTTATGCCCAACCATCCTATCCTTGGCGTCTGCACGCTGGAGTTTCACCTGCCAGAGGCCGCTTCACTCAAAGACAAACGCAGCGTCCTGAAATCCATGCTGGCCCGCCTGCGGAACAACTTCAACGTCTCCGCAGCGGAGATCGACGAGCAGGATCGCTGGCAGACGGCGATCATCGGGATTGCCGTCGTGAGCAATTCCACCCGCCACGCCCAACAGTCCATTGACAATGTGCTGGCATGGGTGGAACGTTCCTACCCGGAAGCGATTATCATGAAGCAGACCATCGAGATTATCTGAGCGTGATGCGGGGCAGTCCATCTCGATAAAATGGCCCCGCCCCGCACTCAGACCGTATCCTATTCGCATTCCCATGCTGTATACTCTGTCATTAATGTAACGCCCGTATGCACTATCGTAGATACCCAGTGCAGTTATCGGGCTTTTTTATGGAAGAATGGAGGCTGTTCCTTTGAATTTACATGAGCATCAATCCAAAACACGCTTCGGCGAGTTTGGCATCCCGGTCCCGCAGGGCAAGGTCGCCACAACCGCAGACGAAGTATATGCCATCGCTCAGGAGTTGGGCGCACCGGTCGTCGTCAAGGCGCAGGTACTGGCTGGCGGACGCGGTAAGGCGGGCGGCGTCAAGGTTGCCAAAACAGCGGAAGACGCCCGCGATGCGGCCAGCAAAATCCTCGGTATGGAGATCAAGGGCCTGACCGTGCATAAGGTATTGGTCGATCCCGCCGCCGACATCGCAAAAGAGATCTATCTCGGCATCACCAATGACCGCACCAGCGGCAAACCGGTGCTGATCACATCATCTGAAGGCGGCGTTGAAATCGAAGTTGTGGCGCACGAGAACCCGGATGCAATCATCAAGATTGCGATTGACCCGATCATGGGTCTGCACCTGTATCAGACCATGCAGGCCGCTGGTGAGATGAACCTGCCCCGCGAACACTGGCAGGCCTTCAGCGACATCGCCATGCAGCTTTACGAAGTATACAAAAACAGTGATGCGACACTGGCCGAAATCAATCCGCTGGTGATCACTGGTGATAACAAGCTGCTGGCGCTGGACGGCAAAATGGTGATCGACGATAACGCCCTGTTCCGCCATGCCGATCTGGCAGCGATGCGTGATACCACCGCCGAAGATCCGTCCGAGACACAGGCCCGCGAAGCCGGTATCAGCTATGTCAAGCTGAATGGGCAGATCGGCTGCATGGTCAATGGTGCAGGACTGGCGATGACCACCATGGACATGACCAAGCTGTACGGCGGTGATGACATCGGCCCGGCCAACTTCCTCGACATCGGCGGCGGCGCAAAGGCCGATCGCGTGGCGGCGGCGCTGCGTATCATCCTTTCCGACAAAAATGTGAAAGCCGTGCTGTTCAACATCTTCGGTGGCATCACCCGTGGTGATGAGGTCGCACGTGGTCTGCTTCAGGCTTATGAAGAAGTCAAGCCGGATGTGCCGCTCGTCATCCGCCTCGTTGGGACGAATGCGAAGGAAGGCCGTGAAATCCTCGAACAGGCCAACCTGCCCCGCGTGATCACCGCAGCAACACTCACGGAAGCGGCTCAGAAGGCCGTTGAAGCCGCCAAAGGAGCAAACTAGACATGGCGATTCTTGCAGATAAAAATACCAAAGTCATCGTCCAGGGCATCACCGGACGCGAAGGCCGCTTCCAGACGCGGCTGATGATCGATTACGGCACACAGGTTGTCGGCGGTGTGCGTGCCGGTAAAGGCGGCGAATGGGCCGAAGGCGTGCCAGTCTTCGATACCGTGCAGAAGGCTGTTGAAGCCACCGGCGCGAATTGCAGCATTATCTACGTCCCCGGCGCAGGCGCGGCGGATGCCATGTACGAGGCGATTGACGCCGCCATCCCGCTGGTGGTCTGCATCACCGACCCGGTTCCGGTCATGGAGATGATGAAGATCAAGCAGTATCTTGAGCACAAGCCGACCCGTCTGATTGGACCGAACTGCCCCGGACTGCTGACTCCGGGTGAAGCCAAGATCGGCATCATCCCCGGCTATGTCGCAAAGCCGGGCAATGTCGGCGTCGTCTCCAAAAGCGGCACGCTGACCTATGAAGTGATCAATGCGCTGACCGAAGCCGGTATGGGACAGTCCACCTGCGTCGGCATCGGCGGTGATCCGGTTCCGGGGACGAATTTCATCGAGATCCTTGAGATGTTTGAAAATGACCCGAAGACCGAAAAAGTCGTGCTGATTGGTGAGATTGGTGGCCGTGCGGAGATCGATGCGGCAGATTACATCAAACAGAAGATGACCAAGCCAGTCGCGGCGTTCATCGCAGGCCGCAGCGCCCCGCCCGGAACCCGTATGGGACATGCCGGTGCGATTGTCGAAGGCGGCGAAGGCTCTGCCGAAGACAAGATGAACGCACTCAGCGCAGCCGGCGTCCGTGTGGCAGACAATCCGGAACGCATCCCGGATATGCTGCGCAATTAGCCAGACTAAAATACGCTGTGATTCAAAAGCTCCTCTCTTACGGGGAGCTTTTCTGTTTTACCTATAACTCTGTCAGGTCTTCAGCCGGAATCCAGCCCTGACGGCCATCAGGCAGCAGCAGGCGCACGTATTCGTCCTGTATATCCAGCACACGGCCCTCAGCGGCGTTATACAGCATGAACAGCCGAATGTAATCCTCACCCGGACCACTCAGCGCATGGGATGTGAAGGCGGTCACCACTGCTGCCGGACGGCCCGCATCCACATACATGCGGCTGAACAGCAGCACCAGCGCCAGGCTCATCACGGCCCCTGATACCACGACAGCAATCATCCACGAGCGGGACTGACGGGTGCGCGGACGCATTAAACGGACGAGCAGCAGTGCAAAGAACACCGCCCACAGGACAAACGTCATCAGCGCGAGTTCCCGCCGCGTCATCACTCCACGGGTTGAAGCGGCGATCATGTCAATTGGGGCGGTCTCATCCCCTAACACATCGACGCGCAGCGCCCGAATCAGCGCCAGCATCCGCGCCAGCTCCGGATCACGCGGCATCTCATGCTGTGTGCGCAGTGCATAGACCAGCGCCATACCGAGATCATCGGTTTCAAAATAGGCACTGGCGAGATTGTAATACAGTTCAGGTGGCACACCACGCAGCGCGGACGACGGCGCCAGTGCTGCCGCTTCTTCAAAAAGCTGGACCGCCAATAGATAATCCCCAGCCGCATAAGCATCCTCAGCCAGCCGCACGACATCATTCAGACCGGCGGTTGTGTTATCGGGTGGCTGCGCGAATGCCAGAACAGGCATCAGCAGGATGGAGGCCAGCATGAGAATCACGAACTGCAAACGGCGAAGTCGAATGAGGTTGATCGCGATCATTCTGCCTCATACTCCTCATCTGGCAGGGGCTTCCACTGGGCATCAATCGCAGCCAGTACCGCTGCTGTCCGCCGGATCAATCGGCCTGCATCCACCGCACCGACGACTTCAGCAGGCGCAAAACGTCCCTCTTCAGCTTCCAGCCAGCACAGCGCCAATGCTTCCCGCAGTTCAGAGGGAATCTCTCTGCTGAACAGGATCTCATCAACTTCGGCGTATAACGTCCCGCGCACATCGCGATCCGAAATATCCGCCGTATAGGTCACAATCACCGCCATCACCTGCGAAAACACCGTCGGCCCGCTGGACCGTCCAGCCGCCTGCAAACCCGCTTTGGCATAAGACAGGGCGCGATTCTGCCGCCGCATTCGCTCGCGATCCTGTCGTTCTCGCACAAACACCTGGCCACCCATGGTCATCAGTACAGCCATGGGTGGCACCGCCCACACCCATAACGGCAGTATCGGCCCCCTGGAAGCCGCCGGGGATATGACGGGCTTCAGCGGCAGCACTGCGGGACGGTTTTTCTCACCCGCATCACGTGAACTGGCAGAGGGCAGTTCGCGCCGCCCCGCAGCATCCGGCAGCACATCGATTATGATCTCCGGCACATCAAGCATGACATACTGCACGGCATCCGGATCGAAATAGGAAAAGGACTGTGCGGGGATCGTCTGCGTGCCTGCCTGCTCTGCAATCAGACGCCATTCAAAGATGCGTTCACCAGCGCCACGGGTGGTAAATGTCGTCGGCACAGGATCAGCATAGGCACGCCACACCGGCGGCAGTATCAGCGCTGGCTGCCCGATCTGCGCCAGATTGCCGTCACCCGTCACCGTCCAGCGCAGCGTCAGTGGCTGACCGATGGTGATCACGGCGGTCGCAGCCCGGGCTTCCACCTGAAAGCGCCCCACGCCGCCGGTAAATGAGGCAGGCGCTCCGGCTGGCAGCGGCTGCACGTTAATGCTCACCGAGTTGGAGGTCAGCTCCACCCTGTCCGAAAATACTGTCTGCGGGATGATCAATTGTACAGACGAAATCGTCAGCGGGCCGGGTTGCAGCGGATACACCAGCGTCTCATACGTGCGAATGGTGTACTGCGCACCTTCAAGCACCGCAGGCCGGTCGGTGATGAACTGCTCACCACGCCACAAACCCGCGCCATCCGGGTCCATGTAAAGGTAATCCTCACGGGCTGGCATCCGCTGGGCATAGAAGCGCACGGAATGCACCACCTGCTGTCCGACAAACGGCGCACTCTGGTCCACAGACGCCTCAACGCGAAAGGCTGGAGCAGCCGTATCCTGACCGCGTGCAGGCCCGGTCAGCAAGGCCAGCAGCATCACGACATGCAGGACGGCCAGCGCCGATCTGATCCAACGGCTGGATTCGTTCGACATCACCAGTCGTTCTCCAGCGGGTCACCGGGCGGATCAGCACTCTGATTAAGGTAAATGCTCAGGGCTTCCTGATCCTGCTCGATCAGATCCATCAGCCGTTCCGCTTCTTCTTTGGTCATCCGCCCCTGCTGCTGTGGCACGAGTGTTGAGGGTGTGTCCTCGAAGAAATCACCACTGCCGCCCGCCGGAGTCTGACTGGCATCCGGGGGATTGTCCTGCTGCGGCGGTGTGGGTGTCGGGCCGTCAAATGCGCCGGGCTGCGGCGTCGGGGTGACATTCTGATCGCTCTCACTTTCTTCTGGCTGGCTCTGCTGCTCCTGATTCTCCGGTGTGGGCAAAACAGCATACATCAGCGCGAGTTCGTAGTTATAGCGGGTTTCAGCATCGGTCGGGTCCAGCAGCAGCGCCTGTCTGAACGCTTCAACCGCATCGAAGAACCGGCTGTCGGCATAGTAGACGATCCCCAGATTATAATAGGCTTCCCTGATCAGCTCATCGTCGCCCCGTTCAAGCGCCTGTTCGAGTGCTTCTTCAAGTGCCAGAACCGCGAGTTCATAATCGCCAGCGACGGACAGCGCAACACCCGCGTTGTAATACGGAATCGGCGCATCCGGGGCCAGCACCTGCGCCACCTGATAGGACTGCACGGCGGATTCGTAATCAGCCCGTGCGACGAGATCATTGGCCGTGTTATTGCGCTCCGCCGGATGCGGCGCACAGGCAGAGAGCATCAGCACGGCAAGCAGGAAGCAGGTCATGACGGGCAAACGGATATAATGTCTCATGAGGCGGCATCCACTTCTGCATCCATTTGGCTGGTCTGGCCCATCTGACGGGTCTGTAGACTTTGAAACGGTGAACGCATCGTGTAAGGGCTGGCCGACAGCATCTCCAGCGTCAGCAGCAGCAGCGCCAGCGCGACGAAGATTTCAAAACGTGGGACAGGCCGTGTCTGATAGCGGCTGGCAAGCAGTTCGGCTTCGACCCCGGCAATCGTATTCTGTAGATTAACCACTTCCACACCGCTTTCACTCACCCGCTGATACTGCCCATTCCCTGCGGCGGCGATTTCCTCGAGCAGCGGCTCGTTCAGGCGCGTGATCACCAGATTATTGCCGCGATCCGTGCGATACTCCGCCACCTGCCCATTAGCATCCATAATCGGGATCACATCGCCCTCTTCTGTCCCGAATCCCAGCACATGGACCGTCGCTCCGCGCTCCGCTGCCATCTGTGCCACCGCTGCCGGGTCATTGTGCGTCTGATTTTCTCCATCGGTCATCAGAACGATGATCGATGCACTGCTGATGCGCTCATCAAATGTGGCAAGTGCCAGCCGCAGCGCATCATCAATCGCCGTCCCCTGCCGCGTGACGGAACGGGTGCTGGCAGCATCCACAAACGTCAGCGCGGAGTCAAGATCACTGGTCAATGGGACCTGCACAAAGGCATCCCCGGCAAACAGCACAAGCCCGAACAGATTACCATCCGCCTCACTGAACAGATCACGAATCGCCAGTTTTGCGCGTTCCAGTCGGCTCGGCACAAGATCCTGCGCATCCATGCTGGCGCTGACATCAAGCACGACCACAATCGCCAGCCCGCGTGTCTCGATCACCTCAGCATCCACACCGAAGACCGGCTGTGCCAGTGCGACGATCAACGCCGCCAGAGTCAGCAGCCACAGCGCGAAACGTGCGAAACGCGACCGGTCATCGGTCTCGGACAGTGTGACCAGCGTTGACGGTTCCGCAAGCTGGCGCAGCCGCCGCTGGCGAATACGCTCACGCCAGAAAAAGAACCCGGCCATCATCGGCAAAATCAGCAGTAAAAGAAATGCAGGCGTATTTTCGAACATTATCCGGCCATTACAGTTAAGGGATCATTTGCAGCACGGTTTCGCGCAGCACACGTTCTGTCACAAGCAGCGCCAGCGCCGCGATCAGCAGCGGCCACGCGATATCCTGCCATGGGATGAACACCTGACGCTCCACGCGGACACGTTCCAGCCGGTCAATCGCATCGTAAATTGACTGAAGCGCAGCAGGGTCTTCCGCCCGGAAGTACAGGCCGCCGGTACGCCCCGCGATCTCCTCAAGCGTCGGCTCATCCAGATCACTTTCGGTGTAAATGATATTGCCGCTGTTATCCGGAATCGGCACCTGACCGGATGTCCCCATGCCAATGGTATACACGCGAATATCGAGCGCTGCCACCGCGTCCGCAGCAGTCAGTGGATCAAGGGCAGCGTTATTATCACCGTCCGTCAGCAGCACAATCACCCGGCCCGGCGCCTGACTATCACGCAGCATCGTCCCGGCAGAAGCGATGCCAAGCCCAATCGCAGTCCCATCCAGCAGGACCGGCTGACCATTGGCATCCACAATCTCATTGACGATCTTCACCTGATCCAGCAGCCGTGTCAGCACATCGTAATCCAGTGTAAGCGGCGCCTGCTGATAGGCGCTGCGGGCGAACACCACCAGCCCGATTCGGTCGAACTGACGGCCTGTGATGAAATCCGCGATCACGCGACGCGCCGCATCCAGACGTGTACCGGGCTGGAAGTCGAGCGCGGCCATACTGCCTGAAATATCGAGTGCCAGCACAATGTCGATACCTTCTCCGCGCAGCAGTTCACGGGCATTGCCAATCTGCGGACGTGCCAGCGCGATCACCAGCAGCAGCCACGTCACCGCCCGCAGGATATTCGGCAGATGACGCAGGCGCACCCGCCATCCAACCGGCAGGCCATGCATCAGGCGGATGTCCGAATACATCAGCGCAGGCTGGCTCATTCGCAGCCCATCCCGACGGTAGCGCCACAGCAGCCAGCCAGCGGCCAGCAGCAGAAT
>CAYNDH010000059.1:0-9325 GCA_964395665.1 uncultured Anaerolineaceae bacterium
ATAACCCAGCGGCTGCGGGTGGATGTCGCGGTGAGTGGAGTTCCACAGGAACGGCTCGTTATCCAGATTGTAATACTTCACACCACCGCTGGCCGCATTCCCGTATCTGGCGATCAGGTGCTGCATCCACGCCTGTACGAAGGTGTGATCAATCGGGATGCTGGTATCCGCCGGATCATTGCCGGTCACCAGTGTGATACCATCAGGCCGTATGCCGTTGCCGCAGTCCGGCTGCCACGGATCGACCTCTGACTGTGGGCCATATTTCGCCACGCTGAAGCCGCAGTCATAGGGCTGGCCTTTGCGCGATTTGGCCGTCCAGCCGATCATCGGGATCAGCAGATAGGTCTGTGTGCCGGTGCTGATATTCTGCTCGACAAAGCGGTCCGCCAGTGAGCCGTGCGGCAGATTCTGCGGATTCGGGTTATCCCGTGGGATGTTCTCGTAAAAGTAGTCACTGGCCTGATTGCTGGTGTCGATCTGCCAGTTGTAACGGGTGCGGTCATTGCCGCCCCACCGATTGACCGGCAGTTGCAGCGCTGACGCCATCGCGTGATCCGCGAAGTTCATGCCATAGATCAGCGGGCTGATGGGATGCTGTGCGGCGGTGAAATCAACGGTGAGTGTCATGCCGGACTGCCCGACCGAGATACTGGTCACGCTGAAACAGAGTAACAAGAGAAGGATAAGCGGGACTTTATGACACAGACCTGCACTGAAGCGAGTAAAATAAGCCATCGAACCTCCGTGACCTGACGATACTCTTCAATATCATGGAGATCGTGGTTTGTGTCGATAGGAAAGAAGACGGAGAAAAATCCTCCACAGCAGGTCTGAATGGCCGACACCACGCAGACAGCGCGGGCGCTGTCCCTACAGATCGCATACTTGCATGTCATTGTCCGTGAGGAAATATCCGCTTGTTACCTGTTTCACAAAAGAAATGCTCCACAAAAGAAAATAATACAGCATCCGAGCCGCACGGTATTTTCTTTTCTGTTTAATGCGGGACCTCACACCATCAGTAAAATCAGCGAAAAAGTTTGAAAAGACCGAATGAAAAAAATGTTACTTGAGGCTGGGTTTGATCAACTCGACCTTGCCATCCTTGAGGAGCTTCAGCACAACGGGCGGCTGAGCGTGGCAGATCTGGCACGCAAAATTCACCTGTCTCAGCCTGCCGTGCATAACCGCATCAAACGGCTGGAGCGCGAAGGCATCATCCGCCAGTACGTCGCGCTGATCGACCGTGAGGCCGCCGGTTATGAGGTGATGGGCTTCATCCGCATCAGCATTCAGCCGCGATCCCGCGAAAATTTCTGTGAAGCACAGCGCATCCTCAGTGCAGCGCCGCAGGTGCTGGAATGCTACCGCACCACCGGCAGCTTTGACCTGATGCTCAAGGTACTGGTGACGAATCACAAGGCGCTGGATCACTTTATCGAAAGCGTGGTCATGACGCTGCCGGGTGTCGAACGGATTGAGACCGATATGGTGCTGAACGAGATCAAGTCCACAACGACGCTGGAACTAAGGCGGAAGTAGATGATCGGCGTAATGAAGAAAGCATGTCCATTGCGCCTACCCGGATAGAAATGTAGGGGGGGCATTCCTGCCGCCCATTGGACTACAAAGGGCAAGAAGTTATGTACGTAGGCGATTATTTAGGCAAACGCGCACTGTATTCCCCGGATGATCTGGCGGTGGTCGATGCTGGCAAGGTCCCGCATCGCGCATTTACCTACAGCGAACTGAACAGCCGCGCCAACCGGCTGGCAAACTGGCTGGCGGACGGCGCTGGCATCCAGAAAGGGGACCGCGTCGCGATTCTGGCGCATAACGGCGTTGAGTATCTCGACACCTTCTTCGCCTGCGGTAAGCTGGGCGCGGTCATGGTGGCGCTCAACTGGCGGCTGCACCCGCGTGAACTGCTGGCGCTCATCGAGCAGACGACGCCCAAGGTGCTGATCTACTCCGACGAATTCAAGGACGCCGTGCAGCAGATCGCACTGGAAGATACCAGTATCATCCACTGTGTGCATCTGGAAGGGCGCGGCATCCCCGGCAGCCGTGACTTCGAAAAGACGCTCAGTGATTCGGTGCTGCGCCCGGTCATCACCGAAACCGTAACCGAAGAAGACATCGCCTGCCTGATCTTCACCGGCGGCACCACCGGCACACCGAAGGCCGCGCAGGTCAGCCACCGCATGATCGCATGGAATACGCTCAACACGATTATCCATGACCTGCATCATGGTGATGTGACCGTCAACACCTTCCCGCTGTTCCATACCGGCGGCCTGCTGGTCTACACCACACCGCTGCTGATTCTGGGCGGGACGGTGGTGCTGACGCGCCGCTTCGATGCCGAACAGGTGCTGGATCTCTTGCAGGATTACGCCGCGACGGTGTACTGCGGTGTGCCGACCACCTATCAGATGATGACACAGGCCCCCAACTGGCCGACTGCCGACCTTAGCAATCTGCGCTTCTGCACCAGCGGCGGCTCACCGCTGCCGGTCAAGCTGATCGAGCGCTTCCGGGAAGAAAAAGGCGTGCAGTTCAAGCAGGGCTTCGGCATGTCCGAATTCGGTCCGGGCATGTTCGCGCTGGCCCCGGAAGATGCGATCCGCAAGGCAGGCAGCATCGGACGGCCCAACTTCTTTGTGGATGCGCGGGTGGTCGATGAGAACAACCGCCCCCTGCCGCCCGGTGTGGTCGGGGAGCTGGTGCTGCGCGGCCCGTCCCGCAGTTCAGGTTATTTCAACGATCCGGCGGCCACCGATGAAGCGGTGGACGATGAAGGCTGGTTTCATACCGGCGATCTGGCGCTGTACGATGAAGGCCAGTATTACTTCATCGTGGATCGCAAGAAGGATATGTTCATCAGCGGCGGGGAAAATATCTACCCTGCCGAGATCGAAGCCGTGCTGTATCAGCATCCCGCCGTCGAACTGTGCGCGGTGGTCGGCGTCCCGCATGAGAAATGGGGCGAAGTCGGCAAGGCATTTGTCATCACCCATGCGGAGAGCAATGTCACCACCGAAGCACTGCTGGCGCATCTGCATCATCAGCTTGCAGGGTACAAAGTCCCGAAACTGATCGAATTTGTGGACGAACTGCCGATCTCGGCAGCCGGGAAGATCCTCAAACGCCAGCTTGTTAACCGCGAAACCACAGAAGCAGAGGCATAACCAACCTTATGACGATCACGATTGGCGACCGTTTCAGCCGCACAAGCAAAATCACCGACGAGCGCATCCGGCAGTTTGCGGCGGCGTCCGGCGATACCAACTCCGTCCACCTGGACGACGACTATGCAAAAAACACCCGTTTCGGCAAGCGCATCGCCCATGGGATGCTGACCGCCAGCCTGATCTCGGCCATTCTCGGCAACGATCTGCCCGGTGTCGGCACGATTTACCTGTCGCAGAACGTGAAGTTCAAAGCGCCGGTGTTCATCGACGACGAGATCACGGCAGAAGTCGAAGTCACGGCCTACCGTGAGGACAAGCGCATCACCACCCTGAAGACCACCTGCACCAATCAGGACGGCGTGGTGGTGGTCGAAGGTGAAGCGGTCGTCATCGCGCCGGAAGGCGCCGCAGCACCTGAATAATCTGTGATTTCACGCGGGGGATCAGTCAACCCGATCCCGACCGCGATGTAATCGAAGTACAAATTTTGTTTTGTTCGTTTTTTTAAGGAGGGCTTCATGCTCCGCAAGGTAACTTTACTGCTGGTCCTGGCGGCGATGACCATCGTCGGGCTGGGAGTGGCGCAGGCACAGGATGCCGCGCCGCTCAAAATCGGTTTACTGACGGATAAATCCGGTCCGCTGACGATCTACGGTTACGAACTGGAATACGGTTTCAAGCTCGGCCTGCTGTACGCCGTGGGGATTGAACCCGGTGATTATGAGTCGATTGACGCTGCGCTGGCCGAAGTCACTGTTGCTGGCCGCCCGGTCGAGATCGTCATCCGTGACAATGGCAGCGATGCCGATACCGCTTCCAGCCAGGCCCGTGAACTGCTCGAACAGGAAGGCGTCGAAATTCTGGTCGGCGCACCCAGCTCCGGCGTGACGCTCGGCCTGCAGCAGGTGGCACTGGATTATGATGTGGTGCTGTTCGCCGCCCCCGGCGCATCACCAGCCATCACCGGCGAGAACTTCAATCCGAACACCTTCCGCGCCTGCCGTAACACCGCACAGGACGCCATCGCACTGGCATCCTTTGCCACCGAAGGTCTGGGTCAGGACTGGGTGATTCTGGCTGCTGACTATGACTTTGGCCGTTCCTCTGCCGAGTCCTTCGAAGCAACACTGGGCGCATACGGCGTGAACTTCGTTCAGGAAACCATCTACGCGCCGCTGGAAACCACCGACTTCACCCAGTATCTTCAGCAGGTGCTGTCGTCTGGTGCAGATGCCATGCTGCCGATCTGGGCAGGTGACACCTCGGTTGCGCTGTTCCAGCAGATCGCCGAACTGGGCGTGCTGGATGCGATGAACGTCGTCGGCGCTTTCAACTCGAATGACATCGTCGCCGTGAGCGATCCCAGCACCATCGGCAGCGTGTCGTGGATCGTCTATCACTACAGCTTCCCCGAAACCGCCGCCAATGACTGGCTGGTCGAGAAGCACATCGAATACTTCGCCAACCCGATCACTGGCGAAGTTGACTATCCGGACCTGTTCACGGAATGTGCATTCGCCACCGCGCAGGCCATCGTCGCCGGTGTGGAAGCCTCTGCTGGCGGCACCCTGCCCTCGGATCTCGTCCCGGCGCTGGAAGGTCTGTCATTCGACGGGCCGAAGGGAACCTACTACCTCCGCCCCGGTGACCATCAGGCGCTGCTGCCGATGTACATCGCCCGTCTCGACAATCTCGATGATCCTGAATTCAAGTTCCTTGAACTGATGGAAACGATCAGCGCGGTGGATGCTGCGCCGCCCTGTCTGCTGCCGGAAGCCTATGCGGACCGCTGCGAGCTGGACACTGAATTCCTTGCAGAGATCAGCGCTGCACAGGGAGATGGCGCCGCGACAGATGAAGCTGAAGCAACCGAAGAAACGGAATAACGATCACCATTAAACCTGTTGGGTGATACGCTCAATCATCTGAAACGCGTATCGCTCAACCTGCAAAGCCCAGACAGCGAACAGGGGCCGGATGCGTCTGGCCCTTGTCCGCCCGATAATGAATAAACCCAACAAATATTTCTGAAAGCCTGTTTCGATGTCAACTATTCTGGAAACCCAGCATCTTCGCAAGGAATTCGGTGGACTGATCGCCGTGCAGGACGCCAGTATGGTGATCGAGCAAGGCACAACACATGCCATCATCGGTCCCAATGGCGCGGGCAAAACCACCTTCTTTAATCTGCTGACGGGGAAATACAAACCCACACGCGGGCGGATTATCTTTAGTGGGCAGGATATTACGGTGCTGGCCCCGCACCGCCGCGCACGGCTTGGCCTTGGCCGCTCGTACCAGATCACCAACCTGTTTCCTAATCTGACCGTGCTGGAAAATGTCCGGCTGGCGGCACAGGCCCACAGTCCGGAGCGTTTTCAGATGTTCCGGCTGGCAAGCCGCTATCCGCAGCACATCCGGCGTGCAATGGAGATTCTGGAGCTGGTCGGCCTGCGCGATCTGGCAGGCGTCCCGGCCAGTGTGCTGCCTCATGGCGGCAAGCGCAAGCTGGAACTGGCGGTGCTGCTGGCGGCTGATCCGCAGGTGCTGCTGCTGGACGAGCCGACAGCGGGCATGGCATCGGAGCAGGTGCCGGAGCTGATGCAGACCATCGATCATATCCGCCAGGAGAGCAACAAGACCATCGTGCTGGTGGAACACAACATGAACGTCGTCATGAGCGTCTCGGACAAGATCACGGTGATGAATCTCGGCAGTATTCTGGCGGAAGGCACGCCGGGTGAGATCAGCCGCAACGAGCGCGTGCAGAAGGTCTATCTCGGCGAGTTATATGACCTGCCGACGACGTAACCTCACCCCTTCCCTGCCATATGTAATGCCGACGGACGCCCCGTCGGGCGTCCCTGCCTTCGACGGTCAGATAAAGATCAAAAATGAAATACCTACCCCTGAAAGATTGAGGGGTGAGGTCAATCAACCGATCAGTGACAGCGGATGTTCCAACGATGGTGTGATTTCGGGAAGCATGGGCGTGAACAATCACGCCTACAGAAAACCGGTCACGCGCAGACAAATGGCGGATACGCCGTTGCACGTCCCTACGGAAACTGATCACACATCGGGCGGGCATTCCTGCCGCCCATTGAACCGAATAATGGCAGCAAAATTACACTATTCAAGAAATGATTAAGATGACCAACATACTTGAAGTCAGCGCCATTCAGACCTTTATCGGCCAGTTCCATATTCTGGAAGGGGTCAGCGTTTCGGTGCCGAAAGGCAGCATCACCGTGCTGTTAGGGCGCAACGGCGCAGGCAAGACCACCACCCTGCGCTCGATCATGGGCATGACTCCGCCTACTAAGGGCAGCATCACCTTCGACGGCAAACGGATCAACGGTAAATCCCCGCACCAGATCGCCGGCATGGGCATCGGCTGGGTGCCGGAACACCGCGCCATTTTCAAGGAACTCAGCGTTGAGGAAAACCTGCGGATTGCCGAGCGCAGCCGTGGCGAGATGGAGCGCAAGGCCGATTTTATCTTTGAACTGTTCCCGGACCTGAAGCGGCTGTATCACCTGCCGGGCGGCAATCTGTCCGGCGGACAGCAGCAGATGCTGGCGATTGCCCGTGCGCTCGTGCCGGATAATCGTCTGCTGCTGATTGACGAGCCAAGCGAGGGACTCGCCCCGGTCATTATCGAACACCTGATGGACGCCATCCACCGGCTGGCAAGTGAGAGCACCGTGCTGCTGGTCGAGCAGAATTTCCGCGTCGCCAGCAAACTGGCTGATCATTATGTCATTATCGACGACGGCCAGAGTGTCGCCAGCGGCGCGATGAACGATCTGATGGCCGATGAAGCGACCATCCATCGCTATCTGGGCGTGGCCTAGGATGAGGGCCGCACGCGCAGCACGAGAAAATCCGGACCGATTGTTACAGGATACAGAAAACAGGCGCGGCATTCCCGCTGGATTTATTAAACACCAACCGGTTATAGGAATGGAAAGACCGTAATGCTCAAACAAGGTTTACTCAGTATCCGAAGAGACTCGCTGCTGACCATCGCCGGTCTGCTGGCAGCGATTGTCATCTTCGCCTATTTTTCATCCAATGGCAGCCTTGGCATCTTCAGCCTGACGCTGTTTTCCGGCCTGCTGCGGGCCATGCTGCTGTTTCTGGTGGCCGCCGGACTGTCGCTGATCTTCGGCCTGATGGACATCCTGAATTTCGCGCAGGGCGGTTACTTCATGATCGGCGCGTATGTCGCCTATGATGTGCAGCATACCAACGCAGGGTTCATCAGTCTGGGCGACGGCATCGCCGACCCCGGCCTGCGCTTCGCATTCGGCATCCTGTGCGGCGTGATCGCAGGTGGCGCACTGGGTTATCTGCTGGAACGCGTGCTGCTGCGTCCGCTGTATCACCGGCCATTATTTCAGCTCGTGCTGACGTTCGGTGTCTCGATCATGCTGCTGGAGCTGATCAAATTCGCATGGGGGACAACCCCCTACACATGGACGACACGCATCGGCATTCAGGAAGCATCGTTCAACCTGTTTGGTCAGCAGTTCAGTGTCTACCGGCTGTTTGTGATCCTGATGGGCCTGCTGCTGATGGTCGGCGTGACGCTGCTGCTGCGCCGGACACGGCTGGGTATCATCATCCGCGCCGGTGTGCAGGACCCGGAGATGGTGACCGCGCTGGGCATCAATGTACGCTCGGTCTTTACACTGGTCTTCACACTCGGATGTGCGCTGGCCGCATTTGGCGGTGCGGTCTCGGCTCCGTTTCTGGGCGCGACCATCAGCCTCGGCAGCACCTTCCTGCTCGCCAGCATCGCCGTGATCGTATTGGGCGGCCTCGGCAGCTTTGAAGGGACGGCTGTCGCCAGCTTTCTGGTTGGCCTTGGATGGGCAGCCATGGAGCAGTTCAGCGTTCGACCGGAAGTCGGCACGGTATGGGCCAGCATCGCCCCCATGCTGATTCTGGCGCTGGTGCTGCTGCTGCGTCCGAGCGGCCTGTTCGGAGAGGAACGATAAATGGATAACACGGTAAAGATACCGACACAGCCCTCCGGCCCGCTTCACTGGCTGCGGGAAAACTGGTTCTATCTGGTCGCTGTGCTGCTGATCATCCTGCCCCATGCCATTGGCTGGGCCACGGGATCGAGTCCGTTCGGCGTGCAGCGCGGTGAACGTTACATCATGAGCGGCCCATCGGTCTTCTGGATGTCGGTTGTGATCGAGATCTTCGCGCTGGCGATTCTGGTCATGAGCTACAACCTGATGTTCGGCTTCACCGGCGTGACCTCATTCGGCCATGCCATGTTCTTCGGATTGGGTGGCTATCTGGTCGGGATCATGCTTCAGTTCAGCGGGCTGGACCCGGTGCTGGCCTTCGGACTCGGCGTGCTGCTGGTGCTGATCATCTCCGGTGTCGTCGGCCTGCTGACCGGCCTGATGACCCTGCGGCTGCGCGGCGTGTACTTCGCGATCTTCACGCTGGCCGTGGCTGAAATGGCGTGGATCTACTTCGGGCGTCTGAGCCTGACCAATGGCGAAGACGGCTTCACATTGAGCAACCTGCCGCTGTTCATCGACCCGGCGCAGAACCGGCTCAACCTGTATTACATCGGGCTGGCGCTGTTCGTTTTCACTTTCTGGCTGATCAAACGGCTGGTCAGTTCGCCGGTCGGGACGGTCTTCATGGCGATCCGCGAGAATGAGGAACGCGCCCGTTCGCTGGGATACGACACCCTGCGCTACAAACTGGTCGCGATTGTCGTCGCGTCGATGCTGGCCGGTGTCGCCGGGATTCTGCACGGCGTGCTGGCGAAGAAGATCGGCCCGGAAGTGATGGGAGTCAATTACACGGTCGATGCCCTGCTGATGACGATCATCGGTGGCGCGGGGACCTTCGCCGGGCCGGTATTGGGGGCGGCCAGTCTCGAACTGGCGGACACCGTCTTCCGTGATGCGATCATCAACATCGGCGGCCTGAGCATCAACATCGGCGAACGCTGGACGCTGATCCTCGGCCTGATCTTCGTGGTGGTCGTGATCGTCTTCCCACGGGGGATCGTCGGCACGTGGAATCAGCTCACCTCAAGGCTGCGGCGTGGGCGGCGACAAAGCACCCTTCCGACAGCGGGGCGGTCAGCG
>CAYNDH010000059.1:9425-19809 GCA_964395665.1 uncultured Anaerolineaceae bacterium
GCATAGTGCATCACCAGCGGCTCCAGTTCCAGCAGATAATCCGTGTCTTCGGGGTAATAACGCGCCTGTTCATACTCGTCCCCGGCAAACGCCCTGATCGCATCATATGACTCCCAGAACGTGAGGATGTGGAAATGCGTCACGCCGTTTTCCTCACGCTGTAGGATATACACGCCCCGGTTTCCGGCGGTGGACTCGTAATCGGTCACGCCCGTGCGTTGAAGATAGTCGTAATAGTCAGCAGCCTTTGCTGATGGTACTGCCCCATGCCACATCCGTGCGATCATGATGTCTCCTCTGAACTGAACTTACATCTGCTCCACCGTTTACCCTGACGCATCAGCCTGACCGCTGTCTACCGGTTGCAAAAAAACCAGAAGCAACACATCGGTTGACCAAAGCTGTAGAAATCTCTATAATTCGCATTAAATCTCAGTAATTCTACAGAAATCTCAGATCTTCCCACTCTTTATTGGTCAGCTAATTTCAGCTTTTGAGCAGGATAACCCGTGTCGATGTCTATTCAAGAATCTGTATCTACGCCTGAGTCCGAGCCGAATCTGTCGGTGGGGCGCAATGTCAAGATTGGTCTGTTCCATCTCGGCTCCGGCATGGCGGATGTGATCGCCACCGGCGTCTGGAATCGCATCATGATCAGCGATCTCGGCTTCGCGGCCACACCGATTGGCCTGCTGGTCAGCCTGCGCTACTTCCTCGCGCCGCTCGGTGTCTGGGCCGGGCGCATCTCCGACCAGCACGCCGTCTTCGGATACCGCCGCCTGTTCTGGGTATGGCTGGGCCGCGCCATGATGGTCGCCAGCATCATCGCGCTCGGTGTGGTCACGGCGAATCTGGCACGCGGCGCTGATGTCAATCCGCTCATCTGGGCAGAGCTGGCCGGGGCGCTGTTCCTGTTCAGTCTGGGAAATGCGATCTCCGGCAGTACCTTCCTTGCCCTGATCTATGACCGCGCCAATCCCGGCCAGAGGGGGCGCGCCGTCGGCATTGTGTGGACCTTCCTGCTGCTCGGCTTCACGATTGGCGGCGTGCTGTTCGGTGTGCTGCTTCCTTCTGCCGAATCCGCCGAGTCTGCCTTGCGCTACGGCGGCGCCGAGATGGTATCCCTGCTGCCCTACGCGCAGACCATCGCCCCACGTGAACTCGGATTCACACCCGAAACGCTGCAAAATCTGTTCGTCGTCGGCGCGGTCGTGATGGGCGGGCTGTGGTTCATCTCGCTGTTTGGCGAAGAGCAGCGCTCACGGGGTCATGTGAACGGCGCACAAGGCAGCGAAGAAGCACGCAAGAGCAGCATGCTCGGTGATCTGCGTCTGGTGTGGGAAACCCGCCCGATGCGCTTCTTCTGCATCTATCTGGCGCTGTCGATGCTGTTCGCCTTCTCGCAGGACCTGATTCTGGAACCGTTCGCCGCTGAAGTCTTTGATATGTCCGCCCGCACGACATCGCGTTTCTCGGCCTACTGGGGCACCATGTCGATTGTCGGCACCCTGTTCTTTCTGTGGCTGTCGCGCCGGTATAAGTTCTGGACGAACGAGACGATAAGCTATCTCGGCGTCGCGGTGCTGTTCGGGACCTTCGTGCTGTTCGGTGTGTCGTCAATTGCAGAACTGCGCTGGCTGGTCACCCCCGGACTGATCACGCTCGGCTTCGGCCTTGGCATCTGGAACGTCGGCACACTCGGCCTGATGATGGATATGAGTCCGCTGAAGAGCGCCGGGACATTTCTCGGCTTCTGGACGCTGGTGGTGACCATGTCACGCGGCATCGGCGTCTCCAGCGGTGGCATCGTCCGTGACATCATGCTCGGCATCACCGGCACGGATACAGTGTCGTATGGTGTCGTGTTCTTCCTGGGCGCGGTCGGGCTGGCGATCTCGTACTGGTCGCTGACTCAGGCCAAGATCAAAACAGTCAGCGTCAATACATCTGATCCGCAGGCGGTGTTCGCAGGCGCACTGGATTAAATCCAGACACAGCACGTTCACGAGAAAACAAAAGAGGGCGCGATGCCCTCTTTTGGTGTACGTCCGCCCTACGCCTGCGATACGCTGACACCAATTACCGCCAATGCGGATTACAATTAATTTAATGCCTTCTTTCCTGCGATTCGGATCACAGTGATGTCGAAATCTCCGTACATTTTACTATTCATTCTTTTTACACTGTTTTCACCTGCGCCCGGTCATCCACTGCTGGCACAGGCAGGCTGCGCACTGCCAACGCGCCTTGTCCCCGGTGTCGAAGGCCGTGTTCTTCCGGATTCTGCCAACCGATTGCGCAATGCCCCATCTGTTAATTCGCCGATGCTGATGAATATCCCAGTGGGTGATCGTTTCCAGATCTTAGACGGGCCGCAGTGTGCATCCGGGCACTGGTGGTGGCAGGTGGACTACAACGGCACCGTCGGCTGGACAGCGGAAGGCGAAGACACGACCTACTGGATCGAACCCATGCTGCTTCCTGAACTGGAAGCCATCACCACCGAAAATCTGCCCCGATTGGAGCCGCTGGCGGTTATTGGCACTGATCCTGTCAATCAGTTGGCATGGTCACCAGACAATCAGGTGATTCTCGCGGCGGGATCATCCGGCCTGTGGCACTTTGACCTTGCAAAGCCCGATCAACCACGCCTGATCGAAGGGTATGAAGGCTTTTTCCGCAGTGTCGCTTACAGTCCCGACGGCAGGACCTTCGCCACGGGGAACACTCGCGGACAGACGATCATCTGGAACGCAGAAACCCTGCAACCTTTACAGACGGTGCAGGTCTCCGAATCTTCAGTCGAGGCGCTTGCATATCCATCCACAGGTGATTTTGTCGCATCAGGCAGCTTTGACGGTATCGTTCAACTCTGGGATATTGCACAGCAGGCTGAAATGAAGAGATGGCAGGTGGAACGAGGCCCGGTTACGTCACTCGACTTTAGTCCGGATGACCATCAGTTGGCAGTGGGCGCACTAAGTTACCAGAATTATATTTTCAATGTGCAGAGCGGAGAAATGATCACGCTTGAACGTTCAGCCAATACGAATAGTGTTGCCTTTAGCCCGAACGGTGAATTTCTGGTCACAGGTCAGTTGCATACAATTCCAGTGGAACTTGTGCCATTACAGGTATGGAATCCGAAAACAGGCACTTTAATTGCTGATATTTATACCTCACTAGGCCTTATATTCCGTGTTGATTTCGAAACAGAAGACCAACTGCTTATCAGCAATAGCCAACAGATTCTCCGTATGGATATATCACCTGTATTTTCTGGGTTCAGCGAGGAGAAACAGGAGTTTTCAGATTCTGATTTCGAACTGGAGACCATTGGCTTTGGCAGCCAGCACTCCACCCTTTCACCCGACGCACGTACTCTCGCAGTCCTTCAGGATAACACTATCCAACTCATTGACCTGAGTTCAGCGGCGATCCGGGCAACGCTGCGGGTCCCCTATTCTCTGGACAAAATGGATGGGCTGTTCACCGATGCGATACGTGAAAGCGGTATTTCTGTGATGGCGCTCCACCCTAATGAAACCCTGCTGGCTTTTGGTAAGGGGACCAACATCGTTTTATGGAATTACGACACGGGAATTCCTGAACGAAAGCTGATGGGCCACAACGCCGACATCATGAATCTTGTCTTCAGTCATCATGGGAAACTTCTGGCAGCCGGAACCTATACCTATATGCATGATTACGGCCCCGGCGGTCCAAGTGAAATCCGCATCTGGGATACAACCACGTGGGACTTATTCAGGTATTTTCCAGATGCATGGGCCAATATCCGAACCTTAAGCTTTAACCTGACTGATCAATTTCTTACGCCTGTTAATTGGCGGACTGGTATAGGTTTCAGTGATGCTATCGACATCCAGAATGAAAGACCTGCCATATTGCAACCAGGATTGCACGCACGAGAGTATCTTATTTCGATCACCTTCCATCCTACCGATCCGGACATCGCCTTAATACGCGTTGAGATCTATCCTGAAACTGTGGAAGAAACGACCATTTATCGCCTGTATATCTGGGATGCAGATCGTCAGATAAGAACTGAATTGTTAGAACAAAAACAAAAAGAGGCTCCATTGAAGGCATCCGTCTTCAGTCCCGATGGCACGCTACTGTTAGCTGTCTATGGAAAAGAGCATTCCTTTAACGATGATCAATGGATCATGTGGAAGAATAATCAAAGGATTGCCGAAGGGAAAGGCATGAGGACATTCGTATTTAGCCCTGATAATTCACTGCTTGCATTCCAGCAGGAGGGCCAGATCGTCATCTGGGATGTCGAAAAGCGTCAGGAGCTGTACAGACTGCCAGACAGGGATCGTATGGTAAGTCTTCTTAAGTTTAGTAACGACAGCAAATGGCTTATCGCTCACAGGGACATCTGGGATATAGAGGCGCAGGAATATCTGGTGCAGTTAGGCTCACCTGGTAAACTTAATCCTGATTACACACCAGATTATGTTTTTGAAGCACAGGTAACACCCGATGACAGGATGCTGATCCTGAATAATGGTGGCAGCATCGAATTATGGGGCGTGCCGGTCAAGCGCTAAGGTGATGAAAACAAAAGAGGGCGCGATGGCCCTCTTTTGGTGTACGTGAGTCAAGATTCCTAGTCCGTCGCCCCCAGCAGACTCCGCGCCGCCTCTAACGCTGCATCGAAGTCCACTTCCTGACCGATGACCGGCACATATTCCACATGGCGCACGATATTCTGCTGATCGACCACGAACACCGCCCGCTGCAATACCCGCCAGTCAATGTCATGGATGCCGTAATCGTCGCTGAATTTCATCGTCATGTAATCCGACAGCGTCTCGGTGTTCTCGATGCCCTCATTCGCGCAGTAGCGCTTGAGAGCAAATGGCGAGTCCGCGCTGACGGTCAGAATCACGATGTCGTCGCTCAGATTGGCCGCTTCCTGATTGAAGCGCCGCGTCTGGGCTGAACAGACTCGCGTGTCAACCGATGGCACACAGCTAATGATCTTCACCTTGCCAGCATAATTCGCCAGTGAGCGCGTGCTGCGATCCGGCGCGATCAGTTCGAAGTCCGGCGCGGCGCTGTCCACTTCCAGCATTGGCCCCTGCACGCGGTGTTCGACATCACCGACTTTCATGCCGGGACGCTGTAAAAGGTTTCCGTTATCAGTCATGAGGGTTTCTCCAATATTTAATCATTCAACATTCACGCGGACAACGCGGGCGTTGTCCCTACACACGAGATAACACAGCGCATGTCCTACGGCAGACGATCCAACTGCGCCGCCGCCTGCTCCAGTGCCACGAAATATAGCACGCCGTCATGCGGGGCCAGTGTGACTGTCAGCATCTCGGCGGGTGCGTCGGATGTCTGGCCGGTCATCCAGTTATGGACGTAACGCGCACCGTTCAGGCCAAGCAGTGACAGCGGTACTTCACGCTGAATCGGCACTTCGCCCGGATTCAGCAGGAAGACCGCCGCCGGATCATCAGGAGTCGCATCCAGTGCCGTGCGCACCTGTACCAGCAGCGGATCGAGTGCGCGCCATTCGTGACGCGACGATCCACCGGGCTGACGCACCAGCGGCGATTGTCCGAGCAGCGGGAAGCGGCAGATCGACTTCGCCGGATTCAGCAGCAGTCTCCACAGCCGCAGGCGCTCCGGTGACAGCACCGCCAGATCATCGCTGGTCGTCACCAGCCCGGCGGACATCCCGGCGTACAGCGCCAGCGACCGGATCTCGTTTTCGGTCAGATCATGGAACTGCTCGCGCATCAGGATGCAGTCCGGGTCCGCCTGCCAGAGGATATGATTAGCGAAATTGCGCGTCGCCTGATCACGCAGCAGCGACTGCGCCGCAAGGCTTTCCCCTTCCCACTGCACGCCGACATCCCGCCCGATGCGCACCGCATCCACCAGCCCGACCGACGCCCACAGCGGACATCCACAGCCGAGCCACAGCGCATCCCCGATCTCTTCACGGATCATCCGCGCCACCTTGCACCAGATCTCGATGCGCGTCATCCCCGGCTGATGCCACACGGCGCGGTCTGGCCCGTGTTCGCTGCCGAACTGCATGAAGTCGGTCTTGAAGTATTCGCAGCCCCACTCCTGCCGCCAGACACGAAACACCTGCCGCAGATACTCGAAGGCGTCCGGGTGGGTGGCATCGAGAATGTAATATTCTTCACTGCGCTTGTGCCAGCGGAATTCGGCATAGAACTGCATCTGCGCCAGCGGTTTTCCGGTCAGGCGATCCTGCACCACCCAATCGGGATGCTCACGGTACAGGCGGCTGCGATTGCCAACCATAAACGGCGCGATCCACAGCCCCGGCCTGAAGCCCGCCGCCCGGATATCATCCAGCAGCGGCTTCATCCCACGCGGGAACTGCGGCTTCACGTCCAGCCAGTCGCCCATCTCCGGCGTGAATCCGTCGTCAATCTGGAAGATGTGCATCGGCAGGCCATCGCGCTGAACGGCTTCGCGCACACCTGCCAGATGTTCAAGGATGTTCGCTTCGGTGAGATAGGCATAGAGGTTGTACCACGAACACCAGCCCAGAATCGGCGGCGCACTCACACGGGCCGACATGACTTCAGCCACAACCCGCGCCCACTCGCGCAGCGCATCCTCAACCCCGCCGTGATGCTCGAAGATCACCAGCCGCTCGGATTCGCAGTAGGTCAGGCCTCCGCGATCCTTCTCGTCCCACAGTGTTTCGATGCTCAACGCGCATCCGGTCGCCGTGCGTTCGATGGTAAACGGGTGCTGATAGCGGTCATGGCGATCAAAGCCGAGTACGAGACTGTTATCCGCGTTGCCATACAGCGGCAGAAGCTGTGTCATGGCATAGCCCTGTGCCGTCATCCCGATCGGGTATTCTTCCGGCTGGACGTAATAGCTGCCATCCCAACTGAAGTAACCGTTTTTCAGGAATGCGCGCAGATTGCTGATCTGCTCAAACCGGATGCCGAACGAGCGCAGCGCCGCCCCTTCAGGAAAACCGGTGAGGCCATAGCGCAGCCCCAGATGATGCTGGCCCTGCACGCTCATCTCCAGCCAGATCTGTGCATCGCGGCTGATCTGCGGCAGGCTGAACATGATCGTCCCGTCGTCCTGCGCTTCGCCGCGCACCTCATAGGCCGTGCCGTTGACCACAGGCCGCAGTCCGTGCAGGCTGACGACTGACGAACGCACGCTGAAATCTCCGCCGTGAGCTTTATCATGTGCTTCGAATTTCACAGCGCAACCTCGGCCCGCAGCTCTGACGAACGACGCGCCGCCAGCACCAGATCCAGCGACAGCGCCCCTTCACGCATCGGCACACGGGTGTCGCCGCCGGTGTGGATCGCGTTCACCAGATCGAGCATCAGGGCGCGGCGGAAGTCCTTCGATGAGTCGATCTTCTCCACCGGATGATCCGGCTGCGGATGATCCGACTGGCGGGTATAGGTGAACACGGCGTTATTGGCATTGGTGAAATCGGCGGTCAGGTGCTGCGCCACCAGCCGATAATCGCTGATCCACTGGCCCGGAATGGCGTTATTGGTCGCGCCGATCATCCCCATGCCGCCATGCTTCAGCCGGACGATGGTCGCGCTGGTGTCTTCGATGGTGTAATCCGGCACCTCACGGTGAAACAGGTTCTCCTGGATGCTGTAAACGCCGACCGCTTCCCCTGCCATATAGCGCAGCAGATCGAAGAGGTGAATCGCCTGCTCCACCACCTGCCCGCCGGACTTCTCGCGCATCCGCCACCACGGGGCATGCAGCGCATTACAGAAGTAGCGCCCCATCATCAGCGCCACCGGCCCGGCCTGTCCCGCATCCTGTAACGCCCTGAAGCGCTCCACCGCCTCACCAAAGCGGAACATGAAGCCGACCTGCGTTTTAATCCCGGCGCTCTCCGACGCCTCAACCATCGCCCACGCCTGATCACTGTCCAGCGCAATCGGCTTTTCAATCAGGATGTGGACACCGGCCTGCGCCGCCAGCGCGACCTCATCGGTGTGGCCGGACGGCGGCAGACAGCTAATCATCACATCGAGATCGGCTTTTTCCAGCATCTCGTGATGATGCGTAAAGGTCATGGCATCCGGCGCGTAAGTCTGGCGGAAATCCTGCGCTTTATAGTCGTTGCGATCACTGAAGGCCACCAGCCGCGCATGGTCCGGCATCGCAGTCACGATTTTGGAATGCACATGCGCGAAGCTGCCACAGCCTAAAATCCCCACACGCAGCGGTTGATCTGACACGGCCATTACTCAAACTCCAGTACAGCATGGACGACTTCGCTCGGACATTCGTCCAGCGTGCGGTACAGTGACTCGGCCTCTGTAAACGGGGCGCGATGCGTGATCACAGGCCGCAGATCCAGCCAGCCTTCCGCCTGAAGCCGGACCGCCGTCTGCCACAGGCGCATCTTCGTCCAGCGGTTGCTGATAGCGGGCGCGACGCCGGAGATCTGCGAACAGACGAGATTAATGCGGTTGTGGTGGAACTCATCCCCCAGATACAGCCCCTGGGCTTCACCCTGAAAGAAGCCCATCGCCACCACCCGCGCCGAATACGCCACAGCACGAATCGCCTCATTGAGCGCCGCCGTCGAGCCGGAGACTTCGATACACACATCCGCGCCGCGTCCGCCAGTCATGGCCTTGATCGCTTCAGCAGCGGAACCGTCCGCCGCATTCAGTGTGACATCCGCCCCCAGCCGCTTCGCCATCTCCAGCCGGGACTCGTGCAGATCGACCGCGATCACATACGCCCCACTGCGACGGGCCATCATCGCGACGATCTGCCCCAGGCCGCCGAGTCCGAAGACCGCGACCGTGTCACCGAGCATGATTTCGGCATCATGCACGCCGTTGAGCGCGATTGCGCCGAGATGCGAGAAGATCCCGAAGATCGGCGCGGCCCCCTGGGGCATCAGGCGCGGGCGGACGTATTCATCGGTCGCGACATAATGCGTGCGATGTCCCCATGTGCCGAAGACATGCGCCCCCAATGGGATGTCGGTGATACCGCTGCCGATTTCGATCACTTCGCCGACTTCTTCATAGCCGAGATTGGTCACCGGATACGGGAACGCCGGTTCGCCCCGGTCGATGAACAGGCGGTTAGCGTCGTCCCACTGTTTGCTGAGATAAGGGTTCGTGCCGCGATAAAATGTCAGTTCTGTCCCGGCGCTGATGCCGGAGTACAGTGTTTTCAACCGCACTTCATTGGGCTGAAGCGGGCTGTCTTCATAGTCCTGATAGGCCAGCGTATACGGCGCGGTGAGTGTCAGTGTCGTCCCCATTGCGTATCTGTCTTATACTCCGTAGTCGTCAATATCTTCGGCATCAGTCACATTGTTATAATCGATGATGTCGCGCCCTTCCTGATTCGGCCCAAAGCGGAAGGTGATGGTGTCGATTTCGATCAGTTCGATGTCATGGACCGGCATTTCGTCGCGCATGGTGGTCCCAAAGCGGGCGCGCAGCCCCATGCCGTTCAGGATGGATTCACACTGTTCGAGGATCATGTAATTTTCCTCATCCACTCGGTCGAAGGCAGCATCGAAAAGCTGCTGCAGATCACCATCCAGCCGATATTCGACGATATGACCTTCAACCTCGCCTTCATGCATCCGAATCGGCTGAATGTAAAACAGCATATTGTTACGGCTGTCGATCAGCTCAATATCTTCCATTTCCATTGGCATAGGACATCGCTCCTCACTTGTGCTGTGTTGTCTGATTGTATTAAAGCGTAAAGGAGATGGTGATGCCACTTTGCCTCATGAATACCCTGTCAACCTCTCACCAGCGCCTCAAGTTTCAGCGTACACCTCATCCCCCCGGCCCCTCTCCGCCCGGAGAGGTGTGAGATGCAAATACCTACCTCGGAAGCGCCGCCGCATCCCCTCACCTATGGTATGATTCGCCTTATTGTCTGTGCTTCGTGAACAGGATCAATCCATCACCCATGCCCTCAATCAAAATCAACCATATCGCCGTGGTCGTGCCGGAGATCGACTCCGCGCTGCACTTCTGGCGGGACGCGCTCGGCCTGCCGCTGGAACGCACCGAGCGTAACGACGCCGAAGCCGTCGAGATCGCCTTTCTGCCCACTGGTGAAAGCGAGATCGAACTGATCGCCCCGATATCCGAAGACAGCGGCGTCGCACGCTATCTCGCCAAAACCGGCGGCGGACTGCATCACCTCTGCCTTGAGGTTGAAGACATCGACGCGGCGCTGGCACAGCTTACGGCGCACAAGATCGAACTGATCAACGAGCAGCCCCGCACCCGCCCGGACGGTATCCGCTATGCGTTTGTGCATCCGCGCAGCACAGGCGGCGTGCTGGTGGAGTTGTATGAGTTGGTGAAGT
>CAYNDH010000059.1:19909-22388 GCA_964395665.1 uncultured Anaerolineaceae bacterium
GAATTGTAGGGACATCCGACGGGATGTCCGCCGGATACACGCATCGCGCCGATATACATCACGCCGATACACACCGCGCCGATGATTCTATGCTCTGATGCCCGTAATTAGAGAGAAACTGTTGCGAATCATACCGCAGGCGTGGGGTAAAATACTCCAAAATTAAACTTGGACAGAATGCGAAACCTTATGCACTCCATACCCGGACTTCCCCAGATCGGCATCGCTGGCTGGGGAACACACTTCCCCGAACAGATCGAAACCGCCGCTGACTTCGCCCCCAAGACCGGCATCCCTGAAAATATCCTGCGCGAGAAGATGGGTATCCGTCAGCGCCACATCGCCGGGGAAACCGATACCGTCACCCACATGGCATCCGAAGCGGCACAGAAGGCCATCGCACAGGCCGGGATCTCGCCCGAACAGATCCGGCTGGTGGTCTCGCATGGCAGCGAACACAAGGATCATCTGGTGTGGAATGCGGCGTCGAAGATTCAGCACAACGTCGGCGCGGTCAACGCCTACGCCTATGAGATCTATGCGCTGTGTGCCGGTGCGCCGATCGCCATGAATACCACCCGCGCCATGATGCAGACCGATCCGCGTCTGGAATACGTGCTGCTGGCCGCCGGAAGCCGCGAAAATGACCTGATCAACCCGCAGAACGAGCGCTCGCGCTTCATGTTCAACTTCGGCGCAGGCGGCGGCGCGATGGTGCTGAAGCGCGGCGCGACCGAAAATATCATCATCGGCGCGTCGGCCATCACGGATGGCAGCCTGTCGGAGTCCGTCATCCTGACCACGGACGCGATCCCGGCCAATGGCCCCGAAATCGTCGGGGAACTGCACGGACGGCTGGATGTGTCCGACCCGCAGTACATGGCGGACCGGCTCGGCGGATCATCGCTGGAAAATTTCGCCCGCGTGATCCGTGAATCAGTCGAAGTCGGCGGCGCAGCATTAAGTGATGTGCGCTTTCTCGGCATCACCCATATGAAGAAATCGTTCTATCTCGAAATCCTCAACGCCGTCGGCCTGACCGCCGACCAGTCCGTCTATCTGGAAGATTACGGCCACGTCCAGAGCGTTGATCAGGTGCTGGCTTTGGAACTGGGGCTGGCGCAGGGTAAAATCCGCCCCGGTGATGTCATTGTACTGGCCGGCGCTGGCACTGGTTACACATGGAGTGCTGTCGCCGTCCGCTGGGGGTAGGGGTGAGCATGAACATAACTGAAGTGGTCGATATGATCCGTGAAGCGAAATCCCAGCCGGTTGAAACCTGGCCGGGCTATGACTTCACACGGATTCCCTTTGCCGTTTACGACGATAACGATGTGGTCTATATCGACCATCCCAACCCGCCGGAAGTCCGACCACAGACGCTGATGGCCGCCACCAGTGTCAGCATCAACGGTGTGGACACCGCAACCATTCCGCTGTATTTATGTGCTTCACCTGAAGCGGCACTGCCGATTGTCTATCATGAAGGCTTTCACGTCTTCCAGCAGACCGCCTTCGAGAAGGTCCACGCGGATATGTTCACGGCGATGTCCTACTATCCCGAACTGGACGCCGAGTATCGGGCGCTGTGCCGTCTGGAAACCGATGTGCTGCGCCGCGCTGACTGGCCTGTCGAACGCAGATTGCAGACTCTGGCAGCGCTGGTCGCCCTGCGTCAGCAGCGCTTTCCCCATGACAGCCTGCTGAATTACGAGCGGTTTTTAGAGCGCAACGAGAGCACCGCGTCGTATGTCGAGCAGAAATCGCGCCAGAAGCTGTTCAATATCACCCCGGAATTGCAGGAAGTCGGCCACGGCTGGACACGATTCTATCAGGTCGGCGCGGCGGTCGCATGGCTGCTGGATGAGATCCTGCCGGGCTGGACATCACAGGTCGAACAGGGGCAGTCCATCTCCGACATCCTGACCGACACATGGCCGGATGCCGAAGCCGATCTCAAAGGGCTGGATTATGAGCGTCTGGTGCGGGAAGAAGAAGCGGCGATCGCGCAGACCCGGCAGGAACTCGACGCCGAGATCGATGCCATTCAGCGTGACGGCCCGCTGCGGATTCGCTATCCATCATCGGGACAGGTCTTTCGTGGATTTCATCCTTCATCGATGGTCTCACTGGGCGATGGGCGGATTCTGCACCGCGATCACTTCAATCTCGTGCTGCCGGATCGTGGAAAGGTCGCTCTTAGTGGCATCCCTGTGATCGATCACGTCGCCCAGCGTGAACTCCAGTTCGCGTCCGTACCAGTGACATTCGAGCATGGCACGCTGACCGCTCATACCGACGCGGTGGAAATATCGCTGTCCGATGTGACGCTGGCTGGGGATGGCGTGTATCAGTTGTAGGGATATGCACCAAGATAAGCCCCCATCCCGGCGCGATAGAACTGCGCCACCCTTCCCCAGTCGCTGTGCTGCGAGGGAAGGGGAAATGATCTATGGTAACCTGTTTTTCTCCCTTTCCC
>CAYNDH010000060.1:0-19150 GCA_964395665.1 uncultured Anaerolineaceae bacterium
ACCTTGTCCTTCCTTAACTTGGTGCATATGGGACGCCCCGTCGGGCGTCCCTACAGATTCGCATTGTAGGGACATGCAACGGCATGTCCGTGATTGTGGTGTATAGGTCACATGGGCGGCAAAAATGCCGCCCCTACACAGGTCACACAATTTTGCAGGGGCCGGATTCTTCCGGCCCATTTTATCGTGATGGGGATTTTTACGATGTACATTCAGGCCAGCCGATAAGCCGCTTTCTGTCGTTGGACGGCCATCTCTCTGGCAGCGTGATTACTCACGCCGTCGTGCAGTCTACCCGGCGCTTTTTGCGGGACGGGCCGCCCCAATGCGCCTGCTTGACCTTGCTCCCGGTAAGGTTTACCAGCCGCAGACATTACTGCCTGCGCTGGTGGTCTCTTACACCACCGTTTCACCCTTACCGCTGTTCGCAATCCGTGGACCACAAGCAGCGGCGGTCTGCTTTCTGTTGCACTTTCTGTCGGGTTGCCCCGCCCGGCTGTTCACCGGTACCGTGCCCTGTGGAGAGCGGACTTTCCTCAGAAGCTGACGCATATCGTGTATGCCTGGCATACACAATATGCCCGCTTCCGCGACCGTCTGGCTAACCTGAATGTCCCTCTATTATACCTGATTTCACGCAGCAGAGACGTCTCGCCGCGCTGGACGGTATAAGAAGTGTATTTGAAGATTCCTGCATAATACCAGATACTACACGTGCATATTAGTAAGACCACAAATCATCAGTCTTTGCTCAAATACTCATTATTTTTGCTAAAAAACAAGTCTTTCAAAACTGAAAATCAGTGTTTAATAGAGAGACGCCAGATGTAAGGAGCGCCCGTGACTCGAAACTTTATCTTCGAAGATCTGACCGACGCTGTAATTGCATTGGATGCCAATGACATCATCATTGACGTCAATCCGGCCATGCGGCGTCTTTTTCACCTGTCCCCGGATGCGGTGGGCAAACCGGCACAAGCTGGCCTTGGAAAATTCTTTCATTATCTCGAGCCGTTCCTGTCCCAGTCCCATGTCAGACAGGAAATCACGATCGACAACGGCGAAACGCGACACTTCATGCTGCAAATGCTGCCGCTGACCCTCTCTGAGGAAGCCCCCGGACGCTGGTTTATCCTGCACGACATCACCGAATACAAGCGGATACAGCACGAACTGCGCTTTCAGTCCAGCCTGCAGGACTCGGTCACCGATGCGGTGATCGTCACCGATCTGGACCTGCAGATCAAAGGCTGGAACAAAGCGGCGGAAAATGTCTACGGCTGGAAAGCGTCAGAAGTTATTGGCCGCAGCACCCGCGAGATTCTCCGCAGCGAATTCCCCGGAGGCTCGTTCGAAGAAGCAATGGATCAGCTTCATGAACTCGGCTACTGGAAAGGCGAAGTGATCCAGTACCATCGTGATGGCCGCCTGATCGACATCCTTGGCTCTGTCGTCCGCTTCAATGACGACACCGGCCAGCCCGTCGGGATTGTGGCCGTCAATCACGACATCACCGAGCGCATGGGCATCGAGCGCGCACTGGCCGAAGAACGCAATCTGCTGCGGACACTGATCGACAGCCTGCCGGAAGCCATCTATATCAAGGATCTCGATTATCGCTATATCGTGAGCAATCACGCTAATGATCGCATACGGCAGTCTGACCCCGGCGAAACGGCGATCGGTAAAACCGCCTTTGACATCTTCCCGCATGACCTTGCAGAACGATTTCAGGAAGAAGACAAGCGCGTCATGACGAGCGGCCAGCCAATCATCGACAGCGAGGAACGCAATCCTTTCAATGATGGCTGGCATATTATCAGCAAGCTGCCGCTGCGCAACCTCAACGGTGAAATCACCGGCATTGTGGGGATCGCGCACGACATCACCGCTCGCAAGCTCATCGAACAGAAACTTCAGCACACGGTCGAGGAACGTGATCAGCTTTATCAGGAGTCGCAGCAGTCACTGGCAGCAGCCAACCGCTATGCGAACAAGCTCCGACTGCTGAACGGCCTCAGCCAGCAGGTCGGGCTGGCCGACACCGAAGAGGCACTGTTCCAGATCGCGTCAGACTATCTGGAGAATATTTTTCACGGCCAGCAGCTTCTGATCCTGCTGCGGGAAGTGGACAGCGATATGCTGACGGTTGCCTATACCAAAGGCATCACCAATCAGCTTCTGCGTGTAGACCAGCAGCTTCCTATTCAGAATACCTTTATTGGCAGCACCCTTGAAGGGAAAAGGCCGGTCAATATCGGTGATCTGGTGAAAGTTGAGGCGCGCTTTGCCAAGGTGATCCATGACATGGGCGTGCGTTCGGCCTTCTTCGCACCCATGCTGGTCAATCAGAAGGCCGTCGGCGTGCTGTGCGTGGCAAATGACCAGATCAACGGCTTTGACCAGCAGGACGAAGACCTGCTGATGCACGTTGCGTCATTTCTGGGGATTGCCAGCCAGAACCTGCGCCGCAGCCAGCAGTTACAGAAAGCCCGCTACGCTGCGGAAAGCGCCAACCGCGCCAAAAGCGAATTTCTGGCGAATATGAGCCACGAACTCCGTACACCGCTGAATGCGATCCTTGGTTATGTCCAGATTATGAGCAGGGATGGCCTCTCGCCAGAACGCCAGAAGGAAGGGCTGGACGTCATCTATCAGAGCGGCAATCACCTGCTGACGCTGATCAACGACGTCCTTGACCTGTCCAAGATCGAAGCGCAGCATATGGAGCTGAAGCTGTCCGCGTTCGATCTGCCGCGAATGCTGCGTAATATCGCCGATCTGTCGCACATGCGCGCCAGTGAAAAGAACCTCAACTTTATTTACGAACTGCTCAGCGATCTGCCCATCGGCGTCATAGGGGATGAAGTACGCCTGCGTCAGATACTGCTCAATCTGCTCAGTAATGCCATCAAGTACACGGACAGCGGGGGCATCGTCTTTAAGGTCGGTTATCATAACAACCACCTGCGCTTTCAGGTCGAAGATACCGGCGTCGGCATCAGCCCTGACGACTTCAGCCGCCTGTTCAAGCCGTTTGTGCAGGTCGGGCAGCGCAACCTGTACGTTGAGGGGACCGGTCTCGGCCTCAGCATCAGCCAGCAGTTGGTCAGCATGATGGGCGGCGATCTGCAGGTTAAAAGCACCCCCGGCGAAGGCAGCACCTTCTGGTTTGAGATCAACCTGCCACCGGTGACGGATTTCATCGGAGAAGTGGCGCAGCCGAAGTATAACTATACCGGCTATCAGGGCCAGCGCCGCCGCATCATGATCGTGGATGACCGGCAGGAAAACCGCACCCTCATCAATAATCTGCTTGAACCGCTCGGCTTCATCGTCATGGAGACGGCCAACGGTCGGGAATGCCTGGAAAAGATCGCTGATTTTGCCCCTGATGCCGTTGTGATGGACCTGCGAATGCCGATCATGGGCGGCAACGAGACCATGCGCCACATCCGCAGCATGCCGATCCGCCAGCCGATCCTGATCGCAGTGTCCGCCAGCGCCTTTGACCATCACATGGAACAGAGCTATCAGGCTGGCGCGGATGACTTCCTCTCCAAACCCTTCCGCATCGAACGCCTGCTCGACCTGCTCGGCAAGCATTTAGGGTTACAATGGATACTGGACCTGCCCGGCACACCGGGTGAGCAGCCAGAAAATCAGCCCGTCATCCCCCCACCGTCCAGCATGATTGAAACACTCTATGATCTCTCAATTCGGGGCGATATTCGCAGCATCATGGTTTACGGTCAGCAGTTGGAAGAAGGCGAGTATCCTGCTTTCGGGGCGAAGCTGTCCGCGCTGGCACGTGAATTTAAAATTAGAGAAATAAAACAGTTTATTCAGCATTTCAGGGGCTAACTCATGAAACAGAAACGCGGTGTCATCCTGATTGTCGATGACACACCACTGAATCTCAATGTACTCATGAATTTTCTGGAAGCGGCAGGCTATAAGGTGCTCATTGCGACCGATGGCGAGAGCGCTGTCGAACAGGCTGAATACGCCCGTCCGGACATCATCCTGCTCGATGTCATGATGCCCGGGATCGATGGTTTCGAAACCTGCCGCCGCCTGAAGGCAAATCAGATCACCCAGAAGATCCCGGTCATTTTCATGACCGCCCTGACCGACACGTCGGACAAGGTGCGCGGGTTTGAGGCCGGAGCAGTGGATTACATTACCAAGCCGCTCCAGCAGGAAGAGGCCATCGCACGGGTGAATACCCATCTGGAACTCGCCCGCAAACAGCAGCGCATCGAACAGTTAATGGAACAGGATCGCGTCCAGTTCGAGAACCTCTCCTACATGAAGGATCAACTGCTCAGCACGGCATCGCATGAGCTGAAAAACCCGCTGGCGTCGATCATGCTCTCGATTGAGATCCTCAAACGCAGCCTGAACCACGATGCTGGCCTGATTCTCGAACGACTGAATGTCATCCAGCACTCCGCCCTGTACATGCGCGATCTGATCGCCAACCTGCTGGACATCGCCCGGCTCGAAACGCAGGTCGAGCTGCGCAAGGTGGAGATCTCGATCAACCAGCTTATCCGCGACAGCCTTTCCCGGCAGATGTCTTTCTCCTCTGAACAGGGTGTGGCGCTCATCACATCCCTCTCGGAGAAGGACATCACCGTCTACTGCGAACCTTTCCAGATCGATCAGGTGGTACAGAACCTGCTCTCCAACGCCATCAAATACTCGCCCCCCGGCGGCAAGGTCGAGATCTCGACCAGCAGTGACGGCAGCAACGCCTATGTCGAGATCAGCGACGAAGGGCTTGGCATCCCGCAGCAGGCAATCCCGTATATCTTTGAAAAATTTTACCGGGTAGAGACGGCTGAACACCGTGCGATCAGCGGAACCGGGCTTGGCCTGTCCATCGTGCGCGAGATCATCCGGCAGCATCAGGGCGAGATCGAAGTCCACAGTCACGAAGGGAAAGGGACAACATTCCGCCTCTCGCTGCCGATTAGATCCGATCCGATTTCCTATTCCGTGATTTCGTACTAGACCACGCCGACCAGATCACGCCAATCAGATCACGCCAATCAGATTGCGCCGACCAGATCACGCCAATCAGATCATGCCAATCAGATTGCGCCAATCAGATTGCGCCGATCAGATCAACAGACGCCGATCAGATTGTGAGAGCGTAGAGCAAGCGTGGGTTAAACGCACTAACCGCCTGTTGTCAAACGGCAAAGTGGACGCGTACAATGACAGTCACGTTAATGGTATGCGAGACGTCCTGACGTATGACAACAAACGTACAATCGCGCACTGGCCGCGTTGCTTCGCCAGCCCCCAGACCGACTTTTCAGCAGCGATTTACCCAGACATGGCAGCGCTATCTCGGCCCCGGTGACATCTACACCCTGCTGATCGCAGTGGCCCTGCTGGTGATTCCCGCACTCGGCTTACAGGTCGCAAGCTGGCCGGTGGAAGCCAGTGTCCTGCTGCCGGTGACTGTCCTTGGCGTGCTGATCGGTTTTCTGCTGGCCCGCAGCCGGTTCAGCGAACTGTCATCACTCTTTATCAGCCTTGGCTACGGCGGGACTTTCACCCTGCTGCTGACCGGGCGCACCGTCCCCGGCGGCACCTATGAAGCCCTGACGCGCAGCGCGATCTGGGCCAGTGATGCGCTGTCCGGCGGCATCAACACCGACGAGATCGTCTTCACGCTGTTCGTCAGCACCCTGTTCTGGTTTCTGGCGTATAACGCCGCGTGGCATATCTTCCGTGTGGACCGTGTATGGCGGGCCGTGCTGCCCCCCGGCCTGATCCTGATTATCAACGCCGCCTTTTACAACCGCCCGGCGGATCTCACGCTGCATCTGGCCGGTTTTCTGTTCGCCGCGCTGCTGCTGATCGCCCGCTCAAATCTCGATGCACGGGAATGGGAATGGTATAACAACGGCATCCGCATCCCGCCTTCGCTCCGGCTGCGCTTTTTACAGGTCGGCGGTGTGATGGCCTTCGTCGCGCTGGCGCTGGCCTGGGCGATCCCGTCCGCCAACCTTCAAAATCAGCTTGACGCTTTCCAGAACTTTTTGCGCTCCGAACCGATTACGGAGCTGAACGAGATGTGGAACCGCCTGTTCGCCCCGCTGGAAAGCGACGGCCCGACCAGCTCCGATTATTACGGCGGCGAGTCGCTGGAATTGAGCGGCGCGATCCGTCTGGGTGATCAGGAAGTCTTCTGGGTGAATGCGCCACCCACCCGCCGCTATTACTGGCGTTCACGTGTCTTCGATACCTATGAATATGGCCGCTGGACACCCGGCGCAGACATCCGCCTGACCTCACCCGATGCGCCCTTTACCGTGATCGGGATGCCGGATAATGCCCGTGAAATCGTGTCACAGGAATTCACCGTCGCCATGCGCTCCGCCCGGCAGGTACACACCGCGCCGCAGCCGGCCAGTATCGATCTGCCGACGCGCACCGACCTGATGTATACCGCGCCGGAAGGCGATCCTTTGCGGGCGATGAATATCTCGACCATCCGGCCCATACGCGCCCTGAATCGCGGTGACCGCTACAACGCCACCAGCGCCATGAGCATCGCCACCGCCGACCAGCTTCGTAACGCCAGCACGACTTATCCCAACTGGGTGCTGTCGCATCCGCAGTATCTCCGCGCCAGTGATGCCGTCATCAGTGAGCCGGTGCGTGCACTGGCCCAACAGATCGTCGAAGAAGCAGGCGCAGCCAACAATTACGATAAGGCCAAGGCCATCGAACGCTGGCTGCGGACCAATATCACCTATAACGAGACGATCCCACAGCCGCCCACCCGTGAGTCCGCGATTGACTGGTTCCTGTTCGACATCCAACAGGGCTATTGCAATTATTACGCCACCGCCATGATCGTCATGCTGCGCAGTCAGGGTATCCCGGCACGCATGGCCGCCGGATTCGCGCAGGGCGAATGGGACACCGCGCAGAATGTGTTTGTCGTCCGCGAACGTGATGCCCATACCTGGGTTGAAGCGTATTTCCCCGGCTACGGCTGGATCGAATTCGAGCCGACCACCGCACAGCTTCCGCCGCAGCGTGACGGTGATGATGAACTCTCGCCGGAAGAACAGCGCCAGATGATGGTGCCCAGCGCCACGCCGACGCTCACACCCACGCCGCAGCCCACCATCACGCCGACCATCGAAGGCACGGCCACACCGACTGAAGAGGACGACGAGTCGAACGCGGTGCTGGACCAGCCGACTCCGACCATCACACCGACGGTTACCCCATCACCGACGGCCACGCCGGTGATCCTGCCGACCCAACCCGCCCCGATCCCACCGGAAGCCCGTGATCCGCTCACGCTGATCCTCTCCGCACTCGGAATCGGCCTGCTCGGTCTGGTGGGGATTCTGCTGCTGGTCGGGATTGTGACCTTCGTCTATTGGTGGTGGGAATGGCGCGGGATGCGCGGCATGAGTCCGATCTCACGCGCTTATGCCCGTCTGGAACGCTATCTCGGCCTGGTCGGGATTCACTTCGCGCCAGAGCAGACACCGGAAGAGCGCCGCCGCAGGGTGATGCGCGATGTCCCCGGCGTCGAACGCCCGGTGACGGCGATCACGCGCCTGTACACGACCGAGCGCTACGGTTCACCAGAACGTTTTGCGCCCAAGGCTCCGCAGCAGGGTGAGTCGGCGGATCGGGCGTGGCAAGAGGCACGCGGCGGGATTCTGCGCCGCTGGCTGCGCAAATTCCAGTTCTGGAAGCGGGATTAGGCGAGATCTGGGGCGATCATCGGGGGCCATGTTTCCTCATGCCCTGCCCTGAACCTACTCCATCCCTAACACCGTCATATCCGCTGGATTTTCGACCGTATAGGCGAAGATGATCTCGCGCTGTTCGTCCGGGCGCAGGGTAAGTTCCCATTTCAGCAGATTAAGCGCTGTCTGCTCCACCGGCGCGGGATTAGCCTCACTCAGTCTGACCTTGATCTGTTCGTGGCCGCCCATCGGGATCTGATCCATCACCATGACTTTGGCCGGTGCCGTCAGCAGATTCTTCAGCGTGATTTTGTATTTGTAATACACCTGACGATGGCCGCCGATCAGCCGTTTGTTCATTTCGCGCTGGACCAGTTCACGCTTCACGCGGATGCGGTCATCGACGCCCAACTGTGCATCGAATTTCTCGCCAGTGACGACGGTTTTAATCATCGTTTTGCCGACGAAGGCATCCTCATGATAGATCAGCGCTTCTCCGGGCAGCAGCGTCGTCGCGGATGTGTTGGTGATCGACGCCCGCAGATAGGCTTCCGCCGCCAGCTTCGGCACAATCCAGTAATCCAGCTCGACCTTCAGCCGCTCAACTGTGATCGTCGTCCGGTACGGTGTGCCATCCGATGGGATGCTGGCCGGTGTGTGAATCTGATACGTCACCGCCGCCCCATCCCCGGACTCGACCTGTGCCGTCTCGACTTCGATCTGCGGCGCTTCTTCCATCGCGGCCTGTGCCGCTGTATCCGACTCGACGAATTTTGCCATGCGTGCCTTGCCCGCCATCGGAGCCGGAGCCGCTGCAAATGCCATCGGACGCGGCGGTGCTGGTGGCGCGAGATAGTGCGGGTGCAGTTCAGGCAGCGTCAGGCTTTGCGCCGGTCGCGCTGTGGAGAGTGTCAGCCGCACACCGTCCCAGCTTTCGCCGGTGCGCTGTGTGACGGTCGCCAGATAGGTCATCGTGACCTCGCCTTCGCTCAGGCGCAGGTCATAGACCGGCTGCCAGTGTGCGCCGTGGATGCCGTAGACGACTTCGAAATGCGCCTGCGTGGTCTGGTCGGCGGTCTGCTTCACACTGACCAGCAGATGAATTTCGCGCCGCTGTTCTACCCTGCGCCGCTGCTGTGCGGGCTTCAACTGTTCGATCCGCTGTTCCAGTGCGGCGATCTGTTTCGCCAGCCCTTCCCGCTGCTGATCGAGTTCGCGCTGCTGCGCCTGTAACGCGGCGGTTTCCGTGTCCGTCCGCTGGATCAGCGCGGCGTAATCTTCAAAGGTCGCCTGTCCGCTGGCGATGCTGCGCCCGAAGCCTTTCCCGGCCTGATCGCGCAGCCGTGACAGCGTGCGAAGCTGGGCCTCAAGCCGTTCCTGATCGTCTTCCAGCGCCGCATCCTGACGACGCAGCGTTTCAATCTGTTCGCGCAGTGCCGTGACATCGCGTTCGGGCGCATCCGGCAGATGCGCCGTCCTGACTTCGACATTCAGCAGGCGCACACCTTCCCCACGCCCATCCACGCGCACGGAATCGGCGTCAATGTTCATCGGAAGGCCGGCGATCACCAGCGTCTGTTCACCGGCGTCCAGCGAAATCGTGCCGGTGCGGGTAATCCGTGCCCGATCCGGGAAGACGGTCACCGCCGTGATCGGCGCATCGAGTGTCTTTGTTGGCAGTTCTGGCATTCAAGGGTCCTTACTGTGCAGGGATAAACGCGGATGCGGGTGTTGAAATGATGAACGGATAGACAATGGTGGACGCATCACAGACAGCGCACACCGGACACGGCAGTGCCGTGTCCCTACAAGGGACGCAGAATGCAGGGGTCGCATTCTTGCGGCCCACGTCGGCAAACAATTTGCCAATATCCTCTACAATGCGTTGTGCAGGACATCCCCGCCCGTGCCGCCTATGATAACCCATCCGGCCTGACGCGCTGTTCGGACGCCGGACTGCGCTCCGACGCCGGACTGCGATCCGCCGCCGTGCCGCGATCCGCCACCGTCCACAGCGGGGCCACCAGCCGCGCACATTCTTCCAGACATTTGCGGTCGCTGTCGGTGAAGGCGTCCTTCTCCACGCTCTCCGCATCAATCGTCCCGACCACCTCACCGCTTTCAGGGTGGATCACCGGCACGATCAGTTCGGCCTTGCTATCCGCGAACGATGCCAGATAACGCGGATCAGCGCTGACATCATTCACCACCACCGTCCTGCCGGTCGAAGCGGCCACACCGTTGATACCCTTGTCACGGGGGAAGGTGGGATAGATCGGCGCAGCAGAGCCGCTCCAGCCCAGTACGCTGATCTCCGTCTCACCGACATCATACAGCCCCACCCAGCGGTAATGTCGGCGGCTGCGGATCAGCTCCGCAATGCGTTCGGCCTTCGCCTTGCGTGATCCGACCATTTCGACCACGGCGCGCAGTTCCCGATAGAGCTTTAAATGATCGTTCATTAAATTTTTTCTCCTTAAAATAAAAACCCGATGTCCTGTACTGTAAGACGCCGGGTTGGTGTTCTGGGTTCGAAAGTGAGGGTGCCGGGGCGATCCCCGTGCTGCCTATCGCAGCACCAGACACCGCCATCGGACGCCAGTGCCAACGCCGGTGACGGCTTGCTGCTGTGGGAGAAGATGGAGTACAGGCATCATACCGCGATCATAGTGGATTTTGATCCGCAGTGTCAATAGATCCGGACGAATGCAGAGGGAACACTCATCACTGTCCCATGATCGGGTTATCTGACGCGGACCGATCCCGGCAGCACGTATAAATCATGCTCGACCGCCCCCTCACCAGCCGTCAGACGCGCAGGCAGTCGCACCAGATCGCGCAGCCGATACCACCCGACCAGCACGCGGTATTCGCCCGCTGCGGCATCCGGCGGGATCTCAAATACGCGCTCATCAACCGTCACAGCATCGGCCTGCCACACCGCCGCCGGATAACCCGGCAGGGCGCCGTCATCCTGTGCCGCCAGTTCGCCGGATGGATCGAGTAACTGCGCGGTCAGCACCCATTCGTCGTCCGGCGTATCGGATAACGCCTGATGCGTCCGCCAGCGCAGGGTGAGCGTCACCGAGTCGCCAGCGCTTACCTGTGAGGCCGACAGCGTATAGCCTTCCAGTGTCACCGCCGGGCTGCCATATTCCACCGTGACCGGCGTCTGTAGGGTTGGCGCTTCGTAGCGCGGATCAATCAGCACGGCAGACGCCAGCACCAGCGCATCGACCGACGCGCCGTCACGTGCCAGCGGCAGATAATCGGTTTCCAGCGGGGTCTGCCATCCCAACTGAAGCCGCAGCAGTCGCGGGGACAGCGGCGGGATGGTCGGCGGCAGCCGGATGCCGACCGGCGCCCGGTACAGCGCATCATCTCGCAGCCTATCGGTCGCAGCCCCACCCGGATAGACCGCCGCCGTGGTCAGCGCTTCCTGCGTGATCGGGTCCAGCACCGTCAGGAACAGTGCCGGATTCTCCGTATGACTGCCGGTCAGGTACAGATCAAAATCCAGCCAGCCGCCGGGTGAAATGCTCTGCATATGGGGCTGATAACCGACCGTCGTCAGCCCCCCGGCGGAGACTGCAACCGGCGTTGTGCTGTCAGGCAGACGTTCTACCACGTCCAGACGGGGATAAGCTCGCGGCACCGCTTCCAGCGCGAAGAACACGGCCAGCAGCGCCAGCGGGACGATCAGCAGCGGCGCAGACCAGCGGAAGAGGGTTCGCAATCCGAAGGCCAGCAGCGGCGCGAATCCGACCAGCGCCGGGAACAGCAGCCGCCCATATGAGATGTCAATCGTGCGCGTGCCAAACAGCAGCGCCCCGACCGGCAGCGCCACCGCCAGCAGCACCAGCAGCAGCGCGTCGCGCCGGGAAGCATCAAACAGCCGCCCACGCACCGCCGCCGCAATCAGCCCGACGACCGCCAGCAGGGTCAGGCCGGTGACATACAGATAGAGTTCAGCCCGTGCATATACCGGCTGATGCAGATGCCCGACCATCGCCCAGAACGAGCGCCAGATGCGGTTGATCTCCAGCCAGCCGCCAGCCGATTCCAGCGGTTTGGCGAATTCCCGCCCCCACAGCGCCTGTGTCGCCGCCGACGCAATCGGATCGCCGTACAGTGTCCAGTTTCGCAGATACCACCATCCGGCCAGCACCAGCGGGATCGCCCCCAATACCAGCCCCGCCCGGATCAGCTCCGGCCATGTCCAGCGCCGCCGCCACAGTCCGAGCAGCAGGCCGAACCCGACCACGCCGTACAGCGTCAGGCCGGTGATCTTGGTCAGCGCAATCGCGCTCATGATCAGGCCGAGCAGCACGATATAACGCCGCAGCAGGCCGTCCCGCCATATCAGCAGCATGAGAGATACACCCGCGCTGTACAGGAACGTCACCAGATTGTCATTATTCACGCTGCTGCCGATGTTCAGATAGGTCGGCATAACGGCCACCAGCGCCATCGCCAGCACCGCCGTCGGCCAGTCGAACAGCAGCCGCGCCGCCCGGTAGATGATGATCAGCGTGCCAGTGGACAGCGCCAGACTGTACAGCCGCAGCATCCAGACCGCCGCCGCCGTGTCACCGGATGGGTGGACCGGATGCAGCCACTTATTCGCGTTATCCTGCATTATCCCACGCAGGAAGATCAGCGGATTAGGGCGCAGATACGTCTCGATGTCGTCGCGCTGTGTCGGGCTGATGATGAGCGCACCGAGCGCGTAATACAGCGGCGGCTGATGGCTTTCCAGCGACCAGCGCCGCACCAGATCAGTTTGCGCGGCGATCTGTTGGCGGCTTTCGATCACTGGCAGGGCGCGGTCTTCCAGCAGATTGTGGACGTACAGAAAATGCGCCGCCTCATCGGACGACTCCAGCAGCGGGACCGCCCGCATGTACAGCACCGCCAGCAGCACATACACGATGCAGATCAGCACCGGTATGCCGACCGGCAACCCGACCTGCACCCGCCGGTCAGATGCGAACTGCGCCACCCGTGGCCGATGCACCTGATGATCTGTTTGCACGGCGCGTCTCAACTTCTGCCTGCCCTGTCCGCCACGATAACCAATTTTCAGATAGCCTCTACAGTATATCCACCGGATCAAGCTCGACAAACCAGCCGAGCGCCGCCGTATCCACGCCGCGCAGCAGCACATTCGGGTCCGGGCTGCGGATCAGAATATGCCAGCGGTACTGGTCATTCAGCCGCTGGAAGAAACACGGGGCCGGGCCGATCAGTTCAGTCGCGGTCATCAGCCGCTGGTCGATCAACTGCTGAAGCTGTTCCGCCGCACGTGTGGCCGCATCCCGCGCCTTATTCTCCTGTGCGTCCGAAAACAGGATACGAGCCAGCCGCCGGAAAGGTGGATAGCCCAGTTCGCGCCGGTATTCCAGTTCACGCGCATAAAATCCGGCATAGTCGTGCTGCGATGCGGCCTGAATCGCATAATGCTCCGGCTGATAGGTCTGTAAGATCACCTGCCCGCCCAGCAGACCACGCCCCGCCCGCCCTGCGACCTGCGTCAGAAGCTGGAAGGTGCGTTCTCCGGCGCGGAAGTCCGGCAGATTCAGCCCCACATCCGCGCTGATCACGCCGACCAGCGTCACACGCGGCAGGTCCAGCCCTTTGGCGACGAGCTGTGTCCCGACCATCACATCGGCCTCATGATTCAGGAAGCGCAGCAGAATCGCGTCGTGCATCTCCGGTCGGCGGGCAGTATCTGAATCCCAGCGGACGATGCGTGCCCGTGGAAAGCGGCTGCTGAGTTCTTCTTCCACCTGCTGCGTCCCTGCCCCGAAGAATTTGATGCGCCGTGATTTGCAATTCTGACAGGTGGCCGGCGTCCGTTCTTCATGTCCGCAGTGATGACAGCGCAGGCTTTCGCTGTACTGATGATGCGTCAGCGGCATATCGCAGCGCGGACAGTGGACGACGTAGCCGCAGTCACGGCAGAAGACATAGGTTGACGCGCCGCGCCGGTTGAGCAGCAGAATCGCCTGTTCGCCCTGTCCGAGTGTCTGCGTCAGGGCTTCTTGCAGCGCCCGGCTGAAGATCGATGTATTGCCGTGCTTCAGTTCTTCGCGCATATCCACAAGCTGCACCGGCGGCAGATCAATCGTCAGCGTGTCGTCACCGGTATACGGTTCGGCATGATAGCGCGTCGGCAGCCGTTCGCGTTCGGTCTGCGCCAGGATGCGCTGCCGATGCCCCATAATGCGGTCTGGCAGATGCAGATAGATCAGTTCGCTTTCGGGATCATGGGCGCGGTGGAACGTCTCCAGATCCGGTGTGGCGCTGCCGAGAATCACGGCCCCGTCGTTGTCGTCCATCATCCATTCCGCGACCGCCCGTGCATCATAATGCGGCGTAGAGAAATTCTTGAAGCTGTCGTCATGTTCTTCGTCAATGCAGACCAGCCCGACATCCGGCAGCGGGGCAAACAGCGCGGAGCGCGTCCCGACGACGATCGGCACCAGCCCTTCACGACAGCGCCGCCAGGTGTCATACAATTCACCGGGGGATAAGCGGCTGTGAATCAGGCAGACTTTGCCCGGAAAGCGTGCGACCACCCGCCGCACAGTCTGGGCTGTCAGCGCGATTTCCGGCACAATAAAGATCGCCTGCCGCCCCTGCGCGATCACGCGGTCAATCGCCCGCAGATAGATCTCGGTCTTGCCGCTGCCGGTCACACCATGCAGCAGGAATCTGGCGGAACGAGTCGTTTGTCCATTTTCTTCATCTAAGGGTGTTAATCTCGGCGCGATGCGTTCCCACACGCGCTGCTGGCCGGGAGTCAATGCCGGGGCCGCCGCCGGGACAAAGTCGCGCTGCGCCAGTGAATCCCGCCATGTCTCTTTTTCGCCCAGCAGCACCAGATCAAGATCTGCCAGCCGTTTGAGATCCGCCAGTTTTGCATCGGTCTGGGCGTACACCCAACTGACATCCACCGGCTCGAATTCCCGCGCCAGCACTTTGAGGATATGCAGATCCTTCTCGCCTTTACGCAGATGCAGCGCCGCCTCATCGACCTCTTCATGCGGCAGTGTCAGCCGGACAAATTCGCCATACTCGTCGAACTCAACCAGTCCGTCTTCATCTGCCAGCTTCTTGAGCGTCGCCCGTGTCGATCCGGCAGCGGACAGCACATGCTGCACCGGCGCTTCATAGCCATTCGCCGTCAGGTCCGCCACCGCTTCCAGCAGATCGGCCCGCACCGACTTCTTGCCCAGATAACGCATCACGTCCGTGATGACATCAGGATGTATCGCCAGCGCCGCCGTCTGGATGGTCTGTGGGCGCGTCGCAGGTGGGGATAAGACCGGTTCCGACTGAAGCAGACCGCGCTGTATCAGATCGCGCACCACCTTGTCCAGCTTATCGCTCTGGATCGACTGCCGCATCTGACGCAGACGCACGCGCTTGCGCCGTTTGACCAGTAACAGCACCTGTGCTTCCAGCGGATTGAGGTCTGATGGCACTTCAGCTTCTGCATTCGCCAGCGACAGCAGCAGATCGCTGTGGCCGACCAGTCCCGGCGGCAGCCACAGCCACAAACACATTCCCAGCGGCGCGAGCGTCGTGTCACTGATCCAGCGCGCAATCTGAATCTGATCTTCGGTCAGCACCGGCTCCGGATCGAGACGCGCTTCAATCGGCTTGGTTCGCTCGACCGGGCTGTAAGGCTTCAATGCAATGACAATCGCGGCCTGTTTCGCCGTGCCAAACGCCACGCGCACCAGATGTCCGGGCGCGATCCTGCCCTGCAATTCATCCGGGATATGATAGGTATAGGTGTTGTGAAGTGGACGGTTGAGCGCTACCTCTGCATAAGGCATAGGCAGCGGCCCAGTGAAATCAGCCATTGATGAAGCGCCGTAACCGGGTGACAGAATACGGTCATTATAGAACGGATAAGCCAGTTTTTCGCGGGTAAACCGCTTCCTGCACCTGGATTATCCCCCGCACCTATCCCACCAGCATGATAAACGGCGCATCTTCGCGGTGTGGGCTGGTGATCCAGGCGCCAGCGCCCATTCGCTCCAGCTTGGTCTTGCCCTGCCGGAAATACTGTTCAGCCAGTTCGGGATCGGGTTCGACCTTCGCCAGACTCAGTTCGCATGCCGCTTCCTGATACACCGAACTGCCTCTGGCGAGATCCAGCGCTTCCAGCAGATACGCCCGTGCGCTCTCACTGTCCATCGCGCATTCGGCCATGGCCCGCAGTGCCGGGATCTTGGCATGATCCAGGCTGTTTTTCTGCGCGATCCACAGCGCTTCCCGCGCACAATTAAGCGCTTCGCGCTCGTCGTTCAGCTTCATCCTGCACAGTGCCATAAACGCAAATGCCAGGCTCAAACCCTCGGTCTGTCCCTGCGCATTCTTCGCATCAATCGTGAGATCATTGAGCGCCTCAACATAGCGCCCCATGTAATAGTAGACGACTCCGCGATTAGCCTGCGCCCGCACGATTTCCTTCTTATGCTGGAAGGTGATCGCCAGTTTGAGATGCTCCTGAATCAAAGGCAGCGCTTCTTCCAGCTTCCCACGGACAAGATTTACCAGCCCCAGATTGCCAGTGGCGATCAGATACGTTTCACTACACTGATTGGCTTCAGCCAGTGCATAACCCTTGTCGATATAGTGAGAGGCGTTGATCAGGTCCCCGCTGCACCAGTGCGCCATACCGACATCGACAAACACGCCTGCCGTATCACAGACCTGTCCGGCCCGTTCAAAGGCTTCATAAGCCTGCTGGTAATCGGTAATCGCATCTTCATAGCGCCCCTCAACATAACAGCGGATTACACCGCGATGATGGTAAAAGCTCGCCCTCAACACATCGGGCAGATCATCTGAAGTCCTGACCTCACGTTCAAGCTCGTGCAGCAGGTCCTTTACTGCTTCCGTCTGGCCCAATCCACGATAAATCGGGATCGACGCCAGCATGATATAAAAATCAAGATGCCGGACCTCTTCGGCGCTCATCCCTGCCTTGACAATTTCGCGGACACGACCGATCAGCACCTTTGCCTTTTTCGGATCAAGGTCCTTTGAACCCAGATCACTGATCACATCCACGATCTGGCGAAGGATCACAAACTCGCGTGATTCCGCAGCGGGTGGCGCGGGTACTGCCAGCACGGACGCCGCATTCTCCGGCGCGATGGTCGCCTTATCAGCGACTTCTTCAGTCTCCTCATAAAGCTGCCAAAGCCGCTCCTTCACATCGTCAGGGAATTTTTCGGCATTTTCCAGAAAAACCCCAAACGTCTTATGGTTTGGCGTATTCTTCCCACTAAGCCAGTTTCCAATCGTTTTTGCACTGACTTCAAGTGGGGCGAGTTCCCAGTTTCCATAATACTTTCGCAGCATTTCGCGCAGGGTGTCTCGAAATGCCGGGGTGGTTTCGCGCTTTTGCCTGCTAATGGTGACCGCTCCTGTTTCCTGACAGCCTGTACAAAAAAGTCTGTTGCGAACCGGCACGAAATCCGGTTTGTAATAGTGTGGCAAATTTGTTGAAATCCTGCCACTCTCTTAACGATCAAAAACAAGATATAGCTTTTACAATTATAGATAGGCAATTAGCCTACCTTACATGGAGCAGATCATGAAAAAGTATGCATTAACTGTAATAGCGTTAGTTATAGTAATGTCGCTTGCACCGCTTGCATCCGCGCAGCAGGTCGAACCGCTTTCTCCCCGCAATCTGGGCGGTACCAACATTATTGAGGACGGCGGTTTTGAAACTGGCCTTGGCTGGACGGCCTCATCCGCTGACGGCGCAGTTGTCCTTTGCAACACCTACACCTGTGATGTCAATGAAAAGCAGGGTCCCAACAGCGGTGACGGCTTCGCCCGTCTTGGCAGCGTTGGTGCTGGCACCAGCGCATCAATTTCACAGACGGTTGTCATCCCCAAGGATCATTTTTCCGTCCTCACCTTCAAGCTCTGGCTCGCTGATCCTGACCTCGCGCCCGGCTTGTCACCACAGGGGTACAGCTCGCAGGATTTCATGCGCGCCCAACTAGACAATGTCTTTGTGGGTGGTGGTTCCCCCAACAACATTGATCACCAGTTTGGATATACCACAATCGCCTACGATGTTTCGGCTTACGCTGACGGACAGCCCCATGTCCTTAGCTTTCGGGTTAACTCTGGTCAATATGATGATGTACCAAGTGTATGGTTAGTTGATGATGTCGCACTGTACGTCACACCGGCTAACAACATTGTCGTTAACGGTGGTTTCGAAACGGCAAACGGCCAGCCTAGCACTGAAAACTGGAAAGTCCTGATTGGCGGCTCGAAGGTCAAGTGCAATAAGCCGAATAAAACCGTCAGTAAAGAAGGGAATTGTGCGCTTCAGACAAAACCACTCACCGATTTCTATTATGTCGTCGCATCACAGAAAATCAAAGCATCAGCGCTTGCTCAACCAATCGTTGCCGGAGACATTCTCAGCCTGAGTGATTTTGTTGCTGCTGCTGATCCGTCAACCAGTTCTGCCAATAGCTATGTACAGATCAATCTCACTTATGCAGACGGAACCCGTGAAAAGCTGGTTCTGCCCCCGCAGTCAACTGATAATCAAAACGAGAATCAGGGGGAAGCAAGCCTGCGAGCTACCCAGTTAAACTATCAGGGTACAGTTACTAACTACCTGTATATGCTGATCAGTAAAGATGTCGCCAAAGTGAAAGTTCAGGTTCGGGTATATGGCTATTCGTTCATTAATGCCCCCAGGGTTAAGCTGTATGTGGATGATGTGAAGGTACTGCACGTCCCGCGTTCATCGGCCTCGGCTCCACTGGCGCTGCCCCCCGCACAGTAAATCGATCCGCTTGTCCCGTAAAAAACCGGAGTCGATGTGACTCCGGTTTTTAGATTCCACCGTGTATCCGCATCATCCTACCCCAAAATACTGTAGCTTCCATGCAGAAATGAATTATTTACGCGCAATTCTCAATTCTTTCCAAATCTGGTTATAAAGCGGATTTTTCTTGCCGTTGAAATCGCTGATAGTAGAGCTAACAACACATCGTTCACATGTTGCATACAGCGAGCCAACATCATGATTATCAATCTGCCACCCTTCACCAATGACCCGCACATCCGCCCGCCAATCTTCCCGGTTTTACCCTGAGCAGGACGGTCATTGCAGCAACATCATCGCAGCAGGCCGAACACGGCTGATCAGATCAGTCAGCCTCACATCGACCAGATACAACAAAACCAGAGGTTCGGCTCTGGTTTTTGGTTTTTAGGTGTATAAGCCACCCTACCGCCGCAGCCAGCCGCGCAGACGCTGCACCACTGTCAGGCCAGCCGCGACCATCAGCGGCAGGGCATACAGCATCGCACTGCCGCCAGATCTCGGTACACTCGCCGGACTCCCCACATTG
>CAYNDH010000060.1:19250-22306 GCA_964395665.1 uncultured Anaerolineaceae bacterium
ATACAGCATCGCACTGCCGCCAGATCTCGGTACACTCGCCGGACTCCCCACATTGGCAGAAAGCGGAAGCGGCACGAACACCAGCACAAAGATCGCCAGCGTAAAAATCGCCAGCCAGCGATGACGCGGCTCCAGCGGCGTGATGTCGTTCAGCGGCACCGCATACGACCGACCCAGAAACAGCAGCAGCAGGATCATCACCAACAGCGATCCGCCGGAGAAGATCATCAGCAGGACCAGCGCCCCCATAATCGGATAGTACAGCAGCCGCGCACGCTGCCCGACCAGCGAATACAGCACATGACCGCCGTCAAGCTGGCCGATTGGGATCAGGTTCAGCCCGGTGACAAACAATCCCGTCCAGCCCGCCCACGCCAGTTGATTGACCAGCACATCGACTTCGCCATTCGGCAGAAATTCACCAAAGATCAGGATCTTTGCCAGCGCATACAGGATCGAATTCCCTTCGGTCAGCCCCCCCACCGACGGCGGCTCGACAATCGACGTCGCCAGCCCCACCAGCAGAATCGGCACGGCAAATGCTAATCCGGCCAGCGGCCCCGCCGCGCCGATTTCCAGCAGCATTTTGCGATTCCTGATCGGCTGGCGAAGCTGGATAAACGCACCGAACGTACCGAATAACCCGCCCGGAAACGGGATAAAATACGGCAGTGTGACCGCGATTTTGTGCCGACGCGCCGCGAAATAATGACCGAGTTCGTGTGCGCCAAGAATCGTCATGATGCTTAGCGCATACGGCAGCCCGCGCCAGATCTCGCGCAGGCCGTTATTCCGCAGCAGCAGCGCCTGCAGGACATTGGTATGCGCGATTTCGGCAAACGCCATCTCCATCCCGACATACATCACACTGAAGAGCGTGACGACCAGCAGAATGGCATTGATCATCCACGAACGCGGGCGCGGATCGGTGCGCCCCTGCACGATATAGATCAACTGACGGGTTGACGCAGCACTCGGAATCGGCTGCTCTGGCACTGGCAGTTCGAGCGGTGAGGAACGGCGTCGGCTGCTCTGGGCGGGTGTGGATACTGGGATTTCGCGAAACAGCGGCAGCAGATTCAGCGTGGCAAGCTGGGCATCCAGTTCATCGTATGCCTGCTCTGCTGGCTGTGTCAGCCGCCCTTCGAACACGATCAGCAGCGAGCTGTCCGGATTCAGCACCAGCGGCGCGACGTTCTCATCGACTTTGACCGTCTCGGTCGGATCAGTATCCGGCAGCGGCAGCAGGCTGGCATCCGGCATGGCAGATGCGGGTTTATCCACATTCGCATGGTGTTCGCGTTCGACGTCAAAAACCTGCGCCACCCATTCGCGCACCTGTGCCAGCCGTGGATCTTCCTGCTGTCTGCGCTTCTCTTTAGAGGCAAGCTGCGCCCGTGCCTGCTCTTCCACGGTCATCGGCAGTTCACCGACCACCTCACGCTCATACGGACGCGATGCCGGTTCGTTTAACATGCTGCCGCTCCAATTCCAGTGCTGTTTACGGTAAGTCTCTTTTCAGAAGGTCTGATTCTAAAGAAAACCCGTCGGAATGACAACCTAAGGGACTCATCTGAAGGCAGCAGGCCGGATACACAACAGGGCGACCTGAAAGATCGCCCTGTTTGATGCAGTGTATAAATACACGCTGTCACAGTAGGGCCGGATTCTTCCCGCCCACTACCGATAACCAGTTCTCGGACAGCCCTAATTCTGGCTGATGCTGTTGAGCGTCGTCAGCACTTCCTGATTGCACACATTCTGATAGCGGCTGGTCGTCAGCGCTTCGACGATCAGACGCGCCGCATCCACACCGACATTGACCTGCGCGTCCGTCGTGCTGGCCGCCAGATGCGGTGTATGCAGCACATTCGACAGCCCAATCAGCGGATGATCGGCAGGCGGCGGCTCTACGGCATACACATCGAGCGCAGCCCCGGCGACCTTGCCGCTTTTAATGGCATCTGCCAGATCCGCATCATTGATCAGCGGGCCGCGTGCCGCGTTGATGATACGCACGCGGTTCTTCATCTTCGCGATGCTCTCCGCATTGATCATCCCGCGTGTTTCTTCGGTGATCAGGCTGTGCAGTGTGATATAGTCCGACTGGCGGTACAGCGTATCCAGATCAACCAGCGTCACACCCAGATCCGCCACCATATCACCCGGCACATAGGGATCATAGGCAATCACATCCATTTCGAACGCGATAGCACGCTTGGCAACAGCGCGGCCAATGCGCCCAAAGCCGACGATCCCGAGGGTTTTGCCGCGCAGTTCAGAGCCGACATACGCCTTGCGTTCCCAGCGTCCCGCGCCCAGATCATGCGCCGCCGATGACACATGCCGCGACAGTGCCAGCATCATCGCGAACGTGAATTCCGCCGTCGAGATCGTGTTGCCGTCCGGTGTGTTCATCACCACGACGCCGCGTTCTGTGGCCGCATCCAGATCGACGTTATCCACGCCCACACCGGCCCGCGCAATCGCCTTCAGACGCGGGGCATGGGACAGCAGCTCGGCATCTGCCCTGGTCGCACTGCGGATGATCAGACCATCCGCCTGCGGCAGCAGCGCGATCAACTCGTCGCGGCTCAATGCGCCCTGGGCGATGATGTTAATTTCCTCTGCTTCCTGTAAAACCGCGATCGCTGCCTGATCGACATTATCAGCAGCAATGATGTTGTAAATCATGGCTTAATTCTTGCCTTTCGACTTGGAAACTGATGGTGTGAAGTGCCGCTGTGTGGTTGGTATGGCCCTCATCCTTCCTCACCCCCACCCCTCTCTAGCCCTTTTCAAGGGTAGGTATTGGATAGATGTAGGGTCGGGATTCTTCCCGACCCTGTGTACCACCGACGGACGCCCCGACGGGCGTCCCTACACGGTGCATGAATACACGGTGCATTCATGCACGGTGCATAAATGCACACGTCGAAGGTCGGGACAATGGCGTTTCCATGAGATTCAATGGAAATACCTACCTTTGAAAACCACCCCGCCTCTCCATATCATGGGTGGGGGTGAGGAGTTTTACGCCTGTGCCAGAAAATCAT
>CAYNDH010000061.1:0-22225 GCA_964395665.1 uncultured Anaerolineaceae bacterium
TGCATACGGTTTGAAAACAAACCACGCCCAACCCCTAACCTGCTTGCATGTCGTTGTCCCCTGCATCGGTCGGCGCGATTCCACTGTAGGGGCGACCCTGCGTGGTCGCCCGGTTTCTCTGTATTTAATTCTAAAACTGCATTATTGCGCCCATATGCTACCTGCTCGCTTGAAGGGAATTGATCTGCGGTGACCTGTTTTTCTCCTTTTCCCTCGCAGCAGATGACGGCTGTTATTCCCGATGCAAACTTGTTTGCCGGAGAAAGGGCCGGGGGATGAGGTTTCCTAACACCGAGAGTTAAAAACCTACCCTTGAAAGCAGCCTATAGGGGATATTTCCCCGGTCCACTTCGTTAGAAAACCCGAACCACAAATACCGAACATCTGTGCTATACTTTACAGTCCTTGCACCTTAGGTAGCACCACATTAAACGGTGGAGCAGCAAAAATAAGCCGAAAAGTGTCATTTGATGGTGATCGGATGTTGGCGCTCAAGGGAAATCAGACTCAATTTTGCCCCACTTTTAGTGGTTTTGATGTCCATTTTTCGCCTATCCACCACCTCCACCACTTAGTGCAGTCCTACCGCACCTTAACATGACTCAACGCCTTGCAGCATCTTGCAGCATCTTGCAGCATCTTGCAGCGCCTTGCAGCGCCTTGCAGCGCCTTGCAGCGCAATAGCGCCGCAAATCTGCCACCGCCATTCATTTTGAGGGGAAAATCAATTGCAGCGGCACTTTTTTTTCGCGCCGCCGCCGCCGCTGCAACCGCCGCCAACCGCCCATCGCCGGATGGATCGTAATCTGCGTGTCACAACGTTCAGTTACAGGCGGATGCGGTAGAAGATGTTGTCAGGTTTCATCCGTGGGAAGTGCGCCGGGATATCGGCGCTGTCCACGCGCTCGAAGCCCGACTTATCATAGAAGCGGTGCGCGGCCCGCAGCACATCGACGGTTCCGAGATAGACCTCTGTCAGCCCCTGTTCACGCGCCCAATCCAGTAGTGTGGTCAGCAGGCGGGCTGCGATGCCAGCTTCAGCCCCACGCCAGTCCTTCGCGACGAACATCTTGCGCAGCGCCCCCAACCCATCCCCAGCGTCAATCAGCGCGATGCTGCCGATGACCTGATCACCATCGACCGCCACCCAGAAATTACCGGCCTGCTGCTGATAAAAGTCCGGGATGACGCGTAAATCCGGCTGATCATCGAGTGTGATCGGGATGCCGAATTCATTCTGCTGAATGTTCAGGATGAGATCAATCACCCCCTGCTGATCCTGCGGTTGATACGGTCGAATGTCAATTTGCACAGTGTTTCCTCATTTGGTGGCGCAGATCAGGCACAGCCCATAAGACCAATTGTTTGATGATCCCCGGCGATTGCACCATAATCTCCTGCTGAATAGATCAGGACGAATTTTAAAGGCTGTGGATTCATGAGCACAATACCGCTTCGCCCCATCACGATCCGCGAGATTCAGCGCTATCCGATTGCGCTGCCATACGTGGAACCGCTGAAGACCAGCTTCGGTGTCGAGCCGGATAAGGTCGCCGTGCTGATCGAGATCATCACCGAAGAGGGCATTTCAGGGTGGGGCGAAGCATCAATTGAGATCGAGCCGGGTTACGGCTCTGAAACGGTGTACACCGGCCTGCATATGCTGGATAACTTCCTGATCCCGAAACTGGTCGGGCAGACCGTCGCACTGCCGACCTATATCCCGGCCATGACGAGATCAGTACGCGGGAATCATCATGTCAAGGCGGGGCTGGAAGCCGCCGTATGGGATGCCTTCGCGCGCTCCAATGAGATGCGCCTTGTGGACTGCTTCGCCGCGTTCCTGCCCGAAGGCCATATTCCACACCCGGCGGCCACCGTCGGCGTGAGCATCGGCATCCAGCCAACCATCGAAGACACGCTGGCGATCATCCGCAAGCGGCTCGATCAGGGCTACGGACGGATCAAGCTCAAGATCGCGCCGGGATGGGATATCGCACTGGCGGAAGGCGTGCGCGCTGCCCTGCCGGACATCACCCTGATGCTGGATGCCAACAGCGCCTACACACTGGCCGATGCTGATCATCTGGCACAGTTGGATCGCTTCAATCTGCTGATGATCGAGCAGCCGCTGGCTGATGATGATATTTACGAACACAGCCAGCTCCAGCCGCGCATCGCCACGCCGATCTGTCTGGATGAGAGTATTAAGAGTGCCAGTGATCTGCAGATGGCGCTGAAGGTCGGCGGGCTGAAGATCCTCAACCTCAAACCGGCGCGGGTGGGCGGATTCACCGAAAGCCTGAAGATCTACCGCCTGTGTGCGGAAACGAATACACCGCTCTGGATCGGTGGGATGCTGGAAACCGGCGTCGGACGTGCGGCCAATGTCGCCTTTGCTTCACTGCCAGCGGTGACACTGCCCTGCGACATCTCCGCGACGGATCGCTATTTCAATCCGGACATCACCGAGCCGCCGTTTGTCCTGGGGCCAGACAGCACACTGCCCGTCCCGGATGGCATCGGCACCGGCGTGGAAATCGAACATGAACGATTAGCGGCAGCATTCGAGCACTGGAAAGAGATCAACCCGTATATTTGACGAAAGCACCAAAGTCATTTAAATTAATTTAAATGGTGGAGGCTGGAACGTATACCTGTAGGGACGCCCGACGGGGCGTCCGCCGCATCCACCTGTCGTGCCTGCCTTACCCAATATTCAGCAGTAAACAGATTTTTGAGAAAGAGGATTTCATGACAGCCGAAGCGGTAAACGTGCTTAAGCGCGGTGACATTGACGCAAAGTATAAATGGAATGCCGAGAGCGTGTTCGCAACGTCCGATGACTGGCAGCAGGCGACTCTTCAGTTAGCAGAGATGACCGACGCCATCCAGCAGTATAAAGGCCGTTTGAGCGAAGGCCCGGCGGTGCTGGCCGATTATCTGGATGCGGCGGATGCGCTCATCCGGCTGATGGGCAGGGTGTTCGTCTATCCGAGCATGGATTTCAACTGCGACAGCAATAATACCGAAGCCGGGACGCGTTACGGTCAGGCACAGGGATTGTATGGCAAAGTGCGGGCGGCGACCGCCTTCGCCGAGCCGGAACTGCTGGCGATTGGCCGTGAAACACTCGAACAGTGGATGCAGCAGGAGTCGCGGCTGGCGATTTATGCCCATTACGTCGATGACCTGTTCAGACGGCAGGCGCATGTCCGCTCGGCTGAGGTTGAAGAGATCCTTGGCATGGTGTCGGACCCGTTCGGCGCGATTCGCAACACCTACGGCCTGCTGACCAGTTCGGATATGAAGTTTAAGCCTGCTGTAGACAGTCAAGGCAACCAGGTCCCATTTGCACAGAGCAGCTTCTGGACGCTGATGAGCAGCCCGGATCGTGAACTGCGCCGCACGGCATGGATCAGCTATCAGGATGCCTATCTTGAACTGAAAGGTGCGCTGTCCAGCAACCTGACCGCGTCGATGAAGGCCTTTATCTTCAATGCACGGGCGCGGGGCTATAAATCGTCACTGGAAGCCTCACTTGCGGAAGATAATGTGCCGGTTGAGGTCTTCCATAACCTGATTGACACGTTTAAGAAGAATATCCCAACCTGGCATCGTTACTGGCGTGTCCGTCGTCAGATGCTCGGCCATGATGACCTGCACCCGTATGACATCTGGGCGCCGCTGACCGATGATCAGATCAATGTGCCGTATGAAACCGCCGTGGACTGGATCAGCGAAGGCATGAGACCGCTGGGCGAAGCATACGTCGCGGCGCTGCGTAAGGGCTGCCTTGAAGATCGCTGGGTGGATGTCTACCCGAACGAAGGCAAGCGCAGCGGGGCGTTCTCCAACGGATCGCACGAGACGATGCCGTTTATCATGATGAGCTATGATGATGATCTCGGCGCGATGAGCACACTGGCGCACGAACTCGGCCACTCGATGCACAGCTATCTGGCACGTAAAAATCAGCCTGCGGTGTATTCCGGTTACACGCTGTTCGTCGCAGAAGTGGCTTCGAATTTCAATCAGGCGCTGACACGGGCGCACCTGATGCGCGAACGCGGTGACGACAGCGCCTTCCAGATCCTGCTGATACAGGAAGCGATGCAGAACTTCCACCGCTACTTCTTCATCATGCCGACGTTGGCACGCTTCGAACTCGAAATCCATCAGCGGCTGGAACAGGGCAAGGGTGTCTCGGCCAAGGAGATGATCGACCTGATGACTGCGCTGTTCCGTGAAGGCTATAGCGACGAGATGCAGATCGACCAAGAGCGCGTGGGGATCACCTGGGCGCAGTTCGGGCATCTGTACTCGGATTATTACGTGTATCAGTATGCGACCGGCATCTCGGCGGCCCATGCGCTGGCGGACAAGGTCCTGAACGGTGATGAAGGTGCGGCGCAGCGCTATCTGGAAGCTCTGAGCGCGGGTGGATCACTCTACCCGATTGACACGCTTCAGCACGCCGGGATCGATATGCGGACGCCGGAAGCGGTCGAAGCGACGTTTGCTGTGCTGGCGCAGATGGTGGATCGTCTCGAAGCACTGGTGAAGTAACGTTTATCTGTGAAAGTACAAAAGGCGGCCAGAGATGACCGCCTTTTGTGTTCTTTGGCTGAGCATCATTCTGCCCTGTTGATTGATGCACAGATTGAAAAGCTGGCGTAGGATAAAAGCGCCGTTTGCCGTGCTGTGGATGATGGGACATCGAATGCCTGTATTAAGATCTCTGCTCTCTGTCTGGCTGCTTGGGCTGCTTACCGCTGCTGGCATTGTCATCGGCCAGACAGATCTTCCATCTGACGCAATTCGCTCGGTACAGTGGAGTCCGTCGGGTGATGCGATTGCAGTCGGCACAGAAGGCGATGGACTCAAAGTTTATGACGCCGAAACGCTGGATGTAGTGTTCGACTTCACGGATGGATCAGCTACCGTCCATGCTGTCGAGTGGAGTCCAAGTGGTGCGAAGTTAGCAGCGGGCATCGGAAATGAAATATATGTCTGGCAGACGAGTAACTATCAATTGCTCTATACCCTGACGGGCCATACCAATCCTGTTGAGTCCCTCGCCTGGAGTCCAGATGAAACTGAGCTTGTCAGCGGAAATTTAGGTGGCTCAACTATTGAGAACGAAAAATCCACATTTAAGTTCTGGGATCTTGCAAACGGTCAAGTAAGGTTAAGCAGAGACTATGCCCCAGCCGTACTCAGTTGGGATCATACCAGTAATCGATTGGTGGGTTGGTATCCACTTAGCCTCTATTTAATTGATCCTGTTTCTGGAGAATCGCAGCTTCTATGCCAGACCTGTCGTGCAGATGCACCTTATGATGTGAAATGGTCCCCCGATGGCAGTGTAATAGCTATCGCAACCCGTAATTACATTGCATTCAGAGTTCCCGAATCAACTACTCAGACAGGTATCGAAAGTGAGGGTATTATTACGTACTCCATCACTTGGAGTCCGAATTCAGATCAGATCGCATCCGGCGATAGCATCGGCAAAATACACATCTGGAATGTTCAGACGCGAACACTCGTCAAAGAATTCCCGACAGACAACGATGAGGTCTATGCCGTTGACTGGAGTCCAGATGGCGCATGGATCGCCTACGGCGGTACAAATGGCGTGCTGGAATTTTATGACACAGCAGATCCGGCGGCGATTCAGCCTTAGCTCCGATCACATTCATCGTGATTTCAAGCGGACACGGCATACCGACGAAGCGTTAACCGTGTCCCTGTAAAGCGCCCTGTTTGCTTCTGCTAGCTCAACGCACGCATATTGCCGTCGTCATCCAACTGCGAGATGCGGAGTTCAGCCTGATCGAGCAGTGTCTGACAGTGGGCGGAGAGTTTGCGCCCGCGTTCGAACAGCGTGACCGACTCTTCCAGTGAGAGGTCGCCGGACTCCAACTGCGCGACGATCGTCTCCAGTGCTTCGAACGCGCCTTCGAATGTCAGGTCGGCAAAATCTTCGGTATTCGGGTCAGAGAAGTCGCGGCTGGTCTTGCTGGTCATGGGAAGTTTCATCCTTCTTTGCGTCAGGTTGTGAATTTGATTTAGAACTCTCGGATTGTCCGGCGGAGATGGCGTCGATCTGGCCGTCGGCAAGCTGAAGGTGCAGGCGTGTGCCGGATGGCGCGTGCTGGACGGTCCGCAGTGGTGTGCCATCATCGAGCGTGACACGGGCGTATCCGCGTGCGAGCAGGGTGCGCGGGTCAGCGGCACGCAGTGCCGACATGCGGGCGTTGAGGCGTTCGCGCAGCAGGGTGCGATAGGACTGGTGGTTGCGCGTCATCCGCTGGTCAAAGGTGTCGATGCGCTGCCGCATATTGCGGATGTAAATCTCCGGCGAACTGTAACGCATGGCACGCTGCACGATCTCAAGGTTATCGCGGCGTGTGGTGATCTGATCGCGCATGATCGTGTCGAGTGTCTGGCGATAATCGGCCACTCGGTCGCGCAGATCTTCGACGGCACAGTACTGCGTAATCACCTCAGCGGCGGCGGACGGCGTCGGGGCGCGGTGGTCGGAGACGAAATCGACAATCGTGAAATCGACCTCATGGCCGACGCCGGTCACGACCGGGATGCGGCTCTCCACCACGGCACGCGCCAGCACCTCATCATTGAAGCACCACAGATCTTCCAGACTGCCCCCGCCGCGAATCAGCAGGATGACATCGACATCCCCGTATTCGTTCAGGCGGCGCAGCGCGTTGATGATCTGCGGAGAAGCGTCCGCACCCTGCACCGGCGTCGGGCTAAGGATGATTTCGCCAATCGGAAAGCGACGGCGCAGCACATTCTGGACATCGTGAAACGCGGCGGCATCCGGTGAGGTCACGATGCCAATCCGCAGCGGATACAGCGGCAGTTCGCGCTTGCGTTCCTGTTCGAACAGCCCTTCAGACTGAAGACGGGCTTTCAGCTCCTCAAAACGCAGATGCAGATCACCCATCCCGACCGGACGAATGCGCTCGGCCTGAAGCTGATACTCGCCGCGCTGCGGGTAGAGCATCATGCGGCCATAGACTTCGAGCGCGTCGCCGTTGCTCGGTGTCATCGACTGGCGGCTGGCGGCGCTGCGCCACATCACACAGCGCAGTTGGGCGGTGGCGTCCTTCAGGGTGAAGTACCAGTGACCGGAGCGGGCCGGTGTCATGTTGGAGACTTCACCTGTCACCCACACGCCCTGAAGCACAAAATCGCCTTCAATCAGGCCGCGCATGTACTCGGTCAGTTCGCTGACGGTCTTGGCTTTGGGTGGGGTGTTAAGCAGACTTTCAAACATAAGCTATCCTGATTTTAGTTTAAGTCACTGGCTGCCAGGTTCTGTTGATGTTTCGATTATCGTGTGACCCTGCAAACTCATTTGTGTAGGGGCGGACCTGCGTGTCCGCCCGCAGCGACCCACAACCAGCGGGCGATGACGGCGATAGATCGCGGCATCGCCCCTACAAATGAGCGCTTTTTGCAAATGTCAACACAACCTAATTATCCGCGTAGCCCTGATTCCATGTCCGCCGTGGATCATGGTTACGCAGGTCGATACCGTAATCGGCGGCGGCTTTGAGCGCCATCAGCACCGAGATCCAGCCGGCGTGGACATCCTTCAGCCACGGCTCCGGCACATTTTCGTCACGCAGCACCAGATCGGTCCCGGTCTTGCCATCAGATTCGAGCCGGAAAGTCGTAATCGACCCGCCGTAGTACATCACACGAAACAGACGCGGCGGCTCGGCGGCGAGAATCTGCCCGCGCCATTCCTCTCCACTGGCGAAGTGGAACAGGATGTGGCCGTGTTCTTCCGGTGCAGATTCCGCCCAGAAGCTTTCGCGTCCGGCCTGTGTCGCGAGCATCTCATAGACTTTGGCTGGCGTTGATTGCAGGTGTATCCGCCAGGTGACCGTGTTATTATTCTGTGAGGACACGTGCATGATCTCCATACCGGCGGTCAATGACCGCATATCGGGCAAGGGTGTGCAATGTGTTTGCTATTTGATGCTGTACGATGCCGATTATACCGTGAAGCAGTTTTTCGAACAGATAGTCTAATTCTGAATCCGGGCGATGTTCGATATTCGCCTGTGCAGCCTATGATGAACCTCATGCCTCATCCTCTCCGATCAGGCGAGATGCGGTGAGCTAACTCTGACCTGACAGGACTTTACCATGGATATGATCACCAGTCTGCAAAATACGCGTGTGAAGCTGGTTAACGGATTACAGACACGGGCGCGCACGCGGCGCAAGGAACGCAGGATCGTGCTAGAAGGGACGCGGCTGCTGCGGGACGCGGTCGAGCGGGGATACAAGCCGGAATTTGTCCTGTACGAGCCGCAGACGGTGGATCATTATCTGCTGGCAGAATTACAGGAGCGGCAGTATGATCTCGCGCCGGTCACGACCGAGGTGATGGAATACATCAGCGATACCCAGCAGCCGCAGGGGATCGTGGGCGTGTTTCAGATGCCGCTGCCCCGGATGATCGAACGGGCGACGCGGGTGCTGCTGCTGGATAATGTGCGCGATCCGGGCAACGTCGGCGGGGCGCTGCGGACAGCGGCGGCGGCGGGTGTTCAGGTGGCGGTGTTATCACCGGGATGCGCGGACCCGTACAATCCGAAGGCGCTGCGGAGCGGGATGGGGGCGCATTTCCGTATTCCGGTGGTCGAAGCGACATGGGAACAGATCGCCGAATACTGCAAGCGGCTTCAGGTGCATCTGGCGGCGGCAGATGGCCCACAGACGCATGATGCTGTGGACTGGACCAAGCCGTGGGCGCTGGTGATCGGCAGTGAGGCGCACGGTGTCAGTGAAGAGGCCGCCGCGCTGGAAGGTGCACAGCGCATCCGCATCCCGATGGCGGCAGAGACGGAATCACTGAATGCGATGGTCGCGGCAGCGGTGATCCTGTTCGAAGCCCAGCGGCAGGAGCGCGTCCTATCCGGCGGCTGATGCTCCGGCTGATCGCGCTGTCAGCGGCGCTGTGCATCTGCTTCGCGCTGCTGCTGACCGGCACGCTGCTGGCGGTCCAGTCCAGGGCGGAGCCGCCGACGATTGCGGCGGATCTGCGCGAGTTTACAGCGTGTCAGTTCCCGTGCTGGTTCGGGATTCAGCCGGACGAAATGCCGATTGTGCGTGCGCATCGCATCCTGACCGAGGCCGGTTATCTGCTGGATGCACCGGCGGACAGCGACGGCGTATTTTACTACTATCGCCCACCAGCGGCAGAGCGCTGCGCCGTGCAGCTCGATGTTCGGGAGACGATTGTCCGGCGGATTCAGCTTGAAACCTGCCCCCCGACACGGCTGGGAGATGTGATCCGCGTGCTGGGCCAACCGATGGGCGTGCTGGCAGAACGTAACGGTCTGGCCTTTGGCGACGGCTCGGTGATCGTCTTTATGCCGCCCGTGGCCTGCCGGGACCTCTATCAGCCGGAGGCTCTGATCCTGTCGATTGATTTTCGCAGCGCGGACCTGCTCAGCGGGTATCTTAAGCCGTGGCATGGCTTTTACGATGGACAGTATTATCAGCCGCATCCGCAGGCCGGTGTCCACTGCCGGTGATCGTTACTACATGCTTACCGGCTCACATGAAGGAAGACAGGCGATGAGTGACCCCGATCATATCCCGGTGCTGCTCCCGAAGGCGCTGTACGATCAGGCGGAAGCGCTGGCGCAGGGGCTTGAGACATCCGTCGATGCACTCATCCGTCAGGCACTGGCGCAGTTAATCCAGCAGCAGACCCCGCATGAGTCGCGAGAGGCCGGACAGGGCCGCACGATCCGTCAGGGGGATGTGTACTGGCTTCAGGCTGAAAGCGCCGCCGAATGGGAAACCGGGATGCCACCGCAGGCCTTTCGGCATCCGCATGTGGTGGTGCAGGATGACCTTTTTAATCGCAGCCGCGTTCAGACGGTGATCGTCTGCGCTCTGACTTCGAACCTGAACCGCGTCAATATGCCCGGAAATATCCTGCTGGATGCGGGCGAAGCCGATCTGCCGCGCCGGAGTGTGGTTGAAGTATCGAAGGTGTCGTCGGTCGGTAAAACACAGCTTGGCGAGTATATCGGGACACTCAGTGAGCTGCGCGTTCATCAGATTCTGGCCGGGATGCGGTTTGTGCAGGCGTCGTTTACATCCGATCAGGCGTGAACCTGTTCATGTACAGTGCAAGGGCTGTAAGGGCCGAAAGAATCCGGCCCGTTGGTCACCTACCTGCTACGCGTCGCCTTCTTCCTCATCGGATGAAGGTGTGTAGCGCGTCTTTTCATCTTCAGGGACGGCGAAGATCATGCGTCCGGTTTCGCGGTTGATGAGGCGCGTCACGACGACGTTGATATGACGATCCATATAGGCCTTGCCGTTTTCAATCACGACCATCGTCCCGTCCTTCAGATAGCCAACCCCCTGTCCGGGATCGCGGCCTTCCTGAATCACATGGATGGTGAAGGTCTCGCCGGGGATGTAAACCGAGCGCACGGCATTGGCAAGCAGGTTGATATTCAGCACCGAGACGCCCTGTGCGTTAGCGACCTTGTTGAGATTGTAATCGTTGGTGATGATGTCCGCGTTAATCTGTCGGGCAAGGGCGATCAGCTTGTTATCGACATCGGGGATGTCCTCAATGTCGTCTTCGATCATCTTGACCATGGTGACTTCGTTGCGCTGAAGTTCATTGAGCTTATTCAGCCCGTGCCGCCCGCGATTGCGCCGCAGCATGTCGGATGAATCCGAGACCTGATGCAGCTCTGAAAGGACGAAACGCGGGACGAGCAGTATCCCACCGAGAAAGCCGGTCTTGGCGATTTCAACGATGCGGCCATCGATCAGGACGCTGGTATCGATCAGAAGCTGGCGCTGCTCACCCGGCGTACTGCCATGCCGGTTACGGGCTTCCCCACTGACGAGAATGGCCCATAATTCACGCGAACGGAGCGCAAAGGTCGTCGCGCCCAGATACACCGCCGCTGATGAAACCAGTAAGGGCAGCAGCGTACCAAGCGGTGCGCCCAGCAGTGAGAGCGGATAGGCCAGCAGCAGGGCGACGAGCAGGCCGAGAATGGCCCCCAATGCTGCCATCAGCAGCATCTCGACTGGCATTCCATTAATGGCACGGCGTAAGATGCTGAAGGGGCGAACCGTCAGCCACGGTGTCAGAATAAGGCCCATTAATGCGCCGGAGAGCGCGAACAGGGTGGCGGCAACTTCACGGGGATAACCGATGAAGCTCGCTGCATCCACACCGAGGCGCGCACCCAGCAGGGCCAGGATAATCATGCCCACAATGCGCGAGATAAAATCAAAGGACATAGCGCTGTTGATCTCCTGAAAGGATGTGCTGCCTGTCGTGATCTGAGGTTGTCAGTCCGGGGGTTCACAGATAATCAGGGGTGAACCGCCAGCACGACCAGGATAAGGACAAAGGAATTCCCGCATCGCGTATAACCTGCAGTGCATCCCCATTGATGACACGGGAATTGATACGGGATCGAAGCCATTACATGAATTCGCATGTGCTTCATCAGTCATTATACGTCGCTTCATGAGTGCATCCAAGCATTGCTATTGGATACGTGCAGCAGCAGTGCTGAGTTGTGCGTCGGTTGGAATGCCGTCGGTACGCCGTTGGGATGATGAGTGATCAGGGGTGGTGATGCCCCGTGCGCAGGGATAAAATGCCGTGTTCAGGTTTAAACTGCGAATAGCGGGGACTGATCTACCGATAGGAAAGGGAAACGGTCATTGACTGTGGGAAATGATGAAAATCCGGCAGATGCTGCAAACGTTGCAGATGCTGTCAACGCTGAAGCCCGCCCTGACAGCCGATCGACGGCGATCCGGCGCTGGCTATTGCTGATTGTGCTGGTGTTGGGCGTGATCGCGGCTGATCAGCTCACCAAGGGATGGATTCTGCAAAATATCGCACCGGGGGCTGCACGTCAGCCAATCCCGGCACTGGCGGATTACTTCCAGATTACACACAGCGCCAATACCGGCGTGGCATTCGGACTCTTCCCGCAGGCCGGTGATCTGGTCGGGCTGATCGCGGTGGCGGTGGTGATCGGGATGGTGTTCTTCTATCCCCGCCTGCCGGATGATGCCATCCTGTCGCGGATCGCGATCGGGCTGATTGCCGGTGGTGCGCTGGGGAATGTGCTGGATCGTGTGCAGCATGGGCATGTGGTGGATTTCATCAACTATCGCATCCCCGGCGTGATCTCCAATGTCTCCAATCTCGCAGACCACGCGATTTTTCTCGGCGTGATTATCATTCTGTTAGAAGGGCTGGTCTTTAATCGCCCGCAGGACGCAAAACCTGTTGAGGTGGAATCACCCCAGCAATCGGGGGATGAAAGCGGCGAACCGGGCGAACAGGCAGAGGAAACCTCTGTATAATAGAACATGCTGCTGACATGTTTGACATGTTTGACATGCTGCTGAAACCGGCTTGCCCGGTCATGCTGCATCAGCAGCTTATGAGAAATACGTGCCGGTAAATGGTAATCGTCGGCAATCATCGATTGATGTCAACAATTACCAACACTTACATATGAGAAGGAGTGCAGAAGATGGCTGGCAGGATCGGAATGGGTTTTATGCGAGTGGTATTCAGTGTGGTACTGATGCTGGTGGTTGCCGGATGTTCACTGGAAGGCGTCAGCAGCACGGGGCAGTCTTCGGATGATCCAGCGGCAGTGCAGCAGTACTTCCCAACCATTCAGGGATACAATGCAAGCCCGGTGAATGATATTGTCACGGCGATCACCTCTGTGACTGGCGGTGTCTCGCTGGCAACCGGTAATCTGCTGGGGACGGTGGCGATGAACCGCCTGCAAACCATGGCGGACTGCTATCGTGAAGTCGGCGCGGTGGATGCGCGGATTTATACGCAGCTCAATATCACGCAGCCGGTGATCGGTGCGCTGGGGATCATCAATCAGGATCGCATGACTGATAATTTCCTGAACTGCGCGATCGGCGGCGGCGCACAGACGCGCTCAACAGAACCGCAGCCCTGTATCGGCTCCGGATCATTTGTCGCTAACAACGACACCTATCACTATATCTATGCGGCATCGGATCAGGTGCTGTGTACTGAATTCAGTCGGCACTTCGCGCAGTACGGCGGCTAAAAGCCCCTGCGCCAGATGTTAAAGGGCGTGATCCCCTTCCGCGCTTGAACTCCGACCTCACCTCTGCTGCTGCTCCGTGCAGGCAGGCATGAGGTGAGGTTGATCACATGCACTGACAGCCAGACCAGCGACTGTGCGGCATCATCAGAGAGTGTGACTATTTATGCAGCGTCTACTGACGAGCATCGTTAACGATATTCGTGCTGGAAAGAACATAGAAGCCTATATTGTAATTACTGCCGCAATCGTCATCGGTGTGCTGTCACTGGTGCAGGATTTAGTACCAGTGAATATTCAGCTTGCGGTGCTGCTTGGGGCGGTGGCGGTGCTGGTGTTCAAATCTGTCACGCAGCAGCGACCGACTCTCGATCTGGATGATGTGCTGCATGACCGGCAGAGTTTCGGACCATTTCGCGATTTTATCCATGATGGCAAAGTGCTGTGGATTTATGGCGCTTCTGCCGTGAATGTGATCCGTTCAGCGGATGTGATCGAGAGCGAGATCCTTGACCGGGGCGGTGAACTTCGCGTGCTGTTTCAGAACCCGGACGAAAAGGCATCGGTGGATATTCTGCTACAGCAGCTTGATAAGTATTACGATCTGCTGACGGATATCCAGCAGGTGAAGGATACGCTGAAACGGATGAAGCATTCACCGAAGAATCATAACATCGAGTGCCGTATGGTACCTTACAGCCCCGGCTTTAGCATGACGATCGTCGATCCTGATGGTCGTGACGGACGGCTGATCGTGGAATTTTACGGGTACAACAATGAGAAGATTCAGGAACGGATGCATATTGAAATCCGCCGTGACAGCTCTCAGCACTGGTTCGAGTACTGGAAGAAGCAGTATCTGCTGATGTGGGACAGCGCCACTGCATCCGAGGCCGCTGTAACAGCCACCGAGTGACACTCACCCACAGGCAGGCCACCCAACGGACCTGCAATTTCCAGATTTTCAGACAAGACATCAACTGAAGGACTGATTATGACGGTAGGACAGCATCGTATCGGCATCCTGACGGCAGGCGGCGACGCACCCGGCCTGAACGCGGTGATCCGGGCGGTGGTGCTGACAGCCAAACGCTATGGCTGGGATGTGGTCGGTATTCGCGAAGGGTTTGACGGCCTGCTGGCGCGTGAACCGGTCATCGAACTGGACCCGATGCGGGTGCATAATCTGCTGGCGCAGGGTGGGACGATTCTAGGCGCGGCGAACCGTGGCAATCCCTTTTCGCGCCCCGTAGAGCAGGTGGATGGCAGTGTTGAATATGAGGATGTATCGCATGAGGCGCTGGACCGGCTGCGGGAACTGGATCTCGGCGGGCTGATCGTGGCCGGTGGTGATGGGACAATCGCCATTGCCAACAAGCTGGTCGAACAGGGCGCTCATATTGTGGGCGTGCCGAAGACCATTGACAATGATCTGGCCGGCACGGATGTCACCTTCGGGTTTGATACCGCGCTGAACACAGCGACAGAAGCACTGGCACGCCTGCGGACAACAGCGGAAAGCCATCATCGTGTGATGGTGCTGGAAGTCATGGGGCGGAATGCAGGCTGGATCGCTTTGCAGACGGGAATCGCAGGCGGTGCGGATGCCGTGCTGATCCCGGAAATCCCCTATGACATCGACGTGGTCTGCGACAAGATCCGGGCGCTGCGGAGTGAGGGCCGCCATTACAGCCTGATCGTGGTGGCCGAAGGTGCTGCGCCCAAAGGCGGCGAACAGCAGTATTATCAGCTAAGCGGTGCGCTGGCGCAGAGTCGGCTGGGCGGTATTGGCTTCCTTGTCGGCAATGCAATCGGGCTGAAACTGGATGCTGAAGTGCGTGTGACCGTACTTGGACATATGCAGCGCGGCGGCTCGCCCACACCGCGTGACCGCATGCTCTCGACCTGTTTCGGCGTGGAAGCGGTGCGGCTGGTCGCGGCGAAAAAATGGGGACACATGGTGGCGATGCAGTGTAATGAGATCACCAGTGTGCCGATGCCTGATGCAATCCGTATGAAATTCGTTGATCCCAACGGCGAGATGGTCCGCATCGCCCGTGATCTGGATATCACATTCGGATGATGTGTGCGGCGGCCTGAAAATCGCCAGGAACTGCTTCAGGATCGCGTGAAAACAGCGGACTTGCCAAAAATGCGACTTCGTCCTATTGTCATGGTAGACGAGATGAAAACAGGTGATGAGACTTTATGGCACAGCCGCCGCCTATGACTGTTGATCACTTCTGGAAGCTGGTCCAGGAACATCAGGTACAGGGTGCTCATGTGGAACTGCGTAATGGGGTGCCGGTGCAGCGTACGATTGATACGATCTCACAGGCGCTGACGTCCCGCATCACCCAACTGCTGCTGGATTATGTGCGCCCGCGCAAACTCGGCCAGGTGGTGAACCATACCGGGTTTTATCGCGCCCGTGATGCGCAGAATGTGCGTGTGCCACATGTGGCATTTGTCAGCTTTGAACGGACACAACCGCTGATCAAGCAGGGCTTCACACCGTATATGCCGGATATCGCGGTGCTCATTCAGCCCGATGAAGGCGATACGATGACTGTGGCCGAAAACGCGCTGTTCTTTCTGAAAAATGGCTCGTCGCTGGTGTGGATCATCCATCCGGTGAACCGGACTGTGGATGTCTGCACCCGATCCCCGCGTAAAACGTTCCGCGTCTATAAGGTCCCGACCGAGGGCACCCTGGGCGGTGGAGATATTCTTCCGGGTTTTAGCCTGAAGGTTGAAGAGATCTTCACAGACGCTTAACAGAGTGCGACTCCTGCGGACAAAAATCCGACCTCACGGATTGTAATTTGTATACATTGCAATATAAGAGGCGGATTAAGTTCAAATAGATTGTCCGTACACCCAAATTTGACTCTTTGTTATGGTTAACTGCAAAGAGTACCCCGATTTTTGTGAAAATAAAACAATGCTCCGCGCTTCATCGCCCTGCCGAAGCACCAAAATGGTGCTGCTACCGTATGGGCTGTTGATAACCTTCGCGGCCAGTGTTTGCAGGAAGGGGCCTCACTACCGACCGGAATGATCACGAGAGGAAGGGTTTAGCGATGCAGCCTATCCGCAAACCTTCAAATGACGACTTTCAATATCAGCAGCATCGGGGCCTGACAGAGGGCCAGCGGGCTGCTGATTTTGTCTCCAGCACAGGCGCCGATGCTGACGAACGACACCCGCTTGATGTGCAGGAACGCGACGCCTGTGCACTGATCTGCGCAGTACGTAAGGGCGGTCAGCCGACACACGGCAATGTCAAGCGGACGATTGAGGGCCTTGCCCGCATGGGACACCGCACCGGCTATATTGACGGTGAGGGCGACGGCGTCGGGATTCTGACCGACATCCCCCGGCTGCTGTGGAATAAGCGGCTCACCCGTCAGGGGCTGCGTTCGTCACTGGTGACGGATCGCAACTTCTGGGTGGCCCATCTGATGATCCCCTACGCCGAGCGCAGCCGCGCACAATCGCTGGTGGATAACATCTGCGGGCGGATTGCGGCGGCAGGGCTTCAGGTGCTGATGGATGAGCCGGGGACGGTCAACCCGGCGGTACTTGGGCCGAATGCCGAGAAGCATCAGCCGGTGTTCTGGCAGATCGCAGGCATGAATGGGCAGGTCCCGACCGATCAGCTCGATAAAACCCTGTTCGACCTCCAGGTCTCGCTGGAGCGCAGCCTGAAGGTACATTTCCCGTCATTCTCCGCGCATAGTGTGGTCTATAAGGTGCAGGGGACCGTCGAGATTCTGCGCCGGTATTATCCCGAGCTGCGCGACCCTGACTTTGCATCAACGGTCACGCTGGGACATGCACGCTACAGCACCAATACCAACCCGGTCTTCGAGCGTGCGCAGCCTTTCGGCCTGCTGGGACACAACGGCGAATTCAACACGATTTCCCGTTTTCGTATGGAAGCGGCGATGCTCGGTATCCCGCTGGAGCCGACCAACTCCGATACACAGGATGTAGACCGCGTCATTCAGGCGCTGTGCATGGAATACGGGATGGATCTGATCGAAGCGATGGAATACATCTTCCCGCCGTTCGAACATGATCTGATCGACGGCGATGCCCGTATCCGCGCTCTGTATCAGCACATCCGACGCTCGTTTGGTCCATTCGCACAGGGGCCGGCGGCGATTGCAGCGCGGCTGGATGATCTGTGCGTGTTCAGTGTGGATGCGCTCGGCCTGCGTCCGCTGTGGTTTGGCGAGACTGAAAAGGAATATTTCGTCACATCCGAGCGCGGCGTGTATCCGCTGGATGCGATGAGCGTCGATCCCAAGCCGATGGCCCCCGGCGAGAAGATCGCCCTGCGCATTCGTCCCGGTCATTCGGTCGAACGGCTGGATTACCCGATGATTCAGCGCTATGTCTATCAGCGTCACCGTGACCGCACGCCGTTCGGGGCCGAGTTCACCGATGAGACATCCGGCGACCGTATCCCGGCTTATATCAGTCCGTCTGGCGGCAGTGGCTTCAGTTCGAATGGCGTAAATGGTGGAAACGGTATACCCGCCGCCAACGGCGCAAACGGCACTCATAGCTCAAATGGCGGTTATTCCGGGGCTTCGGTCGCCGGTTCGACCACCGCTTATGGAACACCGGCTTATACCGGCAGTCCGTCGGCGGCACTACCCGCAGCAGCGGTGAAACAGCCCGCACCGGGCGTCGCCGTGGCCGAAACACCGGTTGAACTGGAAACAGGCGAAGCGGAGCGCGTTACTGAACCCGCCGCTGGCATCGAGACGCAGACCGCGCAGACTCTGCTGACGGACGCGGCGACCGAACCGGTGACCGAAACCGTTGAAGCACCGACCGAATACGAAGAATACGAATGGAAATCACGCCCTGCACCGCTGAATAACGGCACGATGGCGGCGCTCGGCTGGGAACGCTATCACACCAGCGTGGTCGAGTCGATTGCGGAGTCCAATAAGGAACAGATCGGTTCGCTTGGCTGGGATGGTCCGCTGGCGGCATTGAGCAATACGCGGACCAATGTCGCGGATTACTTCAAGGAAATGGTGGCAATCGTCACCAATCCGGCGATTGACCGTGAACGCGAAGGCTCGCAGTTCTCAATCAGGACTTTGCTGGGACAGCGTCCGGCGATTGGCGTGCTGGGGGCTGACCACCCGGCGCTGATGATCGAGCTTCAGACGCCGCTGCTGGTGGGTGGACATGCCGCGCTTGGCGATCTGGGCCTGATGCGTGCAGCCGCACAGCGTAAGGGCGCGATGACACTCGAAGATCTGATGGCGCAGTTCGGGGCGCAGTCCGCTACCCTTTCGATCAGCGCGGCGCTGGATGAGCGCGTGGATGAAGCCGTGAGCCGCATTGCACGCGAAGCCGTCGAAGCGGCGCTGAATGGGGCTGTCGGGATTTTGCTGGATGACTCCGATGTGTACAGCGGCGAACGTCTGTGGCTGGACCCGATTCTGGTCACGGCTGCGGTTGATAAGGCGCTGCGTCAGGCGGAGATGCCGGACAGCGACGGTTTAAGCGTGCGGCGTTCGACCGGGCTGATCGTGCGTTCCGGTGCGCTGCGCGACCTGCATGATCTGGTGATGGTCATCAGCATGGGGGCGAATGCGGTGGCCCCATATGCGCTGTATGCTGTCGGGTTGGGGATCGCGCCGCGTGCGCCGAAGGATGCGCCGACACCGGATGAAATCGTGGAACGTATGGCGATGATGATCGGTGTTCTCAACGCCGCGATTGAGAAAGTGACATCGACCATTGGCTGCCATGAACTGCGCGGCTACGGTCACAGCTTCGGATCAATTGGTCTGTCGAAAAGTGTCGCGGCGATCTTCGGGATGGCGAATTATTTCGGCAGTGATGGGCGCGGCCTGACATGGGGCGATCTTCAGGCCGAAGCCGAAGAACGTGCGGCGGAGATGCGCGGCGAGATCGCGGGCAGAATGGCGAATCCCGAGCGTTTCTATCCCAAAATCTGGAAGAAAGCAGAAGATGTCGCGCTTGGTGAAGGCGCCTATGCAACCTATCTCGATGCAGTATGGGAACTGGAACAGAAACAGCCCGTGTCGATCCGGCATATTCTCGGCTTCAAATCCGCATCACAGACGACACTCAATCCCGAGGACATCGACCTGTCCGTGCGCGATCACAGCCTGCCGCTGTTCATCGGTGCGATGTCGTTTGGTTCACAGGGGGAGCTGTCATACAAGGCTTATGCGGAAGCCGCCTATCGCCTGAACATCATGACGGTCAACGGCGAAGGCGGTGAGCTTCAGGATATTATGGGCAAGTATCCCCGCAACCGTGGACAGCAGGTGGCATCCGGGCGGTTCGGCGTGAATATCGAATATCTGAATTCGGTCAATATGATCGAGATCAAGATCGGTCAGGGCGCGAAACCGGGTGAAGGCGGTCATCTGCCGGGCTTCAAAGTCACCGAGCAGGTAGCGGCGGCCCGTAATACCGTGCCGGGTGTCGCGCTGATCTCTCCGAGCAATAATCATGATCTGTACTCGATTGAAGATCTCGCGCAGTTGATCGACGAATTGCGGACGGCCAACCCGCGTGCGCGGATCTCGGTCAAGGTCCCTTCGGGGCCAGGTGTCGGGATTATCGCGGTCGGGATCGTCAAGGCAGGCGCGAATATCGTCAGTATTGCCGGATACGAAGGCGGGACCGGCGCGGCACGAGCGCATTCACTGCGACATGTCGGCTTCCCGGCGGAACTCGGCGTCTGGCTGGCACATCGCGCTCTGACCGAAAGCGGCCTGCGTGACACGGTTGAGATCTGGACGGATGGCGGCATGAGAACGGGCCGCGATGTGATCAAGATGATGTGTCTGGGGGCGGATCGCGTCGGCTTCGGGACGATGGCGATGGTGGCGGTCGGCTGTACGATCTGTCGCAAGTGTCATGAGGGGACCTGTCATGTCGGCATTACCACGCATATCCGCACCCGCGAAGAAGCGGCGCTGAAGGGACTGAAGTCGTTCGAGCCGCGTGAATTTGAAAGTGCCGTGCAGGGGATCGTCAACGTCTTCGGGATGCTCGAACAGGATCTGCGCGAATGGTCGGCGCGGTTGGGTATCCGCAAGGTATCGGATTTCGTCGGGCGCACCGATCTGCTGGAACAGATCGCCATGCATGACCGCATCGACCTCACGCCGCTGCTGAAGCGTGTGCCGCAGCAGTCGAAGGTATCGGTACGGGAAGGCGGCCCGCGTCTGACCCGTCCGCGCAACACGCTCACCAAGCAGATCACGGCGGTGGTTGCCGAAAGCGTGGCGCATGGTGATTATGAGATGACCTATGACGATGAGCAGGTCATGGCGATGGACCGCGCACTCGGCACGCATCTGAGCGGCGCCCTCAAGCGCAGCGAGTTCCCGGATGCGGACCGCGTGGAAGCCGTGCATCTGAGCTTCAGCAACTCGGCCATTCCGGGTAACGGCGTGGGCGCATTCCTTGATGCCCCGGTCGATATCCTGATCGAAGGCGGCGCGCAGGATGGTGTCGGCAAGTGCGCGCTCGGCGGGACGATTGCCGTGCTGAAGGGGCTGAATCACAACGGTGTGCGGCTGGATGGCTCGGTCGGCAAGAGCTTCGCCTACGGCGCACAGGGCGGGACCTTCATCGTACAGGGCAATGCCGATACCCGTGCGTGCATCCGCTTGAGTGGTGCGGATGTGATCTTCGGCGGTGAGGTGACGGCGCTGCTGCGCGATGAACTGGGTGGACTGGCGGCACGTGCCAATCTCAAGGGATATGCCTGCGAGTATATGACCAGTGGCCGTGTGCTGGTGCTGGGTGATCCGGGGCCGTGGCTCGGTGCAGGGATGACCGGCGGTGTGATCTATCAGCGTATTCAGCCGGAAGTGCGCCTGACCGTGGATGCCATTCAGCGGCGTATCGCCCCCGGTTCCGCACTCAAGATCCATGCGCTGGATGAACAGGATGTCGATGAGGTGCATGAACTGCTGAACCGGTACATCCACACACTGGAAGTCAACAACCAGAGTGACGCGACCGAGCATCTGTACGAGCTGCTGCGCCATCCGGAAGAGCATTTCGTCAAGCTGGTTGCCCCCAACTCGTAAATCAGCATTTCAGGTCACATCTAAAACGGCGCAGGAGACATCCCGCGCCGTTTTTGCTATCGCTACTCAATATCGATGGCGCGCCCCAGTGCCTTATAGCGCTGCCGGTACTCACGGAATGCTTGTTGCCGTCCCGTGGCAGTGAGTGCACATTCTGTGTGTTGATATCGCTCTTTAAAGCTCTTGGTAATGGTGATGTATTCTGCCTCTTAAGCGAGCCGCCAACTATGAAGCCATGTTGACGCTCGCTTCCATCCTGCTCTGGCTTTAGTTTGCAAACATGCCCTGGATTTTGGTAGAAGCTTAAGGTAAAGAACCAATCTCGGTAAAATCGTAACTTCTGTGCTTGCCAAGCGTCATCTCTTTTCAAGACGAAGCTAACTGACGAGTTCAATTTGCCGATGATTGTTGCCCTATCAAGAAAAATCGCGGGTTCTATCTCTGCTGAAGGGTTGGCGGAGATCTTCGACACGTACTATGAACCGCTCTATCGCTATGCGTATGTTCATCTTCGCGATCATCATGCTGCTGAAGATATCGCTGCCGCCGTCTTTCATAAGCTGCTGGATTCCGTCCAGAAGGGGCGCATGCCAGCGACGCCACGGGCATGGCTCTATCAGGTCGCCCGCAACCTCATCATTGATCATACCCGACGCCAGCGCCACCGCGATCATGCACCGCTTACAGACACGCTTGCCGCGCCCGCGAATGTCGAATCGACCGTAGAAGCTCTTTTACGTGCTGAGCGCGCCCATGAAGCACTTCTTCGGCTGAACGAGCGCCAGCGCGATGTCATCATTTTGCGCTTCCTCCAGGGACTGGATGTAAGTGAAGTCGCCGCCATCCTCAACGCCAGTGTCGGCGCAGTCAAGACCCTTCAACATCGTGCGTTGCAAAACCTGCGACAACTATTAGGAAACGAATCATGAACGAACGAAACGATCTTCAGCCCACCTTCGA
>CAYNDH010000062.1:0-22125 GCA_964395665.1 uncultured Anaerolineaceae bacterium
CGCATCCCCTGAACGGCGGCCATTGCCGCGCTGAGCGTGGTCAGGATCGGGATGCCGAGCATATGCACGACACCGCGAATGACCGCGCCATCATCATGCGCCTGACCGCCTCTCGGCGTATTGATCATCAGGTCGATTTTGCCTTCGCGCATCAGATCGACGATATGCGGCGAGCCTTCGCTCAGCTTATTGACCGGCTCGACCGGTAAGCCGACCATCGACAGCCAGTTGGCGGTGCCGCGTGTCGCGACCAGCTTATAGCCAAGCTGATGCAGGTCACGGGCGATCTTGGCCGCCGCGCCCTTGTCGAAATCGTTGACGCTGATGCAGATTGTCCCTTCACGGGGCAGCGCGGTCCCGGCGGCAAGCTGCGATTTAACGAAGGCATGGCCGAAATTGCTGGCATGGCCCATCACTTCGCCGGTGGAGCGCATCTCCGGCCCCAGACGGGCATCCACGCCGGGGAATTTCTGGAATGGCAGCACGGCTTCCTTGACGAAGAAGCCATCAACCGCAGGCTGTTCGGTGAAATTGAGATCAGCCAGCGTCTTACCGGCGGCGATCTGGGCGGCGTAACGCGCCAGCGGGTGACTGGTGGCCTTGCTGACGAACGGGACGGTGCGGCTGGCACGCGGGTTGACTTCCAGCACGTAAACGACATCATCCTTGATCGCAAACTGGATGTTGAACAGGCCCTTCACGCCGAGCGCCAGCCCGATGCGGTGGGTGTAATCGCGGATGATCTCAAGGTGATACTGGCTGATCTTGTACGGCGGCAGCACGCAGGCCGAGTCGCCACTGTGGACGCCCGCTTCTTCGATGTGCTGCATAATGCCGCCGATGGTGACATGCGTGCCATCGCCCAGCGCATCGACATCGACTTCGAAGGCGTCATCAAGGAACTGGTCGATCAGGATCGGGTGACCGTTCCAGTGGATGTGCTTATCCAGCCATTCGGTCAGCATGGCATCATCGAAGACAATCGCCATGCCGCGCCCGCCGAGCACATAGCTCGGACGCACCAGCACCGGATAGCCGACGCGCTGCGCGGCTTCGAGTGCTTCTTCACGAGTGGTGACCGTCGCACCCGAAGGCTGGGTGATGCCGAGTTCGGCCATCAGCACGTTGAAGCGTTCGCGATCTTCGGCGAGGTCAATCGTCTCGACCGATGTCCCCCAGATCGGCGCACCGGCCTTCGCCAGCGCATCCGCGATGTTGAGCGGTGTCTGTCCGCCGAACTGCACCAGCACGCCATCCGGCTGTTCTTCGTCGATGATATTCAGCACATCTTCGACGGTCAGCGGTTCGAAGTACAGGCGGTCAGCGGTGTCATAATCAGTGCTGACGGTCTCCGGATTGCAGTTGACCATGATCGTCTCATAGCCGAGTTCGTTCAGCGCAAAGCAGGCGTGAACACAGCAGTAATCGAACTCGATGCCCTGCCCGATGCGGTTGGGGCCGCCGCCAAGGATCATCACCTTTTTACGGTCAGTCGGGAAGGACTCGCTCTCCGGCTCATAGGTGGAATACAGATAGGGTGTGTGCGCTTCGAATTCCGCCGCGCAGGTATCGACGCGGTAGAAATTGGCCTTCACGCCGAGCGCTTTACGGCGGCTGCGGACGGCCTCTTCGCTGGTCCCGATGAGCTGCGCGATATAGGGATCGCTGAAGCCGTATGTTTTCAGCTTCATGAAATCAGCCGCATCCAGATATTCCAGCAGCGCGGCGCCGGTATCAGCATCACCGCTGCTGCCGTTGCTCCGACGGCGGCGCTCGACAAAATTCAGGACGTTCTGATGCACCTGAATGATCTCGGCCATCTGCTGGACGAACCACGGATCGAACTGCGTCTGATGAATGACTTCTGCCTGCGGGACGCCGTCATAGAGCGCCGCCGCCACCTGATACAGCCGCTGTGCGGTCGGGATGCGCAGCGTCGCGGGTGGGACGTGTTCCATGCGGCTGCCGAAACCAGTGACGCCGATGTCGAGCGCACGCAGGGCCTTCTGCAGGGCTTCGGGGAAGGTGCGGCCAATCGCCATCACTTCGCCGACGGCCTTCATCTGCGGGCCGAGAACGCGATCTGCCCCGGCGAACTTTTCGAAGTCCCAGCGCGGGATCTTGACGATCACATAATCCAGCGACGGTTCAAAGCTGGCGGGTGTTACTTTGGTGATGTCATTCGGGATTTCATCCAGCCCGAAGCCAACCGCCACCAGCGCCGCGATCTTGGCAATCGGGAAGCCGGTCGCCTTGCTTGCCAGCGCCGATGAGCGCGAGACACGCGGGTTCATCTCGATGATGTAGACCTCGCCATCATCCGGGCTGATAGCGTACTGGACATTCGCGCCGCCGGTCGCCAGCCCGACCTTATCAAAGATCATCCGCGCCATATTGCGCAGGCGCTGATATTCCTTATCGGTCAGGGTCTGTGCCGGGGCCACGGTGATGCTGTCACCGGTGTGCACGCCCATCGGATCGAGATTTTCAATCGCGCAGACGATCACGAAATTACCGCGACCATCACGCATCACTTCCAGTTCGTATTCCTTCCAGCCGAGCAGACTCATATCCACCAGAATCTGCCCCACCGGGCTGGCCTTGATCCCACGCTCTGCCACCTGACGCAGTTCATCGGCACTGTAGGCCACACCGCCGCCGCTGCCGCCGAGTGTGTAGGAAGGCCGCACCAGCACCGGATAACCCATTTCTTCGGCGGCCTTGAGCGCATCTTCGACGCTGTCCACCACATAACTGCGCGGGGACTTCAGGCCGATTTCGTCCATGGCGTCCTTGAATAGCTGGCGGTCTTCTGCCAGTTGGATGCTCCGCATCGACGCGCCGATCAGCTCGACATTGTATTTTGCCAGTGTGCCGCGCTCTTCCAGTGCCAGCGCCAGATTAAGGGCGGTCTGGCCGCCGACAGTGGGCAGCAGGGCATCGGGGCGCTCATGTTCGATGATGCGCTCACAGATTTCAGGTGTCAGCGGCTCGACATAGGTCGCATCGGCGAACTCCGGATCGGTCATAATGGTGGCCGGGTTGGAGTTCACGAGGATAATACGATACCCCTGAGCGCGCAGGGCTTTACAGGCCTGCACGCCGCTGTAATCGAACTCACAGGCCTGACCGATAATAATCGGGCCGGAGCCGATAATCATGATGGATTGAATATCAGTACGTTTGGGCATATTGTGCGAAATCTCTATCTTTCGAGCCGTTCGAGCATTTCGAGGTTTTCTCAGTGGTTGCAACTACAAATTGCCAGTGCTGGATTGTGGCTGGATGGTACACATCAGGGTGAATGGCGGCAACTGCGGTACACTAGATGCACTAGGATACACAATTTTTGATCCAAAGATAACGGCTATTCTGAACAAAGCGCAGTGCTGGATTGACGGTCTCTGTCGGGCAATCAGCACAAACCCGCAGAAATGCTCAAAAGACAGGCGAAATGCATCGAATGCTCGCTTCACAGGAAACAAATGGATTTTTCCGGCGGTTTGGCTGGTCCGGATGGCATCATGCTTCAGGCTGGCTGATCGTGGCCGTGGCGATTCTGCTGCTGGCGACTGCTGTGCGGCTGCATCTGCTGGGCGCACAGTCGCTGTGGAACGATGAAGGCAGCGCTTATGTGCAGGCGACACGCACATTCACTGACATCGCGGAGAATGCGGCGCGTGACATCCATCCGCCGGGCTATTACTGGATGCTGGCCGTATGGCGCACGCTGACCGGCAGCAGTGAATTCGCGCTGCGGGCGCTTTCGGCCTTTGCCGGGATCATCACCGTCGCGCTGACGTTCGCGCTCGGCAGGCGGCTGTATCATCCGGGGGCGGGTGCGGTGGCGGCGCTGATCGTCACGCTCAATACCTTCAGCATCTATTACAGTCAGGAAGCGCGGATGTACGCGCTGCTGGCGCTGTGGTCAGCGGCGTCGATGTGGGCGTTGGTCGGCCTGATCCAGAGTGCCCCGCCGCGCCGCTGGCAGTGGGGAGTCGCGCTGGCATTATGCAACGTGGCTGGCCTGTATACGCATTATGCCTATCCGGGGGTGATGGTGGCGCAGGGTGTGCTGTTCGTGATCGCGCTGCTGGCGGATGTTATCGCCGTCCAGCGAACGGGCATGAATGATTTCCGCCCAGCGCTGCGCCTGCTGGGGATTTATGTCGCCGCCAATCTGCTGACGCTGCTGCTGTTTGCCCCGTGGCTGCCGATCGCATGGCAGCAGGTATCCAACTGGCCGAACACTGGCGAATCCGTCGCTCTGATGGATGCGCTGACCACCCTGATCGGCTGGCTGTCGTTTGGCATCACAGCGGAAACCGGCCAGAGTTCGATTGCGGTATCGTTTTTTCTGCTGTTCGGGCTGCTCTGCTTCCCGCAGCAGGATGGACGCCGCACCTGGTGGCGGATGCTGGTCCCGGTCCTCTGGGTGGTGGTGATGCTGGGTGGCTTTCTGGCGCTGGGGCTGTTCCGCCCGGCCAACCTGAAATTTCTACTGCCAGCACAGATCGCAGTCGCATTGTGGCTGGCACGCGGGGCATGGATTCTGTGGACGCTGCGCCCACGCCGCACCGCGCCGGTCTTTCGGGCTGCGCCGAAGCTGGCCGCGCTGGTCGGCACGATCAGCCTGACGGTGGCGCTGCTGGGGGGACTCGATCCGCTGTACCACGCGCCGCAGTATCAGCGGGATAATTACCGTGCCATTGTCGAGACTATCCAGGCGGCCTCTGCTACAGGCCAGACGGACGCGATTATCCTCAATGCGCCCGGTCAGCGTGAGGTGTTCGAATATTATTTCGGGGATAGTGAGCGCATTTATCCGCTGCCGATTGGCCTGACGGTCGATACTGAAGCGACACAGCAGGCGGTACGTGAGATCATCGCTGATCACGAGCGCGTCTATGCCGTGCTGTGGGGGACAGATGAACGCGATCCGCAGAGCGTTGTCGAAAATACGCTGGATGCCGAAGCCTATGAAATCGATGATCGCTGGTTTGGCAGTGTGCGGCTGGCCCGCTATGTCACACCGCAGCCGCTGAATGAGCCGGTCGAGTCCGGTGTGCAGTTCGGCGATCACATCACACTGGAAAGCTACGCCCTGAACGGTGAGATCAGCAAGCAGCCAGACGGGGACGTTATCGTGCTGGCGCCGGGGGATGTCGTGCAGCTTCAGCTTGAATGGCGCACCGATGCACCACTGACCGACCGTTATAAGGTGTTCGTCCAGCTTCTGGATGCGGACGGCGTGCTGGTCGCCCAGCGGGACAGTGAACCCGGCGGCGGCACGCTGCCGACACTCAACTGGCAGGCGGATGAAACCATGATCGATCAGCACGCGCTGGCTATCCCGGATGGTTTAACAGCGGCTCATTATGAACTTATTATTGGTCTCTACAATATCGACCAGCCGATGGAACGTCTGCCGCTGGTGGCATCAGATGAGGCGGAGGGGACATCACAGGATTATCTGAGGCTTACAGGTCTTCAGTTAGACGAATAGCAGTGAAATAGCATCGACACAGACAAAGGAAACTGTAAATGACGATTCTGGTCACGGGTGCGTCAGGGTATGTAGGCAACAATCTGGTGAAGCGGCTGGTGCAGGATGGCCGGCCCGTGCGGGCGATGGTCGGCGATGTAGAGAAGGCGAACCGGCGGCTGGAATCTGTCCGTGGGCAGATCGAGATCGTGCAGGGGGATGTCCTCAAGCGTGACAGCCTGCACGCGCTGATGCAGGATGTCAGCGCGGTGGTGCATCTGGTGGCGATTGCCATCGAGAAAGGCGGCCAGACCTATGAGGATGTCAATTATCAGGGGACGATCAATGTGGTTGATGCCGCGAATGCGGCGGGTGTCCCGCGCTTTATCAATATGAGCCAGAATGGGGCCGACAGCAGCCTGCCGTATCGCTTCCTGAAGAGCAAGGGACGCGCACAGGAATACGTGGCACAGCACGCGACGAACTGGACGGCGATGCGGCCATCGGCCATCTTCGGCCCGCAGGATGAATTCTTCAACTCGCTGGCGCGGCTCGTCCAGCTCACGCCGCTGGTCTTCCCGCTGATCGGCGGCGGCAAGGCGGAATTTCAGCCGGTGTCAGTCTATGATGTGGCCGAAGCGGTGGCGCGTTCACTGGACGACGAGTCCACGATTGGCAAAGAACTGGGGCTGGGTGGCCCGGAAGTGCTGACGATGGGCGAGATCGAAAAACGGGTGCTGGATGCCATGAATGCGAAACGCGCCCTGATCCCGGTCCCGCTTGGGCTGCTGCGTGTGCCGGTCTTTGTGATGGAGAAGGTGCTGCCCGGTTCGCCGGTCACCACCAGCCTGCTGGATCTGCTGGCCGTGAAAAACACGGTGCCGGATAACGCGCTGATCGCGCACTTCGGGATGCAGCCCAAAGCCTTCGCAGGGGAAAATATCGCCTATCTGCGTGATAACCGCCCCGGCCAGACGCTGCGGCAGTTCTTCACAGGAAAAGCCGTTTCATAGGGCCGTCTGGGGGCCAATATCACAAAAATTTACAAATGCTTCAGGAATGAAACCCTATTCTGCGGCGGCGCGTGCTATACTGCCATCAGATAAGAATGTAGTAACTCCGAAGATATGGACAGAGTCTAGCTGAAGTGTCGGAATGCGACCGGCATTGGCAGCCCTGCGGCGGAGTTTGCGGAGAACCACTCATGGCAGCATCAGTACAGTATTTCGAACACAGCAGCAATATCATTCACATGATCCTTGAGGGTGAATGGACCATTGAAGAATGGGTTCTGGCCTCATATGAAGCATGGAATCTGATCGAACAGAATGGCAGGACAATGACGCTGGTGATCGAATATCGCTCACACCCGTCATACTATCCGCCGGGGCTGTTCGCCAATCTGAATTATATCGGCTGCTCCCCACTGGTGAAGGATCGCCGGATTCAGCGCGTGATCGTGATTGGAGAAAATGGTATACTCCACACTGCGAGCGAAGTCTTTCGCCGGGTGTACCGCCTGAAACGCGTGGTCGTGGCCGATGATTTTGAACAGGCACGCGGCCTTCTGCGGCATGTGATGGTGTATTAGACCTCACAGCGCAGAATAACGCGGTGGCGCAGCCCGAAGGTCCACAGATTGATGGAGTTGAGCCACACGCATTATGAAGCTGTCACTTTTACTGCGCGGTCGTATGAGACCGCAGCGAACTGCGATCCTGATTTTCATCTTTTCAGCGCTCACCCTCACGGCCCTCACTTCTATCACCTCTCAAGCGCAGACGACCGAACCCACTGAACCGGTCAGCACCGCCAGCACCGACGAATTACAGGCCGAAACAGCCGAAGTCACCGCTGAAGCGGCTGTGGATACGGCTGGGGATACGGCTGCTGAAGCAACACCGGAAGCCGTCCCCGGCGGACTGACCGCCGTGGATGCAGCGATCATCCAGCGGCAGGACGTCTTCGGCAGTGAGGCGCTTTTTGTCGAAGGAACACTTGAAAATACCAGCACAAGCGATGCGTATACCGGCATTGAACTCTACGCCGAACTGTATGACAGCAGCGATGAACTGATCGGCGAAGGCTTCGGCTTCCCGGTCAATGCCTGCGGGACGGGGCTGGTGGCCGATTTCACCTTACAGCCGCGCAGCAGCCAGAACTTCTCGATTCAGGCTGAACTGTACGAAGACGGCGTTGAAATCGACCGGATTGAAGTCTTCCCCGATGGCGCTGTCGTCGAAGCTGAAGCGATCAATCCGTTTCTGAGCTTCCCCGGTGTGACGCGCATCACGACGGGCGAAGTGGTCAATGTGGAATGGATCGATGACAGCACCCTGCGCTACGCTGTCGGCTGTGATGCGGATGTTTTCACCAATCAGACATGGTTCAGCTATGATCTCACCACCGGGCGCAGTGCACCGATCGAGCATCCTAACGCCAGCGCCATCACGGATGCCATGCTCCTGCAGACCGGCCTGACCGATCCGGCCAATTTCAACCACTCCTTCCTCACCTTTCATCCCACCAGCACGCGTATGATCTACCAGACCGACATCAACACCATTCTGACGGCTGAACGCGATGGCTCGTTCAAGCGTCTGCTGTACGATGATCTGGCGCGTGTCAGCCTGCATGGGTACATCTGGCTGCCGGACGGACGCTTTCTGGCTTACTATTACGGGGCCTATGGCGATGAGGTGCGCTATTTCACCGCCAGCCTTGCCGGACAGCTTATCAGCGGCAATGTTTATGATGTACAGCCCTCGCGGACGATCCCCGGCCCTTTCCCGGATGGGGCGCTGGTGGTGATCGGCGCCACGATCGGCGAACAGACCGGCTATTTCCTCACCTCTACTCTGAACCATGTCTCGGAACTGCTGTTTGAGTTCGAAAATCTGCCAGGCAATAATTATCCGGCGCCGCTGTACGCCCCCGACGCAGGTGGGGATCATCGCATCTATTTCGTCCTGCCGGATGCTGCTGGTGGACAGCCGCAGCTTCAGTGTTTTCACCGGCCCAGCGGCACGCTGACACCGCTGACACGTCTGCCGCTGCGGATCACCTCCGATGACCGCGCATGGACATGGCTGTCACCTGATCAGGGCACCATCGCGCTGGCCGCCAATGGCTCCGCCGGTGGATTATGGCTGATCGCGCTCGCTGATCTGGGTGATTGTGCGGCTGAAACTGATGGGTAAAAATTTGCCATAACAAGCCGGATGACCGGATGACCGGATAACCGGATGGCTGATCTGTATTGAAATGAGAGAGAAGGCAAGATGACTGCATCGACGTCCACACCCATAGGCACGCCTGAAAATCCGCTTCGGGTCGCGATTATCGGCTCTGGTCCATCGGGATTTTATGCCGCCGACCGTTTGCAGAAGGAAAAGAACCTTGCTCTCGAAATTGATATGTTCGAGCGGCTGCCCACACCGTATGGACTGGTGCGCGGCGGTGTCGCCCCGGATCATCCCAAGATCAAATCGGTCGAAAAGGTCTATGAGAAGATCGCCTCACAGCCGAGCTTCCGGTTCTTCGGCCATGTGAACTTCGGGATCGACATCACACATGACGAACTGAAACAGCACTACCACGCCATTATCTATGCGGTCGGCGCACAGAGCGACCGCGTACTGAACATCCCCGGCGAGACACTGCCCGGCAGCCATGCTGCGACCGAATTCGTCGGCTGGTACAACGGGCATCCCGATTACCGGCATCTGGAATTTGATCTGTCGCAGGAACAGGCGGCGGTGATCGGCGTTGGCAATGTCGCGATGGATGTGGCACGCATTCTGTCGCGCACGGTGGATGAGCTTCGCAGCACCGATATTGCCGATTACGCGCTGGAAGCCCTGTCACACAGCCGCGTGAAAGAGATCTATGTACTGGGGCGGCGTGGGCCGGTTCAGGCGGCCTTCACCAATCCGGAAATCAAGGAAATGGGCGAGCTTCAGGATGCTGATGTGGTGATCGATCCGGCGGAAGTGGCGATCGACACATACAGTCAGGAATATCTGGATCAGTCCAGCGATCGCACGGCGATCAACAACGTCGAGATCCTCAGGCGCTACAGCCAGCAGCCGCTTCAGGGGAAATCACGGCGCGTGATCTTCCGCTTTCTGGTCTCCCCGGTCGAGATCCTCGGCACGGAGCGCGTCGAAGGGCTGAAGATCGTCCACAATGAGCTGACACGCCGCAGCGATGGCTCCATCAGCGCACGCACCACCGACCGCACCGAAATCCTGCCGATGGGACTGGTCTTCCGTTCGGTTGGCTATCGCGGCGTCGGGCTGTCCGGTGTCCCGTTCGACGATGTGAGCGCGACGATCCCGAATGCACACGGGCGGGTACTCGATACTCCCGGCGGGATGCAGGTCATCGGCGAGTACGCGGTTGGCTGGATCAAACGCGGGCCGACCGGTATCATCGGCACCAATAAGCCGGATGCGGTCGAAACCGTCGAAAAACTGCTGGAAGATCTTCAGCAGGACAGGCTGAATCCGGTGGCACAGCCTTCGCGTGAGGCGGTCGATGCACTGCTGAAATCACGTCAGGTGCGCGTGGTCACGTTCGAGGACTGGCAGCAGCTCAATCAGCTTGAAATCCAGCGCGGTGCAGAATGTGGGCGTCCGCGCCTGAAGTTCACCGAAATCGAGATGATGCTCAACGCGCTGGATCGGTAGCGGCGGCAGTCGCAATCCCTAATTACACCAGGCCCTCTCATACGAGAGGGTTTGTGTTTATTTCCAGCCGGTCACATAATGCTAAAGTCATATCGTTCGCTACTATAATGCGAAAATGCGACACCACCTTTGTACCGGCTTTACCCGCAAGGACATCTTATGACCACCACCTTCGTTGACGACATCGTCCGTCGTTCTAACCGTAACATGCTGATCATCAGTCTGCTGGTACTGGCTGTTCTGATCGGCGCAGAGCTTGTGAGCTTCCGCTACTTCTATAATTTCTTCACCGGCCCGCATCCGATTGATGCCGAAACCCTGCTCGAAATCGAAGATCCGAGTACCCGTCAGGAATATTACGTCACGATTGACGATGTGGACGCCTATGACACCGGCTTCGAGTATGTCACCGAGCGCGGCAGCACTGAAACTGTCGATAAAAGTTATGTCCTGCTGGACCTGACAGAACGATGGCTGCTGGTGGAAATCAGTGGTGAGCTGGATGATCCGAACAATCTGCCGACCAGCTATACCGGCGGGCTGATCCCGATTTCCAGAGAGATTCAGCGTGAAGTCATTGACGCGATCTATAACGATGAGCCGAATCTGGAAGGCGTGTTCCTGCCATACATGGTAGATGCGACCGACTTTAAAGCCCCCGGCTATATCGGGCTGGCAATCGCCGCTGTGGTGCTGGCAGGCAGCCTGTTCGGGATTCTGACCGCCACACGCCGCATGAGCAACCCGGACCTGCATCCGGCGGTCAAGAGCCTTAGCCGCTTCGGGGATGCCAGCAGCGTCGCGCAGCAGATCGAAGTCGAGATGCACAGCGAGCATCCGCAGGTCGGAAGTCTGCACTTTACCCGTAACTGGCTGGTGCATAAACAACATGCTTCGCTGGAAGCGATGCGCTATCAGGATCTCGTGTGGGCGTACAAGAAGGTCACGCAGCGCCGCACGTATGGCATCCCGACTGGCAAGACGTTCAATATTCACATCTTTGACCGTCATGGCAAGAGCATCACGCCGGTTGCCAAGGAACTTGAGGTCGATGAAGCCCTGCGCACCCTCTCGCAGCGTGCGCCGTGGGCCTTTATCGGCTACGATGCCGATCTCGAAAAATCATGGAAAAAAGAGCGTGAGCGCGTCATCTCGGTGATCGACCAGCGCATTCAGGAACACCGCGCCGGAAGCGGTGGCGGTGCATCGGACAGCCGGTATTGAGATCTGACGTATCTGTAAATCCGCCCACCCTATGCACCAAGATAAGAGATTGCGAGGCGGAAAAATCCGCGCATAGATTGGGTGTATATCAAACAGGGCGGGAAGAATCCCGCCCTGAAGCAGTGTATTACAGTCGGATCAGGACGAGATCGACATGAGCTTGGCCTGAAGCGCTTCCACACGGAACGGCTTCAGCACAAAATCGTCGGCGTCCGCTTCCAGCGCACGTGCATGATCGCTACGATCACCGCTCATCAGCAGCACCGGGATATACGGCCAGTGCGGACTGCTGCGCACGCGCCTCAATAGTTCGAAGCCACCCATGCGGGGCATGTGAACGTCACTGAGGACTACCAGCCCTTGCAGCGTTTCCATCGAGCTGAGGATGTTCCACGCTTCCGCACCATCAATGGCTTTCAGGACTCCGAAGCCATTCATCTCAAGTGTATCAGCGATCAACTCGAGCATATCCGCGCTATCATCAGCTATGAGTACGGTAGTCATCACGGGTTATTCCTGCATTAGCAATACGTTCATCATAACCGTATTTTAACCAGCATATCATAAAGAATTGCCGATCCGCCGTTAATCTGAGTATTAACCTCTAATATGTCCATCACCAACGATGACCCATTTGTAGGTCGTCAGTTCTTCCAGCGCCATCGGCCCGCGTGCGTGCATCTTCTGCGTGCTGACGGCCACTTCTGCCCCCAGCCCAAGCTGCCCACCATCATTAAAGCGTGTGCTGGCATTCAGGAAGACCGCCGCCGAGTCCACTTCATTCAGGAAGGCGTTGGCATTGTCCATATCCTGCGTCAGGATGCCGTCGGAGTGCTGGGTGCTGTGCTGGCGGATGTGGGCCAGTGCTTCTTCGAGTCCATCGACGACTTTCAGGCCAAGCACCAGTGACAGCCATTCCGTATCGAAGTCTTCGGGGCCGGCTGGTTCCACACCCTGCATTCCCGTGACGCTCTCCAGCGCACGCGGCTCCGCCCGGAAGGTGACACCCGCCGTGCCCAGATGCGCCACGATCTGCGGCAGGACCTGCTGTGCGACTGACTGATGCACCAGCACGGTATCCAGCGAATTGCAGACCGACGGACGCTGTACCTTGGCGTTGTGGATGATCTTCAGCGCGTCGTCCTGCCTGGCGCTTTCGTCCACATACAGATGACAGATGCCGATCCCGCCGATAATCACCGGAATGGTGCTGTTCTGGCGGCAGAATTCGTGCAGCGATGCGCCGCCGCGTGGGATGATGATGTCGATATACTGGTGCAGCTTCAGCATCTCACTGACATAGCGGCGGTCAGTGCTGGCGATGAGCTGTACAGCGTCCTGTGGCAGACCATTGGCCGCCAGCGCTTCCTGAAGCACGCGCACCAGTTCGATATTGCTGCGAAGGGTTTCCTTGCCACCGCGCAGGATGACGGCGTTACCGGTCTTCAGCGCCAGTGATGCGACATCGACCGTGACGTTAGGCCGCGCTTCATAGATCACACCAATCACACCGAACGGCGTGCGGCGGCGAGAGATGCGCAGGCCATTTTCCAGCGTGCGCTGATCGTATTCGCGGCCCACCGGATCATCCAGCGTGACCACATGGCGCACATCGTCGGCGATGCCTTCCAGCCGATTTTGCAGGTCCAGCCGATCCAGCAGCGCTGCTGTCATGCCGTTGGCGCGCCCGTCTTCGAGATCCAGCCGGTTTGCTTCCAGAATGGAGTCGCGGTTCTGAATCAGCGCGTCGGCAATCGCCAGCAGCGCGGCGTTCTTCTGTTCGGTGGTGGCTTTTGCCAGCAGACGCCCGGCTTCCTTAGCGCGGATGCCAAGCTGTTTCACATCGATTTCCGATGGCACGGCGGCAGGTGTTTCAGTGATTTGCAGATCAGTCATGGGTGCAGATGTCTTTCTCTCCACAGCTTCGTGTTAACGAATATCCTGTTATGACGGACGAATGAACCCTCTATTATAGCGCATCGGATCGTCAGGGCGCGATCAGATGAAAATCGAACCTTTCCAGTCCGCCGGTTCGATGCGCGGCTGCGGCTGCCCGGTCGGATGATCCCACGGCATCTGATTAGGCTGATTCCAGTCAAGCTGCTCGGCATAGGCACAGCCGATCTGTTCCATCAGCGCGATCTCTTTGGGATTGGTACTGTCCAGCGACAGGGCTTCCGGCTTCAACGTGCCGGGATCAATCCCCAGCAGATCACGCACCACATGGTCGGTCAGGTGGACGTTATGACGCCTGAAATCCATGCCACGGGATTCGTAAATCGCACGCACGGTATAGGACTGTTGAATCGCGGCTTCCGTGATACCCGTCAGCACCATGTACTTCATCCAGCCAAACAGCCCGAGCTGATGACCGGCGCCATCCGGCTGATCCATCGGCGTGTGGCCGGTCCCCAGCGAGACGTGCAGGGTGTTGGCGGTGTCAAAGCCGATATACTCAACGGCTTCAATGGCCGCCGCCAGCGCCGGATTGCCGTAGATACCGACGCCGCCATCTACCAGATTGCCCAGCACCGGCGGGAAGAAGGTCGGCGCGGCGCCGCTGGCAGCCGTGGCCCCGGACAGCGGATAATCGCTGAACAGTCCCGCACCCGGCCCCGAATTGACGATGTAATAGGTGTTATTGGTCCGCAGGTCTTTGGTCGTCATCAGGACAATGGTGCTGGTCATATCGCGCACCTTTTTACCCTGTGCCAGCGGTGACAGCGCACTGATGAACGGTTCCCACGGATACTGATAACGCAGGCGATTTACGAAGATGTAGCGCAGCCAGAAGGCCAGATTGCGATCCCCGAAGGCTTTCGGCAGTCGTTCGCGGTAGACCAGTTCCATGATCTCCTGTGCGGAATAGCCCAGTCCGAGTCCGGCGGCGATGATCGCGCCCGTACTGGTCCCTGCCACCATGTCGAAGATCTCGTATGCCGGACGGTTGAGCTGTTTTTCGAGATAGATCAGCATCGCCAGCGGGACAATGCCACGCATCCCGCCTCCATCAATCGAAAGGATCGTCCGGCGGCCTTCCGGGTTAAAGATAAAATTCCTATTCAAAATCCTACGTCCCCTTTGTTGTGAAAGTCTGCTGCGAAGTACGGCGACATATCCGCCTGAGCGTATTATGCCCGCAGATAGCCTCACACAGCATAAAGGTGGCTGTCCGGCTGAAGACGGATCACAACTAGGCGAAGCGCGGACGGCGCGTTAGAATTCGGCAGGATGAACCCTGATTCTGCGTATAGCTTGCAAGAGGCATCCCTTGAACCTGAATAAAATCGTTATCGCCACCGACCTGACCGAAGAGGGGCTGTCCGTGCTGCGGGACTACCCTGATGTTGAGGTGCAGATCGTCGCGCCGAAACCCGAAGCCGTCCGCGAAGCCATTGGAGATGCGCATGCCCTGATCGCACGCAGCGAGATCGCGGTCGGTCGTGATCTGCTGGATCTGGCGCCGAATCTGAAGGTGATCGGGCGGGTGGGCGCAAGTCTGAACGGAATCGACATCGACGCAGCGACGACACGCGGTGTGATCGTCACGCATACACCGGGCGTCAGCGCGATTGCCGTGGCCGAGCATACACTGGCGCTGATGCTGGCACTGAGCCGCCGCCTGACGGAAACCCATGCATCCCTGCGCGATGGCTGGTGGCTGCTGGACCGCAAACAGCAGGTCGGGGCGCAGTTATACGGAAAAACGCTCGGCATCATCGGGCTGGGGCGCGTGGGACGGGTGGTCGCACAACGGGCGCTGGCCTTCAGGATGCAGATTCTGGCCTATGATCCGTACCTGTCTGAAGGACAGGTTGAGGATACACGGATCAAGCTGGTCGGCCTGCGGGAACTGCTCCAGCGCAGTGATTTCGTCACACTGCATATGCCAGCCACAGTCGAGACTCGCGGGATCTTCGATACCGCACGTCTTCAGCAGATGAAACCCGGCGCTCGTCTGATCAATACGGCGTTCGGCGGGGCGGTGGACGAAACCGCGCTGGCCGATGCGATCAGATCCGGGGCGCTGGCGGGGGCGGCAGTCGATGTCTACACCGATGAACCGCCTTATAACAGCCCACTGATCGGCCTTGATAACGTCATCCACACGCCGCATATCGCGGAAAATACAGCAGAGGCTGCACAGGATCTGTCGCTTCAGATCGCGCAGCAGGTGCTGGATGCCCTGTGCGGGACGGATTACCGGAATGTGATCAATCTGCCGTTTATCCCCGGCATCAACTTCGAGACGATCCGCCCCTACCTGACACTGGCGGAGCGCATCGGCACGCTGCTGCATGTGCTGGCGCGCTATCCGGTGCAGCGGGTGGCGGTGGAATATCGCGGCGAAGACATACTCGGCCTTGTCAAGCCGCTGACCGTCGCGCTGCTTAAGGGACTGCTTGAGCCGTCACTGGGCGAAACTGTCAGTTATGTCAACGCGCCGGTGCTGGCCGCTGAACGCGGGATTCAGGTCACACAGGCCAAGGGCCTGAAGACTGGCGAATATACCACGCAGGTCTCATGCCAGATCACGCTGGAAGATGGTGAGGAAATCCTGATGTCGGGCACGCTGCTGGATCGCAAGCAGCCGCATATCGTCCAGATCAACGAATATCAGCTTAATTTCGTGCCGGAAGGCAATCTGCTGCTGATGGGAAGCTCTGACAAGCCCGGCGTCATCGGCAGAATCGGGACGCTGATGGCTGATAATGACATCAACATCGCAAGCTGGCAGACAGGCCGCACCCAACCCGGCGGCCCCACCCTGACAGTCCTCACACTTGATCACGTGCTGCCAGACACGCTGATGCAAACGCTGTGCGCGGTGGATTTCATCCGCCATGCACATCAGGTTCAGTTTGATCCGATTGAAAGGAATACCCGTGTCAGATCTTCATCAGCCCTCTGAACAGCTAAACACTGAACGCATTGGCTTTATCGGCCTGGGGATTATGGGCCGGGGCATGACGCATAATCTGCTGAAAGCCGGCTTCGATCTGACCGTCTGGAACCGGACAGCCAGCAAAGCCGGTGAACTGGTACAGGCCGGGGCAAAACGGGCGGAAAGCCCGGCGGCGCTTGCGCGGCAGTGCGACATCATCATCACCTGCGTCAGCGATACGCCGGATGTGCGCGGCGTACTGACCGGCGAAAACGGTGTGCTGAAGGGGATGCAGCCCGGCGCACTGGTGATCGATACCAGCACCATCAGCCCGCAGGTCACTCGCGAACTGGCTGACATGATCCGCGCACAGGGCGGTCACATGCTGGATGCGCCGATCAGCGGCGGCAGTGAAGGCGCGGAAAAAGGCACGCTTAGTATTATGGTCGGCGGAGACGAGACGCAGTTCCAGCGGGCGATGCCGGTCTTTCAGGCGATGGGAAAGACGATCACGCATGTCGGTGGCAGCGGCGCAGGCCAGACGGTCAAACTCGTCAATCAGATTCTGGTAGTGGGCAATATGCTGGCGGTCAGTGAGGCGCTGCTATTCGCACAGGCAGGCGGACTCGATCTCGAAAAGGCGCTGACGGCGGTCAGCGGCGGCGCGGCGGGAAGCTGGATGCTGAGCAATCGCGGGCCGCAGGTGATCCAGCGCGACTGGCGACCGGGATTCACGATCGACTTGCAGCAGAAGGATCTGCGGCTGGTGCTGGAAGAAGCCGAACAGCTCGGCATCCCGGCGCTGGCGACCAGCCTGATCTCGAACCTGTACCGCACGCTTCAGGCACAGGGAATGGGCAGCGAAGGCAATCATGCGCTGGTCAAGGCGCTGGAAAACCTTGCAGGGATCAGGATCGGCGACGAGTAAGCAGCCGAATTGGAACCGATTGAGCTGTCATGCTGTCACTGCTGACGTATGCTGTCACTGCTGACAGGGGAGTATACCGACAGGCCATAGAGCGCGGTATTCGGCATGGTGTATAATCTTCGGATTGTCAGATGCCGTCATGCCGCCGGTCCGCTGGTTTGATCCGGCCAATGCGCCTGACCGGGCGCTGTCATGCCCCCCGGAATATCGGGCAGACGCCCCGCCTCAATGAACAGAATTGGGAGAGATGTTTGTGTCCAGACAGATCCTGACTCATCTGAAAACACCCGCCTTTGGACGTTCCCTGCGGACGATGACCTTCTGCATCCTGCTGCTGATGCCGGTGATCGGTGTCGTGATGCGCGGCGAGACTCAAGGCAGAGATACAAGCGTAAAGCAGGACTTTCTCGAAACACCCACCGAAACACCGACCTTCGATCCGTTTGCGCCGACTGCCACCTTTGATCCATTTGCCACACCGACCTTCGATCCGTTTGCACCCACCTTTGATCCGTTTGCAACACCGACTTTTGATCCCTTCTCTCAGGAAACGCCATTTAATCCCGAATTCACACCAGAACCCACGCCATTTCCGACTGCGACACCGGTGATCGAGCCAGAGACGAATCTGCTGCTGGATGCGATCAGGGATATGAACCTGCTGGCAGATGCGATGCTGGGCGGCGGTGTGCGTCCCGAAGGCTGGAATGGCAGTCAGGACCCGTTCAACCCGGATCTGGCGGTGATGGCCCGCAGCGATCTGGAAACACTGGCGTCTGAATACATCAACCCTGATATCCGTCCACGCGGCTGGATCGGCGCGGTCGGCAGCACGCCTTTCGCGATTGCCCGTGATGTGCGCCATGATGTCGAGCAACTGGCCGATCTGGTCTATGGCCCTGACACCCGGCCCGAAATCTGGACCGGTGGTAATCCGCTGATGCGCTGCAATCGTGCCACGCAAACGCTGATCGCCCTGCTGGAACGCGGCGGCGTCTTCAAGCTGGAAATTGACCCGAATGATCCGGAGTTTTGCCGGAACGCAGAACTGACTGTGACACAATTCACCGATGAAGAGATTCTGGCGAACACAGGGCTGACTGAACTGTTCACCGATCAGGTCGCGATTCTGTCCCCCAATCAGGTGAATACGGATATTGCCATCGCCTTCCTTGACTCGGCGGCGTCGCGCAATGTTGGGACGATCCCGAACGGGACTCCGATTCAGGTGCTGGGGAAAAGCACGGCCAGTTTCTCGCGCATGATGCTGGTCAGTGGTGATGGCTTCCAGGTGTATGTCGATTATCAGAACACCACCGTGACCGCGCAGCAGTTCAGTAATCTGCCCAATGCGGCGTCGCTGGATGTGGCCCCCGGCTGTTTCGCCAGTTGGTGCAAATCGAGTTAGGCCTGGCAGGGTGCCAATGTATGAAATGCATGGGCCGGAAGAATCCGGCCCGTTCCCGTTACAAATTCCAGGGATGCCCAACTCATGGAACAGGCATCAGCCAGTAAAAAGAAAGTGATGTTATGCGTATTCGAGTGCAGGGTGGACAGCCGCTCAACGGCATCTATACCCCTTCAGGCAGCAGTAATGCGGCCATTCATCTACTGGCGGCGGCCCTGCTGACCGATCAGCCGGTGACACTGGATAACGTCCCCAGAACCGCCAGCGTCCTTGCCATGCTGGAGCTGGCGCAGCTTCTCGGCGCACAGGTGGAATGGCACGAACGTAATAACGGCGATCAGAGTCAGGGTGCGCATCCGTCGCACCGCGTCACGATTCAGGCAGAGCAGATCGGGCGCCGTCATCTGACACAGGCCGAGACACAGGGTTTTATCGGCGCACTGCTGTACATGGTGCCGATCATCGTCCGCCGTGGATATGCCCGTCTGGAGATTGATTTCCCGCTCAACCGGGTACACACCCATCTTGAAGCACTGCGCGATCTCGGACTCGATGTGGTGACATCCGACGGCGGCATCGAACTGCGAAGCAATCCGTGGGACTTCCGCGATGTGCTGCTGACACAGGCCAGCGTCACGGCGACATCGATGGTCATGATGCTGGCGGCGTCCCTTGGCCGCGAAACCGTGATCCGCAATGCCGCCTGTGAGCCGCATATCCAGAGCCTTGGCGAACTGCTGGAGCGTATGGGGGCGCAGATTCAGGGCATCGGCTCGAATACCATCACGATCTGGGGTGCGCCGACCTCTGAAGGGCTGCGCGGTGCGAGCGCGACCATCGAATCGGATATGATCGAAGTCGCCAGCATCGCCGCCATTGCCGCCATGTGCAAAGGCCGCGTGCAGATCACCCAGACCGAGAAGCTCGACCTGCGCCTGATCAGCCGTGTCTATCAGCGCCTGGGCGTCAGCCTTGATCTGGATGCCGATAATCTGTATGTCCCGCGTCACGGTGATCTGATCATCTCGAACCGTGAAGAAGATGTAGATGCCTCAATTGAAACCGCGCCGTGGCCCGGCTTTCCGTCGGATCTGGTCGCGATTGCGGCGGTCATTGCGACACAGTCACGCGGCACGGTGCTGCTTCACGAGAAGATGTTCAATGACCGCCTGCTGTTCGTCGATAAGCTGATCCGCATGGGTGCGCAGATCGTGCTGTGCGATCCGCACCGTGCGATTATCGTCGGGCCGTCGCCGCTGCGTGGCATTTATATGGACACGCCGGATGTCCGCATCGGTCTTGGGATGCTCGGCGCGGCACTGATCGCCAAAGGTGAATCCGTGATCGACAATGCACAGGCCATCAGCCGTTCGTTTGAACATGTCCTGGTCAAGCTGCAAGCGCTGGGCGCACAGATCGAATCAGACGACGAATGAGCGCAGATCCCTCTGCTCATGACTCTGCGGAACAGATCAGCACTATCACCGTGAAGGGGCTGACGATCCGCCATGCCGTGCTGGGGGCGGCGGCCAACCCCGGCGGGACGATCCTGATGCTGCACGGCTGGGGGGCGAGTCTCGAACTGCTGCTGCCGCTGGCCCGCAAGCTGGCCGCGCTGGGTTATCGCGTCCATGCGCCCGATATGCCCGGATTTGGGGACTCTCCACCGCCACCGCAGGCGTGGAGTGTGTTCGATTATGCCAGCTTTGTGCAGGATTACCGCCGTCAGCACCAGCTTGATGAGGTGTTCCTGTTCGGGCATTCGTTCGGCGGACGTTTAAGCCTCATTCTGGGGGCGGATCATCCCGAAGGCATCCGCAAAATGGTGCTGGCGGACAGCGCCGGTGTACGTTCGACGCCGTCACAGGCCGTCCGGCTGCGGACCACTGTTTACAAGGCGATGCGCGACGGCCTGAACGCGGTACGGCTCAATGCATTGTCGCGGCGGCTTCAGGATTGGTACAGCGCCCGCTATGGTTCCGCCGATTATCGCGCCGCCTCTGGTGTAATGCGTGAGACATTCGTCAACGTCGTGAATGAAGATCTGCTGCCGTATGCGGCACGGGTGAAACCCTCAACCCTGCTGCTGTGGGGCGATCAGGATCAGGATACACCGCTGTGGCAGGGGCAGAAGCTGGAACAGACCATCCCCGATGCCGGTCTGGTGGTGCTGCGGGGCGCAGGCCATTACAGCTATCTCGATCAACTGACCGACAGCACGCGCATCATCGACTTTTTCTTCAGGCAGCAGACATTGTAAACTCACGTGATAATAGAATTGATGTGAACCAATCAATACCGCTGCGAAAGGCTCCATTCCATGGACACAAGTGAAATACAAACCGACGTGCTGATCATAGGGGCTGGTCTGGCGGGGCTGATGGCGGCTGTCCAGCTTCAGTCACAGGGGAAACAGGTCACGGTACTGGAGAGGGACCGCAGTGTTGGGGGGCGTATGGCAACCGTCTCCATCGGGGGCGGACGGGCCGATGAGGGCGCTCAGTTTTTCACTGCCCGTTCCAAAGAATTCAAGGTACTGGTCGATGAGTGGCTGCGGGATGGGCTGGCGTTTCTGTGGTCTTATGGCTGGGCCTCTGGCAGTCTGACGCCTGTGACAGGCGAAGGCAATGGACATCCCCGTTACGCCGTTAAGGATGGGATGAACGCCATTGCACGTCACTACCGTCAAAAGCTTGAGGATGTGCGACTCAATGTCACAGTGAATGCCATACACCATGATGGGAAAAACTGGCGTGTGCGTGATGCAGCCGGCTATGAGTATCCCGCACCGGCCCTGATCCTGACGCCGCCCGTGCCGCAGTCACTGGCACTGCTGGACGCCGGTCAGGTGATACTCGACACGCAGGATCGTGCCGCACTGGAACAGATCCAGTATACGTCGAGCCTGACGGCTGTTTTCGTACTGGATAAGCATGTCCTGCTGCCAGCGCCGGGGGCCATCCAGCAGCCGGATGCCGGTATCAGTTGGATCGCCAATAATCGCCAGAAGGGGATCTCTAACGTGACCGTCATCACGGCACAGGCAAACGCTGAATTCAGCGAAAGGATGTACGGGGAGTCGGACGAGCGCATTCTGACGGCTATCCGTGATGAAATGCGTTATCTGCTGCCGTTTACCGTTCGTATCCGTGAAGCACAGCTCAGGCGCTGGCGTTATTCGCAGCCAAAGACCACTTATCCCCAGGCCTGTCTGCTGGCAAAGGGGCTTCCGGGTCTGGTGTTCGCCGGTGATGCTTTTGGCGGCCCCCGGATAGAAGGCGCAGTGCTGTCCGGGATGGCGGCGGCCCATTCTCTGACACATTACACCCTGACGGAGGGCACGTCAGGTATATAATCAGATATAGCAGCGCTTGAGAACGTGTTTGAATATTCAGAAAACCTGCTCTAAATGTTATAGAAACCGCCGGACAACGACATGCAAGCATGGACATGCAAGCATGTTTAGGCGTTGTCCCTACAAGGTGCATAAATGCACATGCTGAA
>CAYNDH010000063.1:0-17445 GCA_964395665.1 uncultured Anaerolineaceae bacterium
GCAGCGGCTCCGCTGATTGGCCGGAAATACAGGGATATTATAGCACAAAATTTCTAATTCTGGTGTAAATCAGCTTTGAATCCGATGAAGGCGCTGAATGGATATAGTGGACCTCTGGACCTGTAGCATGGAGTTGAATAAGATCATAAAGGGTCACGACATGTCATTTATCTCTCGCAAGAAGGAACCGTACAATCACCATGGACACGCTCATCTCACCGACACTGCTTGCGCTCTTCATCCCGGCTGCGCTGGCGCTCGTCCTGACGCCGGGGCCGGTGGTGCTGTATATCGTCACCCGCAGCGTTGATCAGGGACGTCGGGCGGGGCTGGTCTCGGTGTTAGGCTCGGAACTCGGTAATCTGTTTCATGTTGCAGCGGCGGCACTGGGGCTTTCCGCCATTCTGCTGACGTCTACGCTGGCTTTTGACATGGTGAAGTATCTCGGCGCGGCCTATCTGATTTATCTGGGCATCCGCAAGCTGCGCTCAAAAGACGAAATGACAGAGGGGGAAGTGAAGCGGGAACCGCTGCGCCGGATCTTCTCGCAGGGCGTGGTGGTTGCGGTGCTGAATCCCAGGACGGCGCTGTTCTTCTTCGCCTTCCTGCCGCAGTTTGTCGATCCGACGCTGGGGAATATCACCTTACAGGTGCTGATTCTCGGCCTGATTATGGTCGCGCTGGCGACGCTGACGGACTCGCTCTATGCGCTTGGCGCGGGGGCAGCCGGACGCTGGCTGCGCAGCAGCATGCGTTATCTGCGCTGGCAGCGCTATTTCACCGGGACGGTGTATATCGGTCTCGGCCTGACCGCCGCCTTCGCGGGTGGCAGTCGGAAGTAGTGTTCCGATCAAGTTCAGTGTTAGGATACAATAGCGAAAACGAGTTGAAAGCAGGGATCGATGAGCCAATCAACAATCGAACTGGAACTTCCAGCCGAAGTTTATGAACGCGCCCAACAGATCGCCAGACACAGCAATCGCTCGGTGGAATCGGTGCTGCTGGATGGATTGGCCCTGCTTTTTGGTACGCTGCCAGATGCTGGACTTTCACCGGATACACTCAAGAGCTATACAGATGAACAGTTATGGGCGGTTGTTCATCAGCGGCTGGCCTGGCCGCAGGATACCCGCCTGCGCGAACTGATTGCCCTGGGCAGGCACGGGCAGATCACAGAGGATGAGAAAGCTGAAATGGAGCGCCTCATCCATCTTGTCGATCACCAGATGGTGCTGCGTTCCGAAGCCCTCTTACTGCTGAAACAGCGTGGTCATAATGTCGAGGAACAGCTTAAGTTAGGTGCTTGATGGCACGTATTTCGGATCGACTGCGACAGCAGGTTGTAGAGCGAGCGCAAGGCAGGTGTGAATACTGCCAGACACAGCAGGTTATCGTGGTGTCGATGGAAATTGACCACATCATTCCAGAGTCGGCGGGTGGTGAAACGGTGGCGGAGAATCTGTGCCTGGCATGTATTGGTTGCAACGGGTTCAAGCTCGATTTCCAGACCGGGCCAGACCCTGAAACTGAAGTGGAAACCTCGTTATTCAATCCGCGCACCCAGAATTGGGATAGTCATTTCCAGTGGAGCGAAGATGGTTTGCACATCATCGGCCTGACAGCTACTGGTCGAGCAACGATTGTTCGACTACGCATGAATCGCGACGTGGTTGTAAGTGCGCGTCAGCGATGGGTAGAAGCAGGTTGGCATCCACCTGAAACAAAAGATTAACCATTTTCTCAATCATCTATCAGCAGGTAACCACCACATCAGCCTGACCGCCGCCTTCGCGGGTGGCAGTCGGAAGTAATATGAACATGATTAGCGAGTATAACCGGGTGTACTGACAGTCGATTTGCCAGAACACCAGCTTCGCGCAGGGGATGTCGGCACTGTGGTGATGATTCATGGGGATCATGCAGGCTATGAACTGGAGATCTTCAGCGCCGATGGTCACACACTGGATGTTGTGACCGTCAGCGCTTCACAGGTACGTCCTGTTAGCCGTCATGATATTCTGCATGTCCGCGAACGATGAACAATCGCGCCCTCATTGAATCGCCACTCACTCCACCGGCTCCAGTGTCCATGTGACCTGATGCCGATACCCGCCGCGTGTGACCTCATGTGCTTCTCCGACAATCAGATAATCGGCATCGTGTCCGGCCTGCGTTTCGACCACACGAATGCGGTCGAACAGCGACCATTGCAGCGCATCGGAAAAGTGCGTGCGCTCATTGAGCGTCAGCGTGACGATCTGCCCACGCGGACTGCTGCGCCGGGCTAATTCATACGCGGTGATGGCTTCAGCCGACTCGGTCGAGTCGAGCGCGGGTAAGTCCAGCGACAGGGTGCGGACGCCGTGCGCGGCCTGTGATGCCGTATCTTCAGCTTCGACCGTTATGGTTTCCCCAAAGTAAACCGGCGTGCCGCGAATCTGTGCCCCGGCCAGCAGATAGGCGCTATCGATGCCGCTGTTGGTCAGGCGGATGTGAGCAGCGCTTCCCGACAGTAACTCCACACTGACGCCCACCTGTGCGGTGCGGTCACTGCCGGAGCCGTTAGCGGCGGTATTGGCGCTGTAATCGGTCACCGGAGCCGGATCAATCAGAAAGGCCGCACCGATCCGCTGGCCGTTCGGATCGCGAAACTGGACGATCAGATCCCGTGATGCACCGGGCAGGATCTTCTGCGGGCTTGCCAGCGTCCACACAACGGAACCCGCGCTGCCGAATCCACGCTGGCGCAGGCTGACGCGCACCCGATTCGCCATGAAATCGCCATAACGGCAGATCATGCTGACGGCGCGGTCGGTCAGGGTGGCAGCGCGTGCCGGTGCAGATTGGGCCTGGGTGCGATTGTGCATCACGGCCTGTCCGGTGCGGGTGGTGAAGAAGCGCCCATGCTCCGCGCCGACCAGTTCCCGGATAATGCGCACCACCGTCACGCCGCTGCCCCAGCCTTCCCCGACGAAGGCCAGTGTTTCGATCCCCGGCGCGAAATCGGTCGGGATGTCGTCCAGCCCCGGCAGCGCGAACACCGTATCCAGCACTTCATCCGCCGTCACATTGACATGCAGCGGCAGCAGCACGGTCATCTGCTGATAATCATCTTCCGGCCCGGTGACGGTCAGGGTGCAGCGGCGCTGGCCCAGTGTGCCTGTCTCCGGCTGGATGGCGCGAATCCTGCCGACGAAATGCGTGCGGATAGCGGCGGATGGCGTCTCCTGCATGCGGATACGCACCCGCCGCCCGACCTTCAGACGTGGATCGACTTCCGGCGAGTACCGGCGGTCGGTATTTTGCAGGGTGATCTCCGCCTTGCTGATCGCTGAAACGCGGTCATAGGGCTGTGACATCCCCAGCCGCCATGACAGCTTCAGCACATCGGCGCTGAGATCGGCGGCGTAACTCTGATCGTCGGTGCTGTCCAGTTCAATGAAGTAAGCGGCGGTCATAGTGGGCTATTCCTCTGCGGCGGCGGGGATGGTGTCCACGTCCAGCGTCCACAGGTGACGGAAAGCGCATCCGATGTACTCAAAGCTGCCGTGATGGTACAGCCCCGGATCAACCCGCACCTGCGGCGGCATACTGAGCGCGTTTCCCAGCGTCGGATTAGTGTTCAGCGCGGCGAAATAGGCGTCGATCAGTTCGGCCAGCCTGGGCAGGGCGGTACGCTGTCCGCTGCCACTGCCGACCGATGCGACCAGCAGCAGATGCGTCACGGCATAGGTCACAGTGCGCGTCCCGTCGCTGAAGGCCATCGTCTGAAAGCCCTCACCGCGATCCAGCAGGTGACGATCGCGATTGATGAACGGCAGCACCAGCAGCGCGGGCAGATGCGTCCGGCTGAGTTCGTCGGGCAGCGTGGTGATCCCGTAGTGATTGCGTACACCGGGGACATTCAGCGCGGCTAACTGGTCTAATGCAGTAGTGAAGTTCGGCATGGGTGGGTATTCTCCTTGTATTCTGTGTTCAGATGAACGGTCTGATGCTGTGGGAATGTTCACAAAAGGGGAAGTCATGGAAGTTCAGGGATTTTATGTCCAGCCGGGGCAGCCGATTCTATGGCAGCGGATTGAGGCGGCGGTGATCCTGCTGGTCTGTGCGGCGCTGTATTATCATCTGCGGCTGAACGGCTGGCTGTTTCTGCTGCTGATCCTTGCGCCGGATCTGTCGATGGTTGGGTATATGAAGAGTCCGGCGGTGGGGGCGGCGCTGTATAACTTTGCACATAACTATGGTGTGCCGCTGCTGGTGCTGACTACTGGCTGGGCGCTGGCGTCAGAGGTGCTGATCGTGGTCGGGCTGATCTGGCTGGCGCACTGCGGGATGGATCGCGCCGTCGGCTATGGATTGAAGTATCCGACGCATTTCCAGCATACGCATCTGGGCAAAATCGGACGGGATCGTCCGCATGGGCCATCGGCCTAGGGCGTGTTGACATTTATAAAAATCGCTCATGTGTAGGGGCGATGGATGATGCTGCGCATCACACGTCATCGCCCGCTGGTTGCTTAACCGCTGCGGGCGGACACGGCATGCCGTGTCCGCCGGTTTTACCTCTCACGACTTCACTGATACCCGCTGAAGAGCGGCCACTTCCGCCATCAGATCCATCGGGACGCTGGTCCGCTGATGGTGCTGTGGGAGTTGATACAACCATACGGCCCAGCGCACGATCAGCGATTCGATAGCCGGGGGCGGGTTGTAGATGCGAATCGCGGTCCCGGCCTCATGATCACTGACGGTGGTGCCAAGCTGTCCCCGCAGGACACGCAGGCTGTTGTCCACCGCATCGACGGCATGGAGCGCCATATACTCCGCATTCAGCTTCAGCAGATGCCCCACCTGAAAGCGCGGCGCGGTCCCTTCACTGTCACCACCCACCGCATTCGTCACCGGAATCACAGTCGTGTTGAATGGGATGAGCGTACCGTTGACGCTGTCGCCGCTGCTGCGCCACGCCTGCGGCCAGTCATCGTGCCAGCCCCAGATCCCACTGACGATCAGCGGCTGTGCTCGTCCGTCTTCCCCCTGCCGGAATTCATAGCCCTGGCGTGTATATAACAGACCGCCTGCCTGTTCAACGGCCTCCGGCGGGATGGATGAGCCGTCGCCATTGGTGATGCCGGTCAGTTCCAGCAGATCCTGATCCAGTATCAGTTCGCCGGAGACGCGGCGCGGCAGCACGTGCGGAAGATTCAGGCGGCGCGGCATGAGGTGCCGACCGGTCAGCAGTTCGATCTGGTGGGTGGCGGCGATCAGCGTGGCGTGCAGCCGCGCATGTTCGGCCTCTGTCAGTGTCGCGCTGTCGAGATCAAGGGCGGCGGTCAGAGCATGGGTGGAAACAAAGGTAAGACGGGGCATGGAGTTTTCTCCTGATGAAAATGCATGTGGCGAAACGGGTTTGAGGGTTTACGGTTGGACTGAACGACAATGAGCGGCAGGAATGGCGCCCTACACAACGAATGCTGGCTTTTGCTGTGGTTCGTGCTGATGAACCTGTCCTGTGTTACACTAAAAGCCGCGCATAAAAAGCAGTTTCAAGGTGGATGTGTGCGTTTTCCTGCCTCTCGACCTGTGCTGATCGTCGAGATGTTCAAAAGTTGAGGTTTTGTTGTGGACAGAGCGAAAATCATTAATACTTTAGGCTTGATTCCGGGCGGAACGATGACGATCAGTGAGACGATCCTGCATCAGTGGGGGCGTGAACTCATTTTCGAGTGTGATTACCAGACATCGCAGCCTGATGACAAGCTCGACCCGATGATCTCTTTCCAGCTTATCTTCCGCGACTGCCGTGAGATGAAATGGCGCAGTTATGCCCATATCGCCCTGTCAGAGATGGGAGAGATCGCACCCAGCACTGAAATCGTGGATATGCTGCTCGGGCTGGGCAGTCACCGGCGCGATGCCAATCTGTTGGCGACACACTTCGCGATTACCGTCTCATTCGGCGAGATCTGGCTGAATTATAAGGATGAACTTCATCAGCTCGCCTGAGACGCCTGCCTGAAAAGCCTGCCTGATCCTTCTCTCCGATCTGCCTTCTCCCAAGCACAGCAGCACTGATAAATCCGGCTGCTGTGCAGGTCTATGCTGCTGTGTGCTTTATCCTGCTCCATGCTGCTTTATCCCTCCTCTACACGTTCATTTTTCAACCAGTTTTGAACCATCTGATGGGTGTGTGCGTATTCCCCTGTAGACTGCTGTATCCCGATGGCCCTGTCTGTAGCCCGATGACCACCTGCCAGAATGGTGTATCAAAGCAGGACAGGCATGACAGGCAGGCATGACAAACATGATAGAAGGAACCAACCACATGAATGAAGAAGTCAACCAGAGTCTCGATGCGCTGATGCCTGCATTACGCACACTTCAGCGTTCACTGGAACAGATTCAGGCATCCGGCAGTACGGCTGGAAGTGGCCGCATGGCGCTGCGCCATTACCGACTGCTGCATGAACAGATCACCCGACTGCTGCCGGAAGATCGCTATATCACGGAAGGTCTGGCGGCGGATGTCGATGAAAACGCCCCCGATGAGACGCTGATCGCACAGATGCTGCTGCTGATACAACAGCTTTATGTCTATACTCGCAGCCTGATACACGAGACATCCGGGCAGGGTGGCGCATCGGTTTCCGCACATGTCGATCACGCCGGTCATGCCGGAGGCGGGCCGAAGGTCCGGGTACAGATCAATGGTCAGGATGTAGAGTTCGCCCAGCAGTGGCGGGAATTCGCCCATGATTACCGCCGCTTCGGGCGTGAACTGCGCGACCAGATCATGCATCACACCCGTGACACCCTTCGCTCGACAATGGCGAATGTTCAGCATGATGTTGAACGCGCATGGAGCGATTGGGATGCCGAACGCGCTGCGCCGCCCGTTCCGCCCGTTCCGCCGGTGCCACCGACTCCGCCCACGCCACCTGTTCCGCCAGTCCCGCCGACCGGGGGCAAACGGCGTATTCATATTGATCTCGATGACGACAGCAGCGGGCCGTTTGAGGACTTCCCCGATCCGAATGAGCGTGGAGACAAGCCGCCGACGATCTGACTAATGTGCCAGGGTGTGTTGACATTTACAAAAATCGCTCATGTGTAGGGGCGATGGATGATGCTGCGCATCACACGTCATCACCCGCTGGCTGCTTAACCACTGCGGGCGGACACGGCGATATATCGCAGGTCCGCCCCTACACAAAAACCGGCTTGCAGAGGCGCATTATGATCGAAACGTCAACAGAACCCAGTCCGGCAGCCCGTAACGCAAAATCGCCCTGTTACAGCGGCATAAATAGCTGCATAGACGCTCAATGCAACGAAGTCCTGAGGCTGACGGTTCGGCTTTTCGGGACTTTATGCTATTTATTCATTGCGTAAAAAGTGGACGATGAACGTAAAAAATATCCCAAAAATACCCCCGTTGCTATGTACATTACAGCAATCATACGATAACTTTTACTCATCAGGGTTGATCATGAAGTCTCATAACCAACCTATCGATGGCGTTTAAGGAGGCGCAGGTAATGAAACAACTCAACAAAAAATCTCTTCTACTCGTTTTCTGTTTATTCGTAGTTGCTTTAAGTGTAAATAGTCTGGTCTTTGCACAGACACGCGCACTGCTCGAAGTCGGTACGGGGACTCCCGAGTCCTGCACCGAAGCGGCATTTGATGCAGTGCTGGTGACAGCGGCTGCCAATACTGAAGCCGATGTCATCACCTTTAACTGCGGCGGACCGGCCACAATCGTCTTCAATACGACCAAGGTGCTGAACGACGATCTGACGATTGATGGCAATGGCGCCATTACCTTCGATGGTAGATTCACGACCAACACAGGGGTTGGTGTACGCCTCTTCCGAGTGGACAAGGATGTCACCGTCAACTTCATCGGGCTGACCTTCACAGGAGGGAATGCGACGGTAGGGTACGGCCAGAACGGTGCTGCAATTAACACCGCTGGCAATGTCAACATCTCCAACTCAACCTTTATCAACAATTATGGTGGACGTGGCAGCGCGATTGCAATTGACAAGGACCCAACCCCCAGCAATGTGCCGGTGGTTAATGTCTTCCGCAGCGCCTTCATCAACAATATAGCAAGTGACCGTGGTGTTTTCTACCTGGATGCTGGTGAACTGAATATCGCCAACTCTACCCTCTCCGGCAACACTGCGAATACGAACGGCGGCAGCGTTATTCGTACCACCAACGCAACCGGGACGGTCGCAAATTTCACCAATGTGACGATCGTTGCGCCCGCGGGTGATGTCGCTGCGTTCTCGACCAGCCAGGCGCTGAATCTGCGCAACTCGATCATCAGCAGCCCGAGTGCGACGATTTGCGCTTCAGGCGCTTCTGGTACGATCGCAGATGGTGGTGGTAATGTCGTTTTCGGCGGCGGCACCTGCGCAGGCCTGTCCCCCGCCAGCACCGGTGATCCCATGCTGGCCCCGCTGACCACGGGTGGTGTTCCCTACTACGGTCTGCTGGATGGCAGCTCGGCCTTCAATCTGGTGACCAACGACGCCTACCTGAGCGGTCCGTCCAATCCGCTGTTCAGCGCTGGCGCTCCGATTACCGTTGACCAGAACGGCGCCGCCCGTCCTGCCGGTGAGGGTAAGGATGCAGGCGCGATCGAAGGTGCTGAGACGGTTGTTATCCCGACGGATACGCCGACAGATACCCCAACTGACATTCCGACCGAGACCCCGACTGAAACCCCGGTCACCGAGACCCCGGTTCCTGAAGTTCCGCTTCCCGGCGCATTCAATCTGCTGTCACCGGAAAACGGTACCGTGGTCCGTGACACCGCTGAAGTGACCGCGATCACCTGGCAGTTGGCTGAACACGCGGACTCCTATGAGTTCATCCTGATCCACCTGTCGAACAACGTCCGACTGGGTGAAGTTGTACGCACGACCATCCCGGCAGCGGACTGCGGCGCGACAGCCAATGTCTGCACCCTGGCGGTCGATGCAGCCCTTCAGTCCCTTCTGGTCGAAGGTGTTTACTCCTGGACCGTTGAAGCCGGCAATACGCAGGGCAAAACCGAAGCGGCCAATGCTCCGTACACCTTCACCGTCAACACCGGTGGTATCGAACTGGTTATCAACGGTGGGTTCGAAGGCAAGGGCAGCGATGGTAAGCCTGCGGAAGACCCGTGGTCGCTGAAGAAGGGCACCAAGGACAAGATCAAGTGCAACAAGCCGGAAAAATCGAAGATCTTCGCTTTCACCGGTGAATGCGCATGGATGTTCAAGGGCTTCCCGGGCGACAAGTCCAAGCTGGTCCAGAAGGTTGATCACACCGCTGTGAACGCGACCGACACGCTGACCCTCACGGCTGCGGTCAAGAGCAAGGTGGTCGCAGGTAAGCTGATCACACTGAAGATCGTCTACGCTGATCCGGCTGCTGGTGCAAACGGCGATGGCCGCGACAAGGCGATCATCGAACTGACCGGCCCGACGCTGAACGAAGAATACGAAGTGTTCTCGGTCAATCTCGCGGTGGCTTCCACACCGAGCCAGGTCAAGGTCCTGCTCAAGGGTAAGGCACCCTCCGGCAAGATCTTCGTCGATGATGTCTCACTGGTGAGCGTGCCGTCGGTGGGTGGTGGTTCAGCGATCCCGCTGCCCCTGCCGCTGCCGCTTCCGTAAGCAGATCAGCAGCCAGACGGCTAAAATCAGATAGTACAACCCACAAGGGGGATGCCAACCGGCATCCCCCTTGTGCTTTCAGTGGATCAGCAGCAGACACCCACTAGATCGCGATATTGATCGCTGCACTCGCGGTCGTATTGTCAAAGGCGGCGAACGCCAGCCGGACGGTGGCAGTCAGTTGATAGCTGTCATAGTACGGCAGATAATCGACATTCACGGCCACGCGGCGGCGGTATCCGACAAACCAGCCCGGACGATACACGCACAGCGCGGTCCCCTTGTCGTTTGTGCCGCTGCCGATCACACCGGTCGCATTGGTCATCGGCATCTCGGCAGAGGTAAATACCGGGATACCGTCGATAAAACCGATCTGTCCGGTCTGGGCAGTTGCCAGCGCCCCGGCCTTATCCAGTGTCAGGAACTCCGACAGATTCAGCAGTTTGGCATAGGTACCGCTGTCCACGATCCAGGCCAGATCCCCCGGACGTGCTGCATAGCGGGCTGGCATCCGGAAGCGTGTCTGGCGCAGCTTGGCTAAGGTCAGATCGCCTTCCATATCAAGCTGCTGGGCGCTGTTGGTGATCAGCGGCAGGCGGCGCAGGCCGTTGAACGCCATGAAGCGCTCGTTCCCGCTCGGTATTGATGCGGTATTGATATTGCTGTCTTCGCCGTCTTCGATATCGCCATTCAGCAGCACATAATCGATGCTGTCGGCAATCGCACGCATCGCCTGTTCGCGGTAGATATTCAGCACTGGCAGAATGGCATCTTCGACCAGTTCGGCACTGAATCCGACGCGCAGCGCCAGCTTCTTCGCGTTCAGTTGAATCTTGCGGCTGCCGATCTTGCTGTCCGGGATCGGATTATTGTTTCCATTCAGCACAAGCTGGGATTCGTGGCTGGTTTCCGGCACGTAGTAAACCACCGGGTCAGTTCCCGCAACAGGCAGGTCAAACGGGCTGGATGGCATCTCAATCGTGCGGAACAGCGGCAGAATCACATTATCCTGACGCGCCATTTCCCAGATCTGGGCCGACCACAATTCCGGCACCCACTCATCGCCGAAGCCGGTCTGCATGGTGTGCATCAGCTCATTATTCTTGATGGCCGCTGACAGGCTGGATTTACGCACCTTATAAGCCAGGGCGTTCGCATACTGTTCGCTGACACCCTGAAAGCGCTTGCCAGCGCGCAGCAGCATATAGCCATGCAGCAGATCTGCCGCGTCGAGCCGGTCGAACGGGCTGCCGACGCTGACCGTCCCGCCGCTGGATGCGGATGCGGCAGGCACAACCGGCAGCGGTTGAGTATCGCGTCCGCTGTCCATCGGCATGGGCAGGCGTTTGCGCCCGATACCTGCGGCTGGACGGTCATAGCCTGCGGTCAGACGCTCATCGAAATCAGTGGAGTCAGAGTAGGGATGGGGCATAGCGTGTGTTCCTTTCCGTGGATGATGGGATGATGGGTGTAACAGGGGATGACGGGGGCGCCTGTTCAGGTCGGGCAGGTTAAGCCGGTCGGTATCCAGCCCCAGTGCATCGTATGCGCTCTTGACGGTTATCACATGCGTCCGATACGGCTCTGCCGGTGTCGGTGTCAGGCTGCCTTCGACCACCGGCCAGCGCATAATCCGGCCATCCCGCGCCACTTCTACCAGATGCGGCAGACTGCCGGATGACCAGTTCAGCATTCCGTCTTCGATCAGACGGCGCACGGCCTGCGCGTAGCGGTGACGCAGGTCAAGCTGCGCCTCTGCCCAGACGCCGGTTTCATCAGCACGCAGCCGGTCGATCACGCCGATTGGAGCGGCCTTGAGGTGATCGTCCATGCCATGCTGATACAGCACCGGACGGCGTTCGTACCAGTCCAGCGCCAGTTCGGTCTGTGGTGTGAAGTATTCGCCCTGTAGATCACGCTGGCTGCGGTTTCCCCATACGATGAGGTAGCCACCGAAGCGCGCACGGTCCGGATGAGCATCCTGTGCAGCGCGGGTGACATCCGCCTTTATAGGCGCAACCGGTTCGACCGGCTGAACCGCCTTTAGCAGCGTGATCTCTCTGGCGTTTGATGGTGGGTAAGCTGTGGTCAGGGCTGGCGGATCAGAGGCCAGAAACCTGACGCGGTAAGGGGCATTTGACTGCATTGCAGCTCCTTACGATGAACGATGATGAATGTTTTGCCGTGCCTCGACAGCGTCCACACGCGGTTGTTCGAGTGGTGCAGACGGGGGCCGGCATGAGGAATGCTCATTTCCCGCGCCGACTCCCGTAAGACCGGCGCGCTACTCTTCCGCATTCGTTGTTAACGATCTGTACCGGCAGATGCATGGACTCGCCTGCGCTGTCCACTTTGCATCACCTGCACGGTACAGATCTATGAATAGCACGTATGTTCTGGAAAGAGTCGTCCATAATGCCAGCACTTTGTCCGGCACTTTGTCCGGCACTTTGTCCGGCACTTTGGACAGCATTTTGGCCCAAGCTGAAAAGCGGAATCAAAAAAGCCGGGATCAGCCTCAATCCCGGCTTTCTGGTACTGATGATCAGCGTGACAGCAGGTAAGCGTGCTGCGATGAGACTACGGCAGCGCTTCTGGCGTGGCGTCCGGCGTCACATCCGGCGTGACTTCAGGGGTTACAGGCGCGGTGGGGACGTCGTCATAGGTGAAGATATAGATCTTCGGTGCAAACGACTCATTGCCCATATCGTCAAAGCTGTAACCGGCATCGCCTACCGCCACAAATCCAGCATCGAGATCTGTCTGCCCATATCTGAAGAACTGATAGGCCCGTCCGGTCAGATTGAACTTCTCGTAAAAGTTCCAGTTCAGCCCGTTGCGCTGATAGAGATACAGTGCGCTCTGATTCGGCTCATCTGATGGGCTGCTGATCACCAGATAATCACCGTCCATCTCGATGCTGTAACCAAACACATTCGCCGGATCTCCAGGGACATCATGCGGGATAATCCGCTGTCCCAGGCTCCAGCCCTCGGAATTCAGATTAGCGACCTGGACATAACCCAGATTGGTCTCACGTGCGGCCATATAGATGTGATCGCCCATGATAAACGCGGTGTTACCCTCGATTTCCGTGCGTAATCCAAATGGCCCATTGATTGGGCCACTAAGGGATCCCTGTGATCTCCACGGGCGCGAACTCGTGCTGTTGTACTGATACATATATACAGGGCCGATATAAGACATATGCTCACCATAATAGGGCACAGTCATATAATCTCCACTGATCTTATCAGGGTAGAAAGGAAAGTCCGGTCCTACACTCATTGTCCAGCTTCCATCCGGAGCCTCTCGCCAGACCTCACCATGTGTGAGAAACTGCCTGCCATTGGAATCAGCGTCAAGGAACTGTTTGAGACCCTCGAAACTTTTGATCACCGTCCAGACGCCATTGCTATCAGGCTCATAGATCTGCATCAGCGGATTGGCGCTGTCATACGGCCTGATGACGACAAACAGCCGGTTGTTCTCCAGATCAAATGCCGGTAAGTCATAATAGCGTGCTAATTCCTCAGCCTGAATGCTGTCATGGGGCATGTACTGCCCGTTTGCATCCCGCCGGTAGATCAGGATCTGGCCGGTAAAGGTGCTGGTGACCAGCCACTCACCGTCCAGCTTGATATCATGTCCAAAACCCGGTTCGGATGAACTCAGGATCTGATGCGGTGTGGTGCTGTTTCTGCCCGGAAGCGGCAGCGCACCGTCCTGCGCCTGAACGGTCATGAGCAGGCCGAGCAGCGCGATCAGAACGGTCGCACCGACGAGCATACGTTGGGGGAGTCTGATGAACGCGGTCATTATTCGACCTCCAGTCGCAGGGCATCGAAGTCAACTTTGGAATTCTGCCCGGTGTTTTTGATGACGAACTTGATCTTCGCTGGTGCAGCCGCCACATTCACGCTCAGATCAGGCTGATAGATGCTGAAGGGGACGAAGGCGCCGCCGGTGGCGTTGTTGACCTTCACCACGATTTTGTCTTTGGGGATCGATTCATCAGCATAGCGCACCACCAGCTTGACCTTGCTCTTGATGCTGCCGTTTGCCTTCAGCTTTGCCTTCACAAACCCGCTTAGCGACAGCGTATCACCACTCACAACACCGCTGGTGATCACGTGCTTCACTGAAGACTTCTCGCCGGTCTTCCCCTTGAACCGCAGCACACAGATGCCATCCTGAGCGATGATTTTGGTCTCTTTGCATTTGATCTTGTCGCCTGCTGCCAGCTTCACTTTCCACCCATTCAGGCCATTTTCAAAGCTGCCATCGACCAGCAGATGCGCTTCAGGTTGGGTCACAGGTGTCTCGGTCGGCAGGGCGGGTTCATCTGTTGGCGGAACAGGTGTCTCCGTCGGCACTGATCCGACGCTGATCGTGTACATATCGATTTTGGGCGGATACTGGAACTGCCCTTGCTCTGCATCGGTGTACCGGCGCATCGCCAGCGTATTACCGTCGATCTCATCTGCCCCGTTGAACTGTGGACGCGGCTCCCATGTCGTGCCATTCCATTCGTAGACAGCACTGCCTTCGCCGCTCCATTCGTAGGCAGAGTTGCCTATGATGAGATAATCGTCCTTAAGCCGGAATGGGTAGACGTTACGGGTATCAGGGAAGGTCAGAATATCGATCTCAGTCCAGACGCCATTCTGCCTTTCGAACGTGTAGAGATACGCATCTCCGATGGGATCGGCATTGGATGCACTTCGTGCAGAGATCACGGCGCGATCCCCCTGAAATTCAAATCCATATCCAAAGGAATACACGTCATCAGGGTTACTGGGCAGCAGCGTTTGTGTGATCGTCCAGTCATCCCCCGAAATGTCATAAATGTCGACGCCAAATGGGTCGTCGAGTTCTCCCTCAGCCCGCTGATGAGACTCGATGTAAAGGTTATTTCCCTCCAGCCCGATATCATAAGAAGCATATGGTGCTGGAAGTGACTGATTGGTATAACTCCAATCACCATTACTATCCGGCTCAAACAGATAGGCCATTGTGCCGCCATAAAATCCAAGGACTGCCAGCCGCTGGCCGCTGGGATCAAGGTCAAATACAGGGCTGCTTTCCCAGATGACATCAGGCTCACTCCAGTTATTCTGACTGTCGCGTGTGAGTACCATCAGATTTCCCCAGTCGCGGTCATAACCGGATACGCTCACAACAGCCGTGTTGTTTTCCATATCAATATAAGTGCCGTTGTTCTCACCGACTGGCATCATCGTATGTTTAGACCAGAAACCGGTATGATCCCGGTGATAGAAATAGGCTAAGGCACCATGATTTAACATGTCCGCGACAGTGGTCAGCATCCAGTCACCATCAATACGGATGTGATAGCCGAAGCCTTCCTTGGTTTCGATCAGTGTCTGCGTTTTGGTGATCTCTCGTGGGGCGGCATGGCTGATGATCCCCGGTAAGGGCAGGGGCGGCTCCTGCGCCCGGATGATCAGGCTGGCGCTTAATAAAAGCAGCAGGAATATGAAGCTAAGAGGTATTCGATAATGGAATGTCTTCAATGGATGCATCAGATTCTCCAGTAGGAAAGTAAGGGATGGACCGAGCTGCATCGGCTAAGCGTGGGCCGCTGATAACCAGCGGGGGCGACAGACGTCGAAAATTATTCTATAAACGTATATTTGTGATGGCCGTGCCGTTAATTCGAGTGTAAGACGTCTTGAGGGCAGGATGCAACCACTGAGGCTGTATAAGCACAGAAAGGTCTGAATTTCAGGTAAGAAGCTAACGAAATTTTCGGAGAGAATTTACTTTATGAAAATATACGCCAAGTATAAGTTTATTAATAAAACATGAGTATTCCCCTTTTGCAGGATATTCTGACCCCGCTTGGGTTTATAGTTGAGAATCGGAAAGGTCGCGGCCAACGGTGAGCCACGACCTTTTGTGAATCGCCTTTTATTACCGTCAGACGCCCTACAGCCGCCTTACAACCCAAGACCCTTGCCGATGATCTCTTTCATGATCTCGTTGGTCCCGCCATAAATCGGCTCGACACGGTTATCGCGATAGGCCTTCGCCACCGGATTCTCGATCAGATAACCGCGCCCGCCGAAGAACTGTAAACAGGTGGTATTGACCTTCATCAGCAGTTCCGAGCACCACCACTTCGCCATGGATGCTTCTTCCGTCGTCAGCTTTCCATCCACGTGCAGCCGGATGCAGTTATCGACAAATACCCGTGCGATGCGGATCTCCGTTGCCAGTTCCGCCAGCTTAAAGCGTGTATTCTGGAAAGCGCCAATTGGCTGTCCGAATGCCGTGCGCTCCTGACACCACTCGACGGTATATGCCAGCACACGCTCCGCCGTCGCCACGTTGCTGATCGCAATCGTCAGCCGCTCCTGTGGAAGCTGCTTCATCATATACCCAAAACCCTGACCGGCTTCCCCCAGCAGATTGGCCTTCGGCACACGGACGTTATCAAAATACAGTTCGGCCACATCCCGCGCCAGATAGCCGATCTTGTCCAGAATCTGCACCGTCTCATACGGCTGCTGATCGCGTTCCAGTACCAGCAGGCTGATCCCGCGATGGCGCTGCGTCGGGTCGGTTTTCACCACCAGCACCATCAGATGGCTGATCGCACCGTTGCTGATAAAGTATTTCGTCCCGTTGACCAGATAATGATCGCCGTGATCTTCGGCGGTCGTCTCGATCCCCGCCAGATCACTGCCGGTCTGCGGTTCGGTCATCCCGATACAGCTAATCCATTCGCCGCTTGCCAGCTTCGGCAGCCAGCGCTGTTTCTGTTCCTCACTGCCATAGCGTGAGATGTACGGGATCACGATATCGGTCCCCAGTGAGAACATCGGCCCACTCAGCATCATCCGCGCCTGTGTCTCGATCAGCATGGCATGATAGCGGAAGTCATTCAGCCCCGGCCCGCCGTACTGCTGCTCCACATCCATTGCCAGAAAGCCGCGTGCGCCGGCCTTTTTCCATAATTCCGGATCGACATAACCGCGCTGTTCCCATTCGTCATGATACGGCGCGACTTCTTCGGCCATGAACTGCTCGAAGGCGTGTCCAAATGCCAGATGTTCTTCCTGATACAGTTCACGCGATAAATTCAAAGCGGACATCGTGAAATCTTCCTTATAAGTGTTCTGTTCGGCTCATTCTGAAGGCTATTCTAACCCGCGCCCCATCACACGACATCCGGATGAAACAAAAAGACGCTGCTGTCACTTCAAGGCTGGAGCATTCCAGTGTTGTGCAGGCCAGATCATCGCCGATGATCAGCGTCAGGGCTGGGTAGCCGCCGTCAACATACAGCATTTCATACCCTGATTGTCAGGTTCAGTCCCAGCTATTAATAACTCGTCTCTGAAGGCCGCCTGAAACCGTGCATTCCATCCAGAGTAACATGTAACAGAATTTTAACTTTCATGGTGTCAAGAGGTCTGTGTGAGGGAAGAATTCCCATACAATTCATGGCTCGGTATGAAAGTTCTAACCCCGTGTTCGGGAATAACAAAACAGTAATAACATGAGAGGTAACACAAGTGAATTGCACGTAACAATAAGAGTTCATGGGGGCTTCCACATGCTTCGCAGCAGGTTACGTTCATCTTTACTCGCAGGGTTGATCTCTACCGTAATCCTGATGATCCTGTGGCAGTTTGTCTCATCCGTAAGCATGATCGATGCCCAGCGCACCGTTGCGCCGCGCACCGCTGCGCCAGATCGTCAGGCCGCGCTCGAAGCACTGGCACGCCTCAACCAGTGGCGG
>CAYNDH010000063.1:17545-22055 GCA_964395665.1 uncultured Anaerolineaceae bacterium
TGCGCCAGATCGTCAGGCCGCGCTCGAAGCACTGGCACGCCTCAACCAGTGGCGGCTTGAAGAAGGTCTGCTGCCCTTCAAGGTGAATGAGACGCTGGAAGATCTCGCCCTCTATCAGGCCGAATACATCCGCCCCATGCGCCCTATGCCCAACGGTTCCGCCATCCACGTCGGACGTAATAAAGAAGGCATTCAGGCGCGTGCCCTCTATACCGAATTCCTCTGGGACTTCTACGGTACGCGGGATCGCGTCGCCGTGGCAGAAATCGCCGCTGTGAACAGTATTGACCGGGCGATGACCTTCTGGAAATCTTCCAGCACGCACCGCGCTACTGTAACCAATCCCGGCTACCGTGAAATCGGGATTGCGGCGCTGCCTCATGCCTTAGGGCACATCTATATCGTTGTGCTGGGTGCGCGCCCCAATGTCCTGCCCGCACTGGTCCATCCCGAAACCCATGAGCTGTATCTCGGCAGGGATGAATCGCGCTATGCGACGTGGCCGATCTGGGTGAAAACACCGACCGAATACCGGCTGTTCGACCGTGATGGCCGTCCGCTGACATCGGGCTGGCAGGAATATGAGCCGGTGGTGACGCTGCCGAAGAGCGTGACCGAGCGGGTTTATGTCATGTACCGTGACGGCCAGGGTGAGGTGATGAGCGAAGTCGATCTGGAACGCGACATCATCGTGCTGCCCGGATACCTGCCGCCGCCCGATCCGCTGGTGATCCCGCTGGTGCTTCCGACTGCCGCGCCGACATCCACACCCGAACCCCCCAAACCGGAGATCCTGCTGGTCTATGATCGGCATTCGCTGTCCGTGGTCAGCCAGAGCCGGGGCTATCAGGACTGGAGTGACATTGAAATCGTCAGTGAGGAGATCACCCTGTCGTTGGACTCAGTCGCAGAAGGGATGACCGGTGTCGGCCTGTATTACTTCCCGCCGGGCGATTGTCTGATGGTGTGGTCTGGCACTGCGGAAACGGTGTCTCCGCGCAAGCCGTCCCAGTGCCAGAACATGCGGCGCGGACGTGGCAATCTGGCGGCCAGCCACCGCTTCTGGATCGACCACGCCTTCAGCGTCGAGCGTGATGGTGAGGTGTTCGCCACCTGCATCCCTGATGCCAAGACCTGCGAGGTCGATCTGCCCTAGTCTGACTTTATCATGCAAGGGGCGAAGTGCTTCGCCCCTGTGCATTATCCCCAAACAGACTGAAATCCCATCCCCCGGACATCCCCGGATGCAGCCCGACGTGACAAATGTCATGATTGCTACGTTAAGGACATCTGAATCCTTTCGCGCTTTGGCAATACGTCGTTTACAATCTGCTTAAACTACCTCGCATACATCACGTCAATGGACCAGCACTGCCGACGGATGTCGGGCTGGCAGCGGGGCAGGCCGTTTCACACCGCCTCGGACTGTTCTTCGAGTGATCGCCGTGTGATCGGCTTTATCAGACAAAACAAAGGAGCGTGAGCAGATGACGGAAACGCCAGGAATCGAAACCGCGGCCTATACCGTATCCGATGAGCGGCACGAGCTGGATGCGATCCTCAGACCGAAGAATATTGCAGTCATCGGCGCGACGGAAAAAGCAGGCAGCGTAGGCCGCACTATCCTCTATAACCTCATCACCAATCCCTTCGGGGGGACCGTCTTTCCGGTCTCCACCACGCGCAGCAGTGTGCTGGGCATCCGCGCCTATCGCACCATCGCCGATGTGCCGGAAAAGGTAGACTGCGCCATTATCGTCACACCCGCCAAGACCGTCCCCGGCATCATTCAGGAATGCGTCGATCTCGGCGTCCCCGGCGCGGTGATCATCTCCGCCGGATTCAAGGAAATCGGTCCAGAGGGCGCGGAACTGGAACGCCAGATCATGGAGATCGCGCACGGCAAAATGCGGATTGTCGGGCCGAACTGTCTCGGTGTGATGATGCCGCGCTACGGCCTGAACGGGACGTTTGCTGGCGCGATGGCCCGTACCGGCAATGTCGCCTTTATCAGTCAGTCCGGCGCGATCTGTACGTCAGTGCTGGACTGGAGCTTTACTGAAAATGTCGGGTTCAGCGCGTTCATCTCCATCGGCTCGATGCTGGATGTGGGCTGGGGTGACCTGATTTACTATCTCGGCAATGATCCGCATACGCAGAGCATCGTCATCTATATGGAATCGGTCGGCGATGCGCGCAAGTTCATGTCCGCTGCCCGTGAAGTCTCGCGCACCAAGCCCGTGATCGTGATCAAGGCCGGGCGGACCGAAGCGGCGGCGGCGGCGGCGGCATCGCATACCGGTTCACTGACCGGCAGTGATGAAGTGCTGGCGGCGGCCTTCCGTCGTTCGGGGGTGCTGCGTGTGGATCGCATTGCCGACATCTTCTATATCTCCGAAGTGCTGGCGAAACAGCCGCGTGCCAAAGGTAACCGCCTGACGATTGTCACTAACGCGGGCGGCCCCGGTGTGCTGGCGACCGATGCCCTGATCAGCGATGGTGGGCAGCTTGCCGAGATCGCGCCGGAGACCATGGAAAAGCTCGACGCGATCCTGCCAGCGGCATGGAGCCATAATAACCCGATTGACATCCTTGGGGATGCCGAACCGGAGCGCTACGCCAAAGCGCTGGAAATCGCCGCGCAGGACCCGAACAGCGATGGTCTGCTCGTGATCCTCACACCGCAGGCGATGACTGATCCCACCCAGACCGCCGAACAGCTTAAACCGTATGCCCGTGCTACCGATAAGCCGCTGCTGGCAAGCTGGATGGGCGGCGCTGAGATCGCAGCCGGTGAGACGATTCTGAATAAGGCGAATATCCCGACCTTCGCCTATCCTGATACCGCCGCACGGGTGTTCAATTACCTGTGGCGTTATAACTATAATCTGCGCTCACTCTACGAAACGCCGGAACTGCCGGAAGATACCTATGGCGATGCCCCGGATCGGGCGACGGTCTAAGCGATTATCACGGCAGCCCGCGAGGCAGGCCGCACCATCCTGACGGAAGACGAATCCAAGCGGGTGCTGGCCGCCTACAGCATCCCGACCATCCCGAACTTCATCGCGGAAAGCGAAGAAGATGCGGTCAGGGCAGCGGGTGAAGTGGGTTATCCGGTGGTGCTGAAGCTGCATTCCGAGACCATCACGCACAAGACCGATGTCGGCGGCGTGATCCTCAATCTGGAAGACGAAGCCGCCGTGCGCGAAGCCTTCCAGCGTATTCAGCGGACGGTCGGCGAGCGTGCCGGTGCGGAACACTTCCAGGGCGTGTCGGTACAGCCGATGATCAAGTTCGATGGTTATGAGATCATCGTCGGCAGCAGCCCTGATCCCCAGTTCGGCCCGGTCATCCTGTTCGGGACTGGCGGGACGCTGGTGGAAGTCTTCAAGGACCGCTCACTCGGGCTGCCACCGCTGACGACTACCCTGGCCCGCCGCATGATGGAACAGACCAGGATCTACGAAGCGCTGAAAGGCGTCCGTGGCCGCCAGGGTGTGGATCTTGCCGCGCTGGAGCGGATACTGGTGCGTTTCAGCCAGTTGGTGGTGGAGCAGCCGTGGATCAAGGAAGTGGATATTAACCCGCTGCTGGCGTCGCCGGAGCGTCTGCTGGCGCTGGATGCGCGTGTCGTGCTGCATGATCCGGATACGGCGGTCGAAGACCTGCCGAAAACCGCCATTCGCCCGTATCCCACGCAGTACACGGAAGAATGGACCGCGCAGAACGGTGAGAAAATCATCTTCCGCGCCATCCGCCCCGAAGATGAGCCGCTGCTGGTGAAATTCCATGAGCATCTTTCCGAGCAGACGGTGTATCAGCGCTTCTTCTCGGTGCTGAAGCTCGGCCAGCGCACATCCCATGACCGGCTGTCGCGGATTGCGTTCATCGACTATGACCGCGAGATCAGCCTGATCGCCACCCGCATCTCACCGGAGACGGGCGAACCGGAGATGCTCGGCAGTGGCCGTCTGATCAAAGTGCATGGCCGCCCGCATGCGGAATTCAGCCTGATTATCACCGACCGCTTTCAGGGGCAGGGGCTGGGCCGCGCCCTGCTCTCACGCCTGACGAAGATCGGCATGGATGAAGGTCTGGAACACATCTACGGCTACGTCCTGCCGGATAATACCGGTATGCTGCGGATCTGCGAACAGCTTGGCTTCCAGAAGCAGTACATCAAGGAAGAGAACATCGTCCGTATGTCGCTGGACCTGTAAACGCCGGACAGCAAACACCAGGCGCTAAATGCTATTGGAATCAGACAGGGCACGCATCTTGTGCCCTGTCTGATTCTTTTTTGATCCTGCTGTAACCGGTAGCGACACGGCATGCCAAGCGAAGCGCCAACCGTGTCCGCTGCCTGCCTTATCTCGGCGTTGCAGTCAGCGGCGGTGTCGGTGGTAGCGTTCCTTCACCGCTGACCGGCGTGGCGGTGATGGTGAGGACAACCGGCGGTAAAGGCGTGGCGGTGATGATGACAGCGCCCTGTGGCGAGTTGGCGTTA
>CAYNDH010000064.1:0-21958 GCA_964395665.1 uncultured Anaerolineaceae bacterium
ATCACGGGCGATGAAATAGTTAAACTGACCGTCGTAGCCTTCTTCGGTGGTATTGAAAACGGTCGGATCAAAGCGCGTTCCGACCGTCACCAGCGCCAGCACATCGCCCTGCGTGAAGACGATCACCAGCGCATAGATCAGCGAGGCGATAATGGTGATAATCACCGGAGTAGCAGTCGTGCGGTGGGATGTGGAATTCATGGGAAGCTGTTGCTGAGAATGCATGGCATCGACAATAAAAATTTACTCCGCGCTGATATAGGTTCCACTCATTTTTCTAAACGCGACCGTGCTTTGAGTTTGAGCCGACTCATGAAGCGGTTCATCCGAAGAAATTCGTCCAGCTCTTCGGCTTCCGCATCGGTCAGGCGGACACTGCGATTTTTCTGTAGCAACTCAGTCAGGCGCTGCTGTAGTGCAGTAGGAGGTTGATAATTGACCAGTTGTTCAGCCGTTGGTGACGATGCCAGAAAATCCAGCACTTCATCAAACAGGGCTTCTGCTGCGACAAATGCCATTATGACCTCTTTCTACAGATTCGCTTCATTCTAGCATCATTTGCTGAGTGGTATCAAAACCGAATGAAGCGCATTCTCATCACGGCAGCGGAAGCTGTGGGACTCCGCCCGGCGGCAGATCGCCACCGGTGGAGCCGCCTGTAAACGGTGAAGAAAGCCCCGCGTAAATCTGCCATACGCCCGCCGGAGTCAACTGGAAAAAACGCCCATTGGGATCATTCAGAAAGATCGTCCCATCATTACGTACCTGTTTGGTGACGCTGTACGGCTGTTCAAACTCCATCGTCCCCCATCCGATCCGGTCGCGCACGACGGCTTTCTGCGGATGCTGGTCCTCATTGCGCCACAGTCTGCCGAATCCGCGCACCGGCTGATACAGGCCCTGCGGCGCGGATGGGTCAATCGACGGGTCTTTCCATGGTGGATTGGGGAACTGGCCGGTCCCTTCGGCAAAGGTATCATCGAAGCGCGTCCAGTACGGCGTCAGGCCATCGCTGTACAGCACATAGATCTCTTTCGGGGCCACCCAGAGCATATAGCCGCGCTCGAAGGTCTGATACACGCCCTGTCCAACGGTTGCCGGGAACATCGGGCAGCCCTGCGGCGGCGGCTGGATATACTGCCACTGTGTCTGGCACAGCTCATTGACCGGATTGGCGATAATGGCGAAGGTCGGCGTGAACAGCGGTGTTGGGAAGAAAGGCGCAGTTGCGGTCGCCGTGACCGGGATCGTCGGCGGTGGCGTGATCGACGGGGTTGTCGTCTGCGTCGGTGTGGTGGTCGGTGTCTTGCTGGGCGGCAGTGTCGGCGTGACGATCACGAAATCGGCCTCTACCGTGACGATATTGGCCGGAGACAGGCGCTCGGATGTCACAAGGGATGTTGGGAAGGGTGATGGGCTGATCTCTTCGGTCGCCAGTTCGATCAGGGTCGGTAAGGGTTCGGGCGTCGCGGTCGCCTGCCCCGCTTCGACGGGATTCTGGGCGACCAGTCGCGGGCCGGTCGGCTCTGCTGTGCAGGCGGACAGTACCCAGATCAGTATGATGGCTGACGGGATGACCACTGCACGCATGAGGCGGCCCCGAATTGCTGAAATCTGCTTCGCATGATCGCTCAAAGTCTGTTTCCAGTATGTAATCTGTCTGTTTTCAGTACGTATATCGTCAGCAGGGATGACCATTTGACCCTTTGCAGCTTATTGTAGTCTGAGTAGGTGTTTTCGCAACGTGTCTTTCGTCAGGGCGGGTGGATCTTTTAACCGGTCATTTACAGCGAAAACAGCAGAAAATGACTGATTTCTGAGGCAAAATTTGTACAATAAACACAAATCAGTAAAATATTGCAGTATCAGGGAAATTGTAATATCAGCAGCCCGCCCTGTAACTGTGAATGAAGGATGATGCATGGCACGTCGAGAGAGCCGTACCACCCGCAGCCGCCAGCAGACCAGCCGCCGTCGTGATGACGCGCCGCGTGGTGGCCGTAAAAGTGAACGTGAAGGCCGTATCGAGCGCGTGACATGGTTTCTGCTGGTTTTGGTTTTCGGTGTGCTGTACGTGCTGCCAGAGTCTGAGGCGAATCAGATTCCCAATTATCTCGTCCCGGCGGCGGGTGCGGTTATCCTGATTGGTTCCGGCCTCGTTCAGTACGGGCAGCGGATGCCGGTCAGCCCGATTACGTGGATTGGTGGCACGCTGATGCTGGCGCTGGCGTTTTATAGTTACGCTGTCGATCCGACACGGGATCTGCTGGGGATTGCACTGGTTGTGTTCGCGCTCGTCATCGGTTTCGGTATCCTGACGAACGAGACCTGACGTCGGTCAGATGCATCCGATTTTAGCTCTTGCGGCGTATCGTTTCATAATACAACTGCTGCCTAACGGGGATATTCCTCTTTAAAATTCCGCCAGACTTAAATTAGAACCACTTTATTGTCCAAAAATCCAAAACTCTTTTCTTACAAGGGCAGATCAAACGGCTGTTCGTTTTAAGTACCGATACCAGGACACAACGTACAACTGAACAACCGAATTGATACACCAGCCAAACCGATTTTTGAGACAATATGATGTGAACGCCGTGGAAGACCTTGATAATCAGGAAGTAACCAACCGCGTAACCGTTGAAGATGTGCGTAAACTCGCACTTCCTCTTGGAACTCGCGTTGTCGCCGGGGATGGGATGCTGAATCGTCCGGTTGTCTGGGCGACAGTGATCTATCCCGAAGACAGCACATCGATCAAGACGCTGCAAGCCAGCGAACTGATCATGTTCGCCGCGCAGGAAACGCACGCCACGCCGGTTACCACCGATGTTGAGGTTGTGCGCTGGGCATCCGATTCGAAAGCAGCGGCGGTGGTGATCAGCGATAACCCGTCCCCAACCGCGCTGGCTGAAGCGAAAGCCTATGGCATCCCGCTGCTGGTGCTGCCACCCGGCAGCCGCGCCCGTCTGGTCGAGAAGGCGGTTATCAGCCTGCTGGTGGATCGCAAAGGCCAGCTTGACCGGCGCGGAACCCAGATCTATCGCCAGCTTACGCAGATCTCATCCCGTAATGAGGGGATGTCTGAACTTGCCAATGCCATGGCGCGGCTGACCAATAAATCAGTCGTGGTTCAGGACAAGCGCCTGCGTATCCTCTACAGCACCGTTCAGCCGCAGTTCGTCGGCTCATGGGAAGAGGTCGAGACATTCCTGCGGAAGGTGGATAACCTGCCGGTGGAATTTCAGGATCGCCACCGCGTGAGTGAGGCGGATCAGGCGGTGCAGATGCAGTCCCTGCCGACGCCGGGGCTGGCACGGCTGGTCGCGCCCATCATCACCAATGAAGTCGGTCGCGGCTTTCTGTCAATTGTCGGCCACGATACCGAACTGGATGATGTCGATACGCTGGTGACCGAACATGGCGCGGCAGCCTGTGCGCTGGAAATGGCGAAGGCCAAGGCCATCAGCGAGACCGAAAAGCGCCTGCGCGGGACATTCCTTGATCGCCTGCTGATCGGGGATGTCAGCCAGCAGGAAGCCAATCGTCAGGGCGAACGCTTTGACCATGATATGGCGCAGGTCCATATCTCGATTGTGCTGCGCTGGCAGCCGAATGAGAAATCGACGCCGTCCATGCGCCGTCTGGAGACCATCGCGAACACGGTGGTCAACAATCAGCGGGCCAAGGCGCTGATCTGGCTGCGCGAGCGTGAACAGGAGATCCTTGTCTTCCACGCGACCGATCCGACCAATCCGATTGACCACAGCACGCGGCTGGCACGCGCCATCGCCGATGAGATGCACCGCCAGTATCCGCAGAACCGCATCGCCATCGGTCTCGGCCAGCCTGCCCGTGACATCTCGGCATGGCGCAGCAGCTACCGTGACGCAGTGCAGGCCATGGAACTGGCGATCCGACTGCAAAGTGATGCGCCGCTGTATATCGGTGATCTGGGAGTCTATCAGCTCATCCTCAGCTTGCAGGATCGTGAAAAGCTGATGGAATTTGCCGATAAGACGCTTAGTGCGCTGACCGATTACGATCACAAGAACACGGCAGAGCTGATTAAAACGCTGGAAGCCTTCTTCCAGTGTCACGGCAATCTCAGCCAGACCGCCGACATGCTGATCGTGCATCGCAATACGCTGCTGTACCGTATGAACCGCATCAACGAGATCGCGGCCATCGACCTTGACCGGCCCGAAACGCGCCTCGCGCTGCATCTGGCACTGACGGTCCGCCGACTGCTGAAGATGACCTAGGCTAGGTTCTGTTGACGTTTCGATCATAATGCGCCTCTGCAAGCCGGTTTTGTGTAGGGGCGGACCTGCGATATATCGCCGTGTCCGCCCGCCATAACCCACAGTCAGCGGGCGATGACGTGTGATGCGCAGCATCATCCATCGCCCCTACACATGAGCCATTTTTGCAAATGTCAACACGCCCTAGTCAGCGTGTTTTCAGTCTTAAAACAGAATTTCAGGAAGATCACGGTACATGTTGTACCGTGATCTTTTGGTTCAGGGCTGGCACCACCTTCCCTGATCGATTGATGCCTCTGATATGCTGAAAGTCATGGAAATCTGCTAACTTTCATTACGCTTTCATTCACTTTGCACATATCAGATTGATAATTCGTTTGACGATTACCGCAGGCGTTCTATAATCTGTGGGCACTGACGATATGCGTGAACCTGTAATCTCTTACCGGCGCAGGCATTCCGTTAGACGTCTTAGAATTACTTAGGAGTAAACCCAATGAAACGACATTTAGTATTTCTTGGTGCGGTGTTTGCCATCGTTCTGGGGGTATGCGGCCTTGCGGTTGCACAGGATGCAGCCAGCCCGAGTGGTGAACTCGAAATCTTTTCGTGGTGGACCGGTGGTGGTGAAGCCGCCGGCCTTGAAGCCCTGATCGAGCAGTTTGGCGAAACATATCCTGATGTTGAAGTCGTCAACTCCGCCGTTGCGGGTGGTTCGGGTGTCAATGCCCGCGCCGTCCTGACAACCCGTATGCTGGGTGGCGATCCCCCTGACACGTTCCAGGTACACGCTGGTGAAGAACTCAATGCGCTGTGGGTGGCCGCTGGCCGCATGGAGCCGCTGAACGAACTGTTCGAAGCCAACGGCTGGATGGATGAATATCCGCAGGGTCTGCTCGATCTGATCAGCGATGCCGAAGGCAACATCTACTCGGTGCCGGTCAACATCCACCGCTCGAACGTGCTGTGGTATGTCCCGGCCAATCTCGAAGAATGGGGCGTTGAAGTCCCGGCGGACTGGGAAACCTTCGTCAGCACCACCTGCCCGGCGCTTCAGGATGCCGGTGTGACTCCGCTGACCGTCGGCGAAAACTGGACGCAGGTCCACCTGTGGGAAAGCGTCGCGCTCAGTGAACTGGGCGTGGAAGCCTACAACGGCCTGTGGGATGGCAGCACCAACTGGGCCAGCCCCGAAGTGATGGCCGTGTTTGACATGTTCGGCCAGGTGCTGGACTGCACCAATGATGACCGCGACGCGCTGACCTGGCAGGACGCCTCACTGCGCGTTTCCAACGGTGAAGCCGCCTTCAATATTATGGGCGACTGGGCCGCTGGATACTTCCTGGTTGATCTGGCGCTGGAACCGGAAACCGGCTTCGCGTGGGCCGCTTCTCCGGGCACTGAAGGCACCTTCATGATGCTGTCCGACACCTTCGGCCTGCCGATTGGCGCACCGAACCCGGAGGCCGTGACCGCATGGTTGAGCTTCGTCGGCAGTGCAGAAGGTCAGGACATCTTCAATCCGCTGAAGGGTTCGCTCCCGGCCAACACTTCAGCCGATATTGAGAACGCCGAACTGTACAATGCCTATTTCCAGGATGCCTATGAGGACTGGACGACTAACGACATCGTTGGGAGTCTGGCGCACGGTGCAGCCGCACCGACCGCTTTCCTTGATGGCTTCGCCAATATCGTTGCAGGCTTTGCCGGCAGCCGTGACAGCGCGACCGCTGCCGCGAACGCTGGTGCGCTTGCCCTGCAGACCGGTATGGTCACACCTGCGACAGCATCCTAGGTATAATCGCATTTCAGGCAGTCACATCTGATCTGCTGCCGCTGATTGCAATTCAAAACGGCGAGTTCGATGAACTCGCCGTTTTAAATAAGCTCGGGAGAACTCTATGAGAGGCAACCGCCTGATGGCAGTGCTGGTCCTGCTGCCGTCACTGATCCTTGTCGGCATCTTTGTATACGGCTTTATTGCATGGACCGCCTACACTTCCATGACCGACTCGACCGGCCTGCAGCAGCTCAGCGGACTGCCGTCAAATTTTGTCGGCTTCCGCAATTACGAAGAGCTGTTCAACGGCGCACTTCAGTCGCGTTTTCGTATTGCGATTGTCAATAACATCTTTTTTACCATTCTGTTTATTATCATCTGCCTGTCGCTTGGGCTGCTGCTGGCGATCCTGCTGGATCAGAAGATCAAGGGTGAAAGCTTCTTCCGCACGATTTTCCTGTTCCCGATGGCGCTGTCATTTGTGGTGACCGGCGTGGTGTGGAAGTGGCTGTTCAATCCCGATTACGGCATCAATGCGCTGCCTGCGCTGGTTGGCCTGGAGCAGGGGACATTCCGATGGTTTATCAGCAGCGAGAAGTGGCTGCCGTTCAACTGGCAGCAGATCCCGACCTTTATCGTCATGATCCTGCTGGGATTCGTGATCTTCTTCGCGCTGCGCTGGTGGAGCAAACGCCGTTCGCAGATGGCCGCCTTTGCTGCCGCGATTGCGCTGTTACTGCTGATGCTGATTACCTTCGATGTGCCGCGTCAGGCCGTCCCGCTGATCAGTGAGCCGCACGCTTTTAACGTGGCGCTGATCGCTGTGGTGGTGGCGGCAGGCTGGCAGATGGCAGGCTATACGATGGCGATGTATCTGGCTGGCCTGCGCGGGATCAGTGAGGATCTGCGCGAAGCCGCCCGTGTCGATGGCTCGTCAGAACTGGGTGTTTACCGCCATGTGATCCTGCCGCTGCTTCAGCCGATTACCCTTAGCGCGATGATTATTCTGGGCCATATCTCGCTGAAGATCTTCGACCTTGTGTATACCATGGGCGGCGATACCAATCTGGCAATTGATATGCCGGGCCTTACCATGTATCTGACGACCTTCCGCGCACAGGACTTTGCACGTGGTGCCGCGATTGCCATGGTGATGCTGGTGATGGTCGCGCTGGTGATTGTGCCTTATCTTGTGACCAGTCTTCGTTCGGAGCAGTCTTCATGACCTCTGTAAGCCAACCTGTTCAGTCCGCATCGGACGCCCCGGCTGCGCGGCCCCGCGCCCCGATCTCAATCAGGCGGATTCTGGTGTATGTCCTGCTGATCTTTTTCGCGATCCTCTTCCTGATTCCGGTTTATATGGTGGTGGTCACCAGTTTCAAGAGTCTGGATCAGATTGACCTGCGGACGATGTGGCAGATTCCGCAGTCACTCAATCCGGCCAGTTTCACTGAAGCGCTGGATAAGCTGTCCCCGAATTTCCTCAACAGCCTGCGCCTTGTCATCCCGGCGACCGTGATCTCCGCCGTGCTTGGCTCGCTTAATGGCTATGTGCTGTCGAAATGGCGTTTTCGTGGGGCCAATATCCTGTTCCCGCTGATGCTGTTCGGGATGTTCATCCCCTATCAGGCGATTCTGATCCCGCTGGTGCAGTTCCTGCGCTCGATTAACCTCTACGGCAACATTAACGGCCTGATTCTGGTGCATGTGGTCTACGGTCTGCCGATCACGACGCTGATCTTCCGTAACTATTACGTCGAAGTGCCGGATGAGATGCTGGAAGCAGGTGCGATCGACGGCGCAGGCTTCTGGAAGCTGTACCGCTATATCGTGCTGCCGATCTCACTGCCGGGTTTCGTGGTGGTCATCATCTGGCAGTTTACGCAGATCTGGAACGAATTCCTGTTCGGCGTCACGATCTCCGGCCCTGGTTCACAGCCGATTACCGTCGCGCTGCAAAATCTCGCTGGCAGTCAGATCGTGGAATGGAATGTGCAGATGGCTGGTGCCTTCCTGACGGCGCTGCCCACGCTGCTGGTCTATATCCTGCTGGGCCGCTACTTCATCCGTGGTCTGCTGGCGGGCAGTGTGAAGGGTTAAAGGTTGAGCGGCGACTGTTGCAGCAGTTTGCAGCATTTTTGCGCTGCAAATGTGGCATGTCATTGAGCTTTCAGGTTCAAAATCGGCTTGTTGCTGCTGCTGCTGCACAAAAAAAAGTGCTGCCGCAACAAGCAAAACAGCGGGTGGCATTGAATGCCGCCCCTACTGTACGAGAGATGTTAAGGTGCAGAGTTTTTCATTATAGCACAGATGTTCGATTGGCGCGGTTAGAGTTTTCAAATGATCGAGATGCAGCAGCCTGTAGACGCTGTCCGCAGCCTGTAGACGCTGTCCGCAGCCTGTAGACGCTGTCCGCAGAGGGTTCGCGCTGTCCGCTGTTTGCAACTTTGCTGTACAATGCTTTCATGCGACCGACTGTCTATGGCCGGTGCTGCACAGTTCATCGTTTCAGAGTAGTTGACGGATCGTAATGAGTACACTCCCTGTTCAGAGGCCGTCTGGCCGTTATCCAGACCCCCGTTTTCAGGAATCAGCATTTAATCCGTGGTGGGTGCGCCTGCCCGTTCTGTTTGCATTGGGCGGGATGCTGTTTGTCGTTTCGCTGCTTGGACTGGTGTTCTTCTATCAGCAGCAGTACAACGGGAAGATCCTTCCCGGCGTTTTCATCTCCGGGATTTCTGTCACCGGCATGACGCCAGAGCAGGCTGCGCCACTGCTCCAAAGCCAGTATACCTTTGATAGGGAAGCCGTTTTCACCTTTCGCGATCCCGGCACTGACCGCTTCTGGCAGATGAGCGCCGCTGATCTCGGTGTCCGCTTTGATACGGATGCGACCCTGGCCGCCGCGATGAATGCCGGTCGGAAAGAGTCGCCGCTGGATAACCTGCTCACACAGGGGGCCAACTGGCTCAACGGTGTCGCGATTGCGCCGGTCGTCGTCTATGATCAGAGTGTGGCGGTCGAAAAGCTGACGACCATTGCCGCCGAGATCGACCAGCAGACCGTGCATGGCACGCTCGAACTGTCCGGCGGAGAGGTCAGCCAGACGACCAGCCAGATCGGGCGCACACTGGATGTCGCCGCAACACTGGCAAAACTCGACCGGTCGATTCAGTCGCTTTCAACCGGTGCGGAGATCGAACTGGTCATTGAAGAAACACAACCGGCGGTTGGCGGTGTCAACGAGACTTCAGTCAGGGTACAGGCCGCGCTCTCTGCCCCGATCACGCTGATCACCGATGATGGCGAAGGCGGGCTGCTCGGCCCGTGGACCATCACGACCGATCAGTTGAACGCCCTGCTGAAAATCGAGGCATTCGATAACGGTGACGGCACACAGCGCTATGATGTCGCCGCCGATCTCGAACCCTTCCGGCCTTTCATTGAAGGGCTGGCCCCCGCCCTGAAAACCGAGCCAACCGACGCACGCTTCCGTTTCAATGATGCCACGCGCCAGATTGAACTGCTGAAAGCTGGCACAGGTGGCCGGACGGTGGATGTCGATCAGACGCTCGCCAATTTGCAGCAGAAGGTCTTTAATCCGACAGATCGCACGGTGCAGATCGCTTATAATTACGTCCAGCCGCGCTATCACAATAACATCACCGCGCAGGAACTCGGTATCACCGAACTGGTGGTCGAAGCGACGACCTATTACAGCGGCTCACCGGATAATCGCCGCCAGAATATCGCCGTCGGCACTGCCCTCTATGATGGGATTATCATCGGGCCGGGTGAGGAATTCTCGTTCAACTCATGGCTGGGCGAACTTAGTGAGGAAGCCGGATTCACCGAAGGGAATGTGATCTTCGGCAACCGCACCATTGATGGCATCGGCGGTGGGATCTGTCAGGTCAGCACGACCGTGTTCCGTGCAGCGTTCGCCGGGGGTTATACCATTATCGAGCGCAATGCCCATGCCTATCGCGTCGGCTATTACGAGCAGAACAGCCCGCCCGGATTCGACGCCGCCATCTGGACGCCGGAGCGTGACTTCCGCTTCCAGAACGATACACCCTATCATCTGCTGATCGAGGCTGAAGTCTTCCCGGCGACCAATACGCTCCAGTTCCGCTTCTACAGCACCCGCGCTGATCGTCAGGTGGAGATCAAGGCACCGATCATCAAGAATGTCGAACCGGCCCGCGCCCCGATTTACGAAGTCAAATCGGATCTGCGACCGGGTGAGATCATTCAGGTTGACTATGCGGCTGAAGGAGCTGATGTGACGATTCAGCGCGTCATCCGTGATTCTGCCGGGAATATCCTGAAGGAAGACAGCATTTACACGCATTATCTGCCGTGGGCACCGATTTATCAGGTTGCGCCGGGGGATACCCGTCTGGGGAATTAGGCTGGCAGGTTGTCAGCCAGCGGACGTTTAGCCGATGGACGTTCAATTAACTATGGATGTTATAGAGCAAAGGAGGTTTCAGCCTTCCTCACCCTGCTGATACAGGGTGTCACTGGCTGAATATTTCGATGATCCGAGCGAATTTTGCGTTAGATTACGATCTGATCTCGACGGGCCACCCCCAGCGGCTCTATCTGATGGCGTACCTTGCCACCGATGCCGATCCAACCAGCCGCCCCCGCAGGCCGCTCAACATTAGCCTGGTGATCGACCGCAGCGGCTCGATGGCGGGCCAGAAGATTGACTATACCCGTCAGGCCGCGCAGCTTCTGGTTCAGAATCTCACACCCAACGATACCTTCTCCGTGGTGCTGTACAACGATAATGTCGAGACGCTCGTCCAGCCCGAACGGGTGCAGCGCAAGGATGCCATCAACCAGCAGCTTCGCACGATCAAACCCGGCGGCACAACCAATCTGAGCGGCGGCTGGATGCAGGGCTGTGAGTATGTCGCACAGCACAAGCAGCCCGACCAGATGAACCGCGTGATCCTGATGTCGGACGGCCTCGCAAATCGCGGTGTGACCACTCCTGAACGGCTGATCGCGATGGCGCAGCAGAAATACGGTGAAGGCGTTTCGACCACCACGATGGGACTCGGCGCTGACTTCAATGAAGACCTGCTGATGTCGATGGCGAATGCAGGCGGCGGCGCTTTCTACTTCATCGAAAGCCCGGAAGTTGCACCTCTGATCTTTCAGGAAGAACTTCAGGGCCTGCTGAATGTCGTCGGGCAGAATCTGGTCATCAGTGTCGAACCGACCGACCATATCGCGGATATTCAGCAGTTGAATGCCTATCCGATTGAGCGCAATGGACGCCGCACCTCATTCCGTTTGGGCGATGTCTTTGCAGATGAGATCAAAGCCCTGCTGCTGGAGATCTCGCTGAAGCCGTTGGATCAGGTTGGTCGCCAGCAGATTATCAACCTGCGTTTTGAATATGACGAAGTTGAGAATGCATCATCGCGCCGCCGTGTCCACGAACAGCCGATCATGCTTCAGGTGGTCGATGCGGCTGGCGTTGAGGTGATCCCGGTCAATCAGCAGGTGCGCCGTTCAGTGCTGCTGCTGAAGGCGGCACAGGCGCGGCGGAATGCGGTCGAAATGGCGGATAAGGGCCTGTATAACAAGGCGTCGATCTTCCTGCGGGATGCCGTCCGCGCTATTGATGAAGCCGGCTTTGATGATCCGCAGTTGGCCGACGAACGCACGGCGCTGCAAAAACAGGCCGTGTTACTGGACAAAGGCGCTGCTGAATACAACGATTACAGCCGCAAGCTGATGTCTACGCAGGCGTATTACACCATGTCCAGCCGCCATGAGGATACGATGGTGCTGCGCGTGCGCGAAAATGAGCGCGAAAACGAGCGCGAAAGTGAACGTGAAAACGTTCGGCAGAGTGATGCACAGGGCGCAGCCGACAAGCCGAATGAGATGACGTTCAGCCAGCGCGATAAACAGCGTGATGGTCAGCCCGATGAGGCTTCCGTCAGGATGTCAGAGGAATATCACACCAACGATTTTTATGACACGCCCGGCTCTTCACCTGTGACTATGCCCCCGGAACCGGCAGCGCCTAAGGCTTCCGGTGAGTCGCCGGCATTTGTCAACAAGAGCGGCCCAACGCCGCGCTATGCGCGCTGGCAGAACAAGATCTTTTCCCTGCAAGGGGATCTGATCCGCATTGGCCGCTCCAATGACAATGATCTCGTGATTCCGATCAAGGGCGTCTCACGCTTCCATGCAGAACTGCATCGCCGTAACGGTCAGTTGATTCTGGTCGATAAAGGCAGCACCAATGGCACGTTATGTAATGGTCAGGCGCTGCCCACAGGCGGCCAGATTCTGGTCGTCGCGGGGGATATCGCGCAGTTCTGTGACGAAAAACTGGAATTTCTGGATTAGCGATACAACCTGTCAACCCGTAGAAGGAACCTGAATGTCAGATACACATTACCCAATTGACATCGCCGGTGTGCGCCGTGATCTGCGCCTGTTCGAAGTCGCGCCCGGCCTGACAATTGCCATCCTCAATATCCTTGGCGATACCGAGCTGGTCACGGCGGCCAGCCGAGCGCTGGCCGAGAAGCTGCACGAACGTCAGGTTGAGGTGCTGGTCACGGCGGAGACCAAGAGTGTGCCGCTGGCCCATGCCCTGAGTATCGAGATGAATCTGCCGTATGTCGTGCTGCGTAAATCGTATAAACCCTATATGGGGGACGCGCTGCAATCCGAGACACTGAGCATCACCACCGGCAAGCCGCAGACGCTGTACCTCGATCAGAAAGACCACGAGTTCGTCAAAGGCAAGCGTGTTGCGATCATCGACGATGTGATCTCAACCGGCAGCACGCTTCAGGGGATGCGGCTGATTCTGGATAAAGCAGGCGGAAATGTCGTGGCAGAGGCGGCGGTATTAACAGAAGGCGAGCGCGCAAAATGGGCAAATGTCATCGCGCTCGGTCATCTGCCAATCTGGATCAATGGCAAGAAGCAGGAATAGGCTTTTAGTTGATCTGGCGGGCGGCAAGAATGCCGCCCCTACATATCGCTGTTATTTTGTAGGGGCCGGATACTTCCGGCCCATTTTTAATCCGAAGCTGATGTGATGACACGCAGCGGGGCAAGCTGATGTTAAATCTTCTCCACCACCAGCAGATGTGACAGGCCGAGCGCGTCGAGTTTCGTGCCTTCCAGTGATTGCAGTGTCTGGCGGATAATGCGCCCCGGCGTCCCGAATTTCGCGACGATATTGTCATAACCGCCGTAGACGCGGCTGTGATGCGCGATCTTTACCGGCAGCCCATTGAACAGCCGCAGCAGACTGACTTCGGTATACGCCCGGACATGTGGCGCAAGCTGATTGCGGAAGCGATCCGGCAGATAATTGATCAGCGGGGTATTGCCGAAGCGATACTCTCCGCGCCAGTAGTAGCCATGTGTCTCGAATGGATACCAGCGGTTCGGACAGAAGATCACGGCACGCCCGCCGACCTTCAGCACGCGCACGATTTCCGCCGCAGCGGTGGTATCGTTCTCCACATGTTCGATCACCTCATTTGAGAAGATCGTGTCGAAGGTGTCATCGGGATAGGGCAGCGCTTCCGCCGCCGCTGTGACGACATGCGGAATCGTGGCCCGTGCTTCAAGTGCGCGCTCAAACTCGTATTCAAAGGCTTCGACATGACGGGTGAAGCGCTTCTGAAATTCAGCCGCATACATGCCGACGCCGCAGCCGTGATCCAGTATCATCGCGCCGTGGACCTTCGCCCAGCGTGCCACCATATGCAGACGGCGTTCCTGTCCTGCCCGCCAGATATAACTCGGTTCACCGCGCAGCGCCGCCAGATCAGAATGCGTCGAAGGTGTCGAAGTCATCGTATTTTTCCCACTGAATGTATAAGGCAAACAAAAATGCCTGTGAAATTATCACAGGCATTATACCGTACACGGCATTTACGCGTTGATCGTCATACAACTGACAACTGACAACCAGTACCCGGCCATCTGTGAGACGGCCAGTCTGCCAGCTAACCACTAGCAACTAGCGATTAGGTCAGGCGGTTGTAGAATTCAACAATCAACTGCATGTTGATCGGAACCGGGATTTCGCGCTGTTCCGGCACGCGTGCCAGTGTTGCGCTGAAGTTATCGCGGTCCACGGCCAGATAGGACGGGATTGCACCGATCTGCTGCACCCATTCTTCCATGTGGACGTTGCGGCGCATCTTCGGGCGGACGCTGACCACATCACCCGGCTGTACCTGATAGGACGGCAGGTTGACGCGCTGGCCGTTCACTTCAATATGGCCGTGATTGACGATCTGGCGCGATGCCCAGATGGTCGCGGCGTAACCGGCGCGGTACACCACGGCATCGAGACGTGTTTCCAGCAGTGCCAGCAGATTAGCGCCGGTACGACCCGGCATCTTGATGGCGCGTTTGTAATAATTACGGAGCTGGCGCTCACGGATGTTGAACATGAAGGACAGCTTCTGCTTTTCGTCGAGCTGCTGACCGTAGTCACTGCGGCGGCCAGAACGGAACTGCTTTTCCTTGCCATGGTCGCCGGGTGGGTACGGACGAGCTTCGACAATCTTCTGATATTTTGCGCGCGGCATGAGGACTTCCCCGAACCGGCGCTGTGCTTTCGCCTTTGGACCGTGCGTTGATGCCATGTACTTGATTTCCTCGAATCGAACTCTCATCATCTTCAGCGGACAGACGCATTGAAGTACGCTGTTCACTGGTGAACATAAGGAACCTGATTGTAATTGCTTTAAAAATAATTTCTAGGGTCAAGTATAGATGCTTGGATAATTGCCAAAATTTTATAGCGTTGATATAGTAGGGAATAGATGTGACAAAATGTCATTAAGATTCCCGGATTATGATGAATGCATTCTCTCAACTCAGGCAACAGGCAGGATTGACAGTTTCGCAGGTAGCCGAAATGACCGGCTATACTGAACGAACTGTCTACAGATGGGAAGGTGGTCAAACTACACCTAAAAAGGCAGTGATCAAATTGATAACGTCAGCACACGCTAAAGAGAGAATACAGACACCGAGTTTCCGGTTTATTGACCTGTTTGCCGGAATAGGTGGTATGCGACTAGGGTTTGAATCTGTAGGAGGGCAGTGTGTATTTACCAGTGAATGGGACAAATACGCAACCAAAACCTACATTGCCAATTTCGGATGCGATCATGAGGTTGCCGGTGATATTACCCAAATACCTGCGCCAGCAATTCCTCAGCATGACGTTCTCCTGGCGGGTTTTCCCTGTCAGCCATTCTCGATTGCGGGTGTGTCAAAAAAGAACGCTTTAAACCGTCCACATGGTTTCCTTGATACTACTCAGGGAACGCTATTTTTTGATCTTGCCCGAATAATCTCCCACCATCGTCCCAAAGCGTTTCTGCTGGAGAATGTCAAAAATCTTGTCAATCATGACAAGGGTAACACATTTAAGGTTATCCATCATGTTCTGACAAGGGAACTCGGCTATCACATTAAATGGAAAGTCATCAATGGACGTTCATGGGTACCACAACATCGCGAACGCATTCTGATTGCCGGATTCAGGGATTTAAATGGGTTCACATTTGAAGATATGTATATTCCTGATCCGTTTTCAGGGCCAAAGCTGTCATCTATTCTCCATCCTGAAGATGGTTCAGAGCCAGAAGAAAAACCATTTACACAGGGAGTTGATGCGCGAGTTTCTGAGAAATACACGCTTACAGATCATTTGTGGAGTTATCTTCAGGGTTACGCCGAAAAACATCGTCAGAAGGGGAATGGCTTTGGATTTGGACTGGTGGGACCAGAAGATATATCAAGAACTCTGTCTGCGCGTTACTACAAGGATGGATCGGAAATACTGATTCGTCAGAAAAATGGCAATCCTCGTCGCCTTACTCCAAGAGAATGTGCGCGTCTGATGGGTTTTGACCAACCTGAAAAACGCCGTTTTATTATTCCGGTCTCCGACACCCAAGCATATAAGCAGTTTGGCAATGCTGTCGTAGTTCCGGCCATTGAATCAGTTGCAAGGCACATGCTACCTTGGATTATTGAAAAAAAGGTAGTTGCTGAAGAACCTGCTAATGAAAGGTTGCCTTTTGGCTGATATTGTCAACAGGGAAACGCGCAGCCGTATGATGTCTGGTATCAAGGGTAAAGATACCAAACCTGAGATGGTCATACGTAAAGGTCTGCATGCCTTGGGATTTCGCTATCGGCTTCACGATAAAGGATTACCGGGAAAGCCAGACCTCGTTTTTCCGGCCTATCGTGCTGTAGTAATGGTACATGGATGCTTCTGGCATAGGCATGAGTGCTCTCTGTTTAAGTGGCCTTCCACACGAAAAGAATTCTGGCAGGAAAAAATCTCGCGTAACGCTGATAGAGACAGAAAAAATGCTGCTCTGCTGGAAAGCATGGGCTGGAAAATACTCACTATCTGGGAATGTGCTGTAAGAGGTCGTGATGCTCTTGAGATCAGTGAGGTAGTTACTAAAGCTGCAAACTGGTTAAAAAACGAAACAAAAAGCAGTGAGATTAGTGGCTGTATCAGATAATAGAGGAAACAATGGCATTAGCTGATCTATCCGATTGGCTGGACGAATATACCCGTCCACAATATCTTTGGTATGTTAAACGCCTTTCTGGAAATGATACCCTTGCAAATGGTTCACATCAGGCAGGTCCTTATATTCCAAAATCGGTTCTTTTCAAAGTGTTTCCAGAACTAAACAGGCCTGCTGAGAACAATCCAGATATCTGGTGTGATGTATATATAGATTCTCATACTGATACCAGACGGGTCCGCACCGTCTGGTATAACAACAAACTGCGAGGAGGAACCCGTGATGAGGCACGAATTACCAATTTCGGAGGTTCCAGCTCAGCATTACTTGATCCTGAAAATACAGGGGCGCTTGCTGTTTTTGTGTTCAATATTGGCGGAACTTCAGAAAGCGTTTGTCATGTATGGGTATGTGAGCGCGAAACCGAAGAAGAAATAATCGAAAGTCGAATTGGACCTGTTGAACCCGGTGAATGGTACACACACGTTTTTGGGGAAGCTCCTGTATCAGATTTACCGCTGGTCCAATCTATATGTTGGCTTGATCCTTCAGATATGCCCACCGCTTGGTTGAATCGATTTCCCAGTACAACAGAGATTATTGAAAAAGTGCTTGCATTATGGCCGGGTAATGGTCTTGATCCTGATAAACGGCTAATGAAACGCCGTGAGTGTGAGTTTATATTGTTCAAGAGTGTAGAAAATGCTATCGAGTTGCCGCATATACAACAGGGCTTCGAAAGTATTGATGAATTTATTGATCGGGCACAGACAGTTCTTCAGCGAAGAAAAGCACGGTCTGGACGTTCGCTCGAATTACATGCAAGAGCTGTATTTATTGAAGAAGGGCTTCAGGAGAACACGAGTTTTTCCTGGCAACCTGTCACTGAAGGTGATAAGAGGCCAGATTTTATTTTTCCCTCTGTACAGAGTTACCAAGACGCAAATTACCCTCAGTCTAGGCTGCGAATGCTAGCCGTAAAAACTACTTGCAAGGACAGATGGCGACAAATTCTTAATGAGGCTGATAGAATTCCAAATAAACATCTGCTCACACTTCAGGAGGGTGTATCAGAAAATCAGTTCAACGAAATGAAAGTGGCTGGTGTGCAATTGGTTATCCCGGCACCTTTGATTAGTTCATATCCCCCCTCAGTGCGACCTCACCTTCAGACACTGGAAAGTTTTATAGGAGATGTGCGGATTCTCTCCCTGTAACCCTTCATTCTTGCTGAGTATCTGTATCCAAAGCCGTTGTCTTCAATGACTGTCAGCGCTACAATCCTCTCAACCATTTAAAAATTTTTGAAAGGGATGCCTGATGTCAGGGATGCTGCCGCAGACCTATGAAGAAGTGAAAGACTGGACATGGGACCAGCTTCAGCCGCTGTTTGCTGAATTACAGCAGCGCGACCTGAATGCTGACACCATCGACGGCTGGCTGCGTGACTGGACCGCTGTGGATAATATCGTCTCCGAGATCTTTTCCCGCGCCCGTGTCGCCACCACGCAGGATACCAGCGACGAACAGGCCGAAACCGTCTACAAAAATCTGCTGGCGACGGTGTATCCCAAGCTGGAAGAAGCGCAGAACGTCCTCAATACCAAACTGCTGGAAAGCGGCCTGACCCCTGAAGGGATGGAACTGCCGCTTAAACGGATGCGGACCGATGTCGCGCTGTATCGTGATGAGAATATCCCCCTCAAGCAGCGCGAACAGGTGCTGGGGATGGAATTCAACAAGATCGTCGGCCCGCTGACAGTCGAATGGGAAGGTGAAGAGCTGACCCTCCCGCAGATTCAGAAGATCCAGCGCGATCAGGACCGCGATGTGCGCGAACGGGCATGGCGTGCCAGCATGAATGTCTATCTGGGCGTTCGCCAGCCTGCCAATGAGATCTGGACCAGGCTGTTTGACGTGCGTCAGCAGCTTGCCGCTAACACCGGCTTCGACAATTACCGCGATTATATCTGGCAGGCACGCCACCGCTTTGATTACACACCGGAAGACTGCATCACCTTCCACAATGCCATTGAACAGGTCGTCGTCCCGGCGGCGCGTAAACGCAACGAAGCACGGCGCAAAAAACTCGGTTTCGATACGCTGCGCCCGTGGGATCTGGCCGTTGATCCTGAAGGCCGCGCGCCGATCAATGTCTGGGATACGATTGAGGACTTCGCTGGAAAAGCGGAGACGATCTTCAATAATGTCGATTCCGAACTCGGCGGCTACTATCAGCGCCTGCGCGAGGACGATCTGCTGGACCTGCCCAACCGGAAAAACAAGGGCGTCGGCGCATACTGTACCGGCTTCCCACTTTCGCAGACGCCGTTCGTCTTCATGAACGCCGTCAATCAGCGCGAAGATGTGCGGACGCTGCTGCACGAAGTCGGCCACGCCTTCCACGGCTTCGAGACACTGAATCTGCCCTACACTCACCAGCGCGATTACCCGATTGAGTTCGCCGAAGTCGCATCAATGGCGATGGAGCTGCTGGCGGCGCCGTATCTGACGCAGGACAACGGCGGCTACTTCAGCGCACAGGATGCCGCACGCGACCGCATCGAACACCTTGAGAAGATCCTGTTCTTCTGGCCGTATATGTCCGTTGTGGATGCCTTCCAGCACTGGGCTTATACCAGCGGAAACGCCGCCGCTGATCCGGCGAACTGTGATGCGAAGTGGGCCGAACTGTGGGATCGCTTCATGGTCGCGGCGGATTACACCGGCCTTGAGGATGTGAAAGAGACCGGCTGGCATCGCAAGCACCACATCTTCCGCTATCCGTTCTATTATGTGGAGTATGGTCTGGCGCAGCTTGGCGCGGTGCAGGTGTGGGCCAATGCGCTGAAGGATCAGGCCGGGGCGGTGAGCGCTTACCGCAGTGGACTGGCGCTCGGTGGGACGAAGAACCTGTATGAGCTGTTCGGGACTGCCGGTGCGAAATTCGCCTTCGATGCCGAGACTCTGGGCGAAGCGGTCGATCTGATCGAACGGACGATTGAGGATCTCGAAGGGGATCTGGCGTAGGGGCTGATCTCTAAAATCGTAATCAGAATGCATCAGGACAGACAGCCACGCGCTGTCTGTTTCTGTTTGCCTGCTGTTCGCCTTACAGTCACACATCTTACCGTCACCTGACCTATATCAATTTCCCCCGATATGCCTAAAAGGTCGTGGCAGTCATCAGCTACGATCATAGATGATGTAAATCTATTCAGTGCTTATGCCCTTTGTCAGATCTGTTTAAGAGGAAGGAAGAGAAAGCCTATGCGTGCTCAACCGCGTGCTCAACGATTCGCTCTTATCGGATTGATGGCGGCTTTTATCGTCGCTGCTTTCGTCGCTGTCTTTGCCATCAGTACAACCCCTGCTCCGGCGATCGCCGCCAGCCCGGAGACCGTATTCGTTCAGACTGTCCCCAACCCTGATACTGACGGCATCGATGTCGTCGTGCCACCTGCTTCGGCAGCACGCATCTCGTGGGGCGCGGTCATCGCCGGGACGCTGCTCACACTGGCGCTGATGTTCATGTTCAATCTGCTCGGCCTCTCACTCGGCCTGACGCAGATTCATCCCGAATACGGCGAAGATTCTGCCAGCCCCGGCCAGCTTGCGACTGGTGCGGCGGCATGGATCATGATCAGTAACCTGATCGCCCTCTTCATTGGCGGCTGGGCAGCCGCTTACTTCGCTGGCATCCCGAATAACACGGACGGCCTGCTGCATGGGCTGATGGTGTGGGCGGTCTCCGGTATCGTCACCGTCCTGTTTGTGATGAGCGGCATCGGTCGTCTGATGAGCGGCTTTGCCGGTCTTGTCAGCAGCGGCGTGAATCTGGCGGGTTCGATGGCAGGCGGCGCGGCGAATGTGGCGGGTGGCGTCGTCGGTGGCGCGGCCAATGTCGCCGGTGGTGTCGTGGGTGGTGTCGGCAATATGGCCGGGCAGACGCTCTCCACACTGGCGCATGGCATCCAGAATTCCGCGCAGATTACCGCCAGCGGTCTCTCCAATCTAAGCGATACCGCGATTGAGAATTCACCGGATGTACAGCATGCGCTGTCGTTTCAGGATCTGACCTTCGATGAGATTCGGATGCAGGCCGAACAGTTGATGCGTCAGGCTGGGCAGGACCCGAACCAGGTCCAGCAGCAGGCCGAAGCCGCGGTTGAGGATGTGAAGGCAGCGGCGCAGGCGGCGGCCCGCAATCCCGATCATGCCGGACAAATCATCAATATTGCGCTCCAGCGGGTGCTGCGCCGTGGTGAAAACCTTGCCAGCGATGTTGACCGTAATTCGCTGGTCGATGTGCTGGCCGCCAATGGCAACATGAGCCGTGAGGAAGCCGCTCGTCAGGTGCAGAAGTGGGAAGAGCAGTTTAGTCAGGTCAAGGAACAGACCCGGCAGTCCCGCGATGTCGCCCGTCAGCGTGCGGAAGAACTGCGCCAGCAGGCCGAACAGAAGGCACAGGAAGTCTATGAGCAGGCGCAGGTTCGCGCACAGGAACTTCAGCAGGAAGTTGAAAACAAGCTGATGCAGGCGCGTCTGGAAACAGAAGCCAAGGCCCGTGAAGCTGCCGAGCAGGCCAGGAACTCGTTCAGCCGACTGGCCGCAGCGCTGGCGGTTGCCATGGTGATCGGTGCGATTGCCGCCGGTCTGGGTGGTTATATCGGCGCACCGGAGACAGTTCCGGTGGCGGAGATTGAAGACACGGGGACGACCCAGGTTGTGCCAGACACCAGCGTGAGCTATCAAACGTCAATCGTGCAGATCGGTGAAGATCTGTAGGCGATCTGAAAACAGGTTATCTATCAGCGTGGGACGGAAGAATCCGGCCCTGACGAATTTTGCAGGGACACGGCCAGTGCCGTGTCCTTGTCATTTTTATACGATTTGCGTCTAACTTCGATAAAACAGAGTAGAAGCTTCCTAAGTGCGTACTAATCTGAATGATCGAACACAAATATCATTGGATCTTTCAAATCACAAATCACATGTATATAACAGGTTTCTAACCTTTTTTATTAACTCAAGTCTACGGAAAGCAGCGTATAATTTGTAAATAGTGTTCTTACTTTGTATACACCACAAAGAGGATGTAATGACATACGAATACAAGATGATCCAAATTCCGCCAGATATTAGAGTTAGGAATAGTAGTTCAACAGGTAGAGACGCCGCCGACTATCTGGAAGGGGTAATAAAACGGTACGCCGTTGATGGTTGGGAATTCTATCGTGTTGATCCAATTGCACTCCTTGTAGAACCCGGTTGTCTTGGCAGATTCTTGGGTAAGAGCGCGGTCCAACAACTATTTTATGTTATATCGTTCCGACGTAATC
>CAYNDH010000065.1:0-21841 GCA_964395665.1 uncultured Anaerolineaceae bacterium
ATCGTCGTAAAGCGCTCAAGGCCGTTCAGCGTCAGCATGAGCATGTTGCCAACCAGCGTCGCGACTTCCTGCACAAGCTCAGTTTCGATCTGATGCGGTCCTTTGATCATATCGCACTGGAAGATCTCAGTATTCGCAACATGGTCCGCAACAAACGTCTCAGTAAGAGCATTCTCGACAGCGGCTGGTCCATCTTCAAAGAGCTGCTCACGTACAAGGCTGGAAGCGCCGGTCGTGAACTCATCTTTGTTGATCCCCGCTATACCTCGATGTCCTGCTCGAACTGTGACAAGCTGTTTGAAGACTTCGACCTGTCAGTACGATGGGTGACTTGTGGCCGCTGTGGTCTCAGTATGGATCGAGACCACAATGCCGCGATCAATATTTTGAAACGATCTTATGGATCGACACGATCCCGGTGGGTCACACCGGTTGGACATAACGTGGGTGCAGTCGAGGCCGTGCGTGTCCAAGAAGCTACGCAGCTTTAGCTGCTGTAGAGTGTTCACATGTTGCGTTGTCGTTCTGGCGCGTCCGTGCTACCGCACCGGCAGCGCACGCAGCAGGCGCACCGGCAGCACTTCACCCGCTTCTACCACGTGCACACCTTCCGGGATGATCAGCAGGCCATCTGCTTCAACCACGGACATCAGCGCACCGGAACTCTGGGTGCCGGTCAGAGTGGCGGTCCACACTCCCTGATCCCCGTCATGTGACAGCCGCACCCGCAGATAGCTGCGCCGTCCGTCGGACTCGATGCGTTCGCCGACCTGCGCGGTGATCGTTTCGGCCTCAACTGCATCGCTCATCCGCTGGAGTTTCAGCAGCGCAGGGCGGACGATGACATCAAATGTGACCATGGCGGAAACCGGATTCCCCGGCAGGCCGAAGAACGGGATCTGCTGACCGTTTTCGCTGTCAGGGCTGTGCAGCATCCCGAAGGCCAGCGGTTTGCCGGGGCGCAGATTGATGCGCCAGAAGTCGATCTGGCCGAGTGCTTCCAGCACGGTCCGCACGTAATCCGCCGCGCCGACCGAGACACCTGCCGAGCTGATGATCATATCCGGCTGATGAGCGAGTGCGTTCTGAAACAGCGCCTGAACGGAGTCCAGATCGTCCCGGCTGATGGGCAGCACCACCGGCTGACCGCCGTACTGCCGCACCAGTGCGGCCAGCATCGGGCTGTTGGCGTCATAGATTTTGCCCGGTTCCAGCGGTTCACCGGGAAGCAGCAGTTCGTCACCGGTAGTCAGGATGCAGACACGCGGCTGACGCACGACCGCCACCTGTGCCATGCCGATTGAGGCCAGTATCCCGACATCCTGCGCCCGGATGATGGTTTCTGCGTGCAGGATGGTCTGGCCGCGCCGCACGTTCTCACCAATCGGGCGGACAGAAGCGCCTTTCGGCGCACCTTTCCGAATCGTCACGGTCTGCGGCGGCGGCCCGCCCAGATCCCATACGCTGTCGGTGTCCTCAACCGGGATCACGGTATCCGCGCCAGCAGGCAGGGGGGCACCGGTCATGATGCGTGCGGCCTGTCCGCGTTTGAGCGTGATGTCAGGGGAAGTTCCGGCGGGAATATCAGTAATAACTGGCAGGGTGATCGGCGTCTGTATAATATCCTCAGCACGCACCGCGTAGCCATCCATGCTGGAATTGGCAAACGGCGGCAGGTCTACTGCTGATGTGATACCCTCAGCCAGTGTCCGTTGAAATGCCGCTGTTATCGGGATGGTTTCCGCTGGCAGTACCGGAATCTGATCCAGTATTCGTTTTACAGCTTCCTGAACGTCTAACAAAGCCGTCTGCTCCTTTTCACTCATATCAATCTGACTCGCTGGCGCGGCGTTTATGCCGCTGGTGGGTGAGATTGGATCTGATCCAATCCGGTTTGCGGACTGAAGTGCTTTTCTCTTTCACCAAAGCCGTATAGAATCAGGATAGACCAGAACTCAAGGGGATGGGGGAACCCGCCTTATGTCACTTGTAGCAACCCCAGTCGATCTTCAGTATTTATTCAGCCATCTGTCGAATCTCTCGCCCAACGATTATGCCATCATCGAGCGCGCCTATCTTAAAGCTGAAGCGGCTCATCACGGGCAGATGCGTAAGTCCGGAGAGCCGTTCTTTACCCACTGCTTTGCGGTGGCGCTCATTTTAGCAGAGATGAAGCTGGACGCCGAAGCCATCGCCGCCGCCCTGATGCATGATATCGTTGAGGATACGCCCGTCACACTTGATGAACTGCGTACCGAGTTTGGCGATACGATCGCGATGATGGTGGACAGCGTCACCAAGCTCAAGAATCTGCCGCTGCCCACCGAGAAGCAGAATACCGGCAAGCGCAGCCGCACGATCAATCGCGAACTGGAATACTTCCGCAAGATGCTGATGACCATGGGCGATGATATTCGCGTCGTGCTCATCAAACTGGCGGACCGCCTGCACAATATGCGCACGCTCGGCTATATGGCCGAAGCCAAACAGAAGATGATCGCCAAGGAAACGCTTGAGATCTTCGCGCCGCTGGCAAACCGCCTTGGGATCTGGAAGATCAAGTGGGAACTTGAAGACCTGTCGCTGCGCTATCTGGAACCGGAAGTTTATCGCGGCATCGCCACCCAGATCGACGAACGCCGCGCCGACCGTGAACGCTATATGCACGAAGTTGAACAGCAGCTTCGGCTGGAACTGGAACGCGACGGCCTTCAGGCACACATCAGCGGACGCCCGAAGCACATCTACAGCATTCACAACAAGATGCAGCGCAAGCAGCTTCCCTTCGATCAGATTTATGATGTGCGCGCCATCCGTGTGATCGTCGATAACAAGGCGCATTGTTATCAGACGCTGGGGATTGTCCACAACCTGTGGCATCCGATCCCCGGCGAATTCGATGACTATATCGCGGGGCCGAAGAACAACTTCTATCAGAGCCTGCACACCGCTGTCATTGACAATAACGGCAAGGTGATTGAGGTGCAGATCCGCACATGGGAAATGCACGAACACGCCGAATACGGTATCGCCGCGCACTGGCGCTATAAAGAAGGCACCAGAGATCGTGACGAAATCTTCGAGAACAAGGTCAGCTATCTGCGCCGCCTGATGGAATTCGGCCCGGATCTGTCCGAAGATACCGAAGGTTACATGGATACGGTCAAGAATGAGGTCTTTCAGGATCGGGTCTATGTCTTTACACCCAAAGGCGACATCGTTGATCTGCCGCAGGGGGCGACACCGATTGACTTCGCCTATCACGTGCATACTGAAGTCGGTCACCGCTGCCGTGGTGCGAAAATCGGCGGCAAGCTGGTCAATCTCAATTATGAGCTGCAAAGCGGTGATCAGGTCGAGATCATTACGTCGAATCGGGGCGGCCCCAGCCTTGACTGGCTGAACGAAGACTCCGGTTATACCAAGACGCAGCGCGCCCGTCAGAAGATCAAGCAGTGGTTCCGCAAGCTCAACCGCGAAAGCCATATCACCCTTGGGCGTGAGACACTGGAGCGCGAACTGAAGCGCCTTGCACTGCTCGACCGCTTCTCGTTTGACGAAGTCGCGCAGATCTTCGATTTCAACAGCGTCGATGACTTCTTCGCATCCATTGGGGCGGGGGACACAACGACGGCGCAGATCAGCCAGCACACCTTCGACGAAGCGAACCGCCTTCAGCAGGAGCAGGAATCCGACGCGATCACGGTCTTTAAGACACGGCCACGGGTGGCGCCGTTATTCGATGACGACTCGCACGGAGTCGAGATCATGGGGACCGATGGCCTGCTGACGAATATTGCGCCGTGCTGTAACCCGACGCCGGGTGACGGGATCATCGGCTATGTGACACGCGGGCGCGGTGTGACCGTGCATCGCACCACCTGCACCAATATCGACCGTGTGCGTGAACTGGAGCCGAACCGTCTGATTCAGGTCTCGTGGGCCGGGTCGAGTGAAGAGCAGAGCTATATCATCCCGGTTGAGGTGATCGCTTATGATCGCGGTGGCCTGCTGAAAGACCTTAGCACCGTGATCGCTGACGAAAAAGTCAATATCACCGATGTCAGCGTCAGCACCCGGCAGGGGATCGCGACCGTGCGCCTGGTGCTGGAACTGCACGACAGCCGCCAGCTTACACGCATCTTTGGCCGGATTGAGAGCATCCGCAGCGTAACTGAAGTGTATCGCTGCAACACCTGAGATTTAGAGAGTGTCTGAATTAGCAACAGAAATGGATAACGGCAATCAATGGCTTACTTTATGCGCTTTCTCGTCCCCGGTGATTTTGCACCCAGCGCAGACGATCTGCGGCAGGTCTTCGCGGCGGTCAACCCGGATTATGCGCTGTTATCGCGCCAGCCACCACCGTATGAGACACTGGCGCTGGCCTATCAGGGGCAGGAATACGCCGAGATTGATTTCAACCGGCCCGGTGATGATCTGTTTGCGGATGAGATCGACGATCTGCTGGAAGAACTGGACGAAACCGAGTTCGAGACAGATGAAGATACCCGTGTGCGTGATGTCGTCACCGAGCGCATCCGCCAGACGCGGCTGATCCTTTCCGCCGAGATCCTGTTCGGGGATAACGCGCTTGAAGATGGTATCCGCCTGATTGATCCGCTGTGGGAATGGCTGTTTGAACAGACCGACGGCCTGCTGAAGATCGACAATGAAGGCTATCATGATGCGGATGGTCTGCTGTTGGGGATCGCTGATGAATAGCTGATGGCTGAATTTATCCCCGGCCTGAAGCTGAAACTGAGACATAAAAAGAGCAATCCAGTCTGGATCGCTCTTTGATTCTAAACCGGGGTTTTAGTGCGTTTCACGGATCTCGACCGGCGTGAAGACCAGCCCTGCGCCGTTCTGATCTGCGTCTATCCAGTATCAGGAGTCGTTCTAAAAATCATGAAGATCGCGATGTTCTCTATTAATCCCCAGTTCCCCGAATACATCACGGGGGGCGCCTCAAAGCATCTGAAGAATGTCGCGATCTATCTCGGTGCGCAGGGGCATCAGGTGGTGCTCTACTGCACCCGGTCAGAGGGGTCATCCGAGCCGTTTCGCTGGCATGAAAATGTCGAAGTGCGGCCCGTGCTGCGCTTTCATCAGCCGTTCCCGATGCCGTATGGTGTCCCGGCGTATGATATGGCGTCCATCCTTCAGGATGTGGGAGATGGCCTGCGTGATGCTGACCGCTTCTACATGCATGACGGTGAATTATTGTTCCCATTTGCCTATCAGCACATCCCGACGGTGGTGTCGCTGCGGGATAACGTCTATCCAGAGACGATTCTCGGCGGATTTCTGTTTCAGTCACACCGGCTGATCCTGATCTCGGAATATTCGCGGCAGTATTATGAGGCGACGGTCGGGCGCTTCTTCCCGGAACTGCCGGAACGGGTTGAGGTTGTCCACAATGGGCTGGACTGGTCGGTCTTTAAGCCGACGCCGCCGAGTGATGAACTGCTGGCGCTGCTGCCGTTCGACCCGGCGCAGCATGTGGTGGTGCTGCATCCGCACCGGCCAGAACCGACGAAAGGCATCCCGCAGACGCTGGCCGTGGTTGATCTGCTGGTGCATGAATACGGTATTTCGAACCTGCGGGTGTTGATTCCACGCTGGCTGGATGTTCAGCTTACGCCGGATTTACAGGCATTTTATGATGAGGTGCAGGCGCAGGTGCATCGACGGGCCTTGCAGCAGCATGTTGTGTTTCATCCGTGGCTGCCACAGCATCTGCTGCCGGGATATTATTCACTAGGGGCGGTCACGCTGTCACTCGGCAGTTTTCCGGAGTCGTTTGGGAATGCCGTGTATGAGTCACTGGGCTGCGGCACGCCGTCGATTGCTGCCCGGATCGCCACCCATCGCGAACTGCTGCCGGATGACCTGATCGACAAGGTGGATTATGACGACGCCGACTCTGCGGCCCGGATTGCGGCGGATATTATCCGGAGCGGGCGGCGTACCTCACCGGAAACGCTCCGCTATCTGCATGAACATTACAGCATGGAGCATCAGCTTGCCCGTTACGCGGATCTGATCCTGAATGCCGAAGTCATGCCGCCGATGCAGTATCGGCATCCGACTATCGACGAAACGACGCGCTTTTGGCTGGCGCCGTGGTGTTACATCAACGCCGCCGGGATGATCTATCACGATTTCCGGGCGGATTACACCTCACTTGACGCGCTGACTCCGCTGCTGATACAGAGTCCAGCGGGAATCACGTTCGAGCAGGCGCAGGCCGTCGGCGTGGGTGCGGAAACGATCCAGCACTGGCTGCGCGAAGGGTATCTGGTGCCGGTGCATTAGGCGATCCGTTGGGCGGTATTCTTCACGCCCGTTGTGTTTTACCTCAACGCCAGAATACGCTCCACCAGCCCTTCAGTTTCAAGCCGGTTGCTGTCGGCATAGCGCACCAGACATTCCGCCCACATCGGATCTGCGGCAAACAGTTCGCGGAAGATCGGCGCGGCGGCGTCAAAGGCGCGGGCTTTGTCTGCGATTTCCAGCGCGAACCAGAAGCGGATCTGCAAGTCATCCGGGTCCAGCACGACCGCTTCCTGATAACGCTGCATGGCCTGTTCGATCTGTGGGTTGTCGCCGGTCGCCAATGCTGCCGCCTCACCTGAAATCTGATAGGCGAGATGCCGGTTGCAGATGCGTTCCAGTTCAGCCACCGGCGTCGGATGATCGTCCACCCGCACATCATACAGCACACCCTGCCAGGGCTGCGGCGTCAGTGTCCCGCTGACGATGATCAGCGCGGCGGACTGCTGACCACGAAAATCACCGCCTTCGGCCTGGGCTGCCTGAAGCGCCGCCACGATGCGCTGCACCAGCCGTCCGCTGGCGCTTTCAAATGCGCTGGACATGGCCGCCGGGACGGTATCACGCGCCATCATATTGGCCTGTACCGCGTAGCCTTCCCCGATATGATGCCCAGCGTAACGGATCGTTCGGCTGCCGGTATGCGCTGCCGCGCTGCCGTGCGCATCGATCATCCCGACCTGACGCACTGGCGCATCCGGATCACCGGCCAGCACCGCCGCCAGTGCCTGCGGTGCGGTATGTCCGTTACGCATCAGATGCAGGCCGCTGGTGCCGTGCGACATGCGCGAGAGGGCCTGTGTTGCCACTGCGCCAACTCCGGCTTCAGCCCATGGGCAGATGCGCCCAACACCGGGCAGGGCAGTCTGTACGGCGACACCGATTTCCCCGGTCTGCGGATCGCGCGCCACGATTGAATAAGTCATGGGTGTCTCCTGATATTACGAAAGTCTGACAGATTTCCGCAGATTGTAAACACGATCCGTCAGGCTGTCACTTTTGCTTACCTTACGATGGAAAAGACAATGGAAAAATAAAAGAGGACCGCGAATGCAGTCCTCTGGAGTGTTTTTCTGATATACGGGTTTACTGCGGAGTGGGAGAACCGGCACTGCTGGAGACGGCTTCGACCATGGCGAGGGCCTCCGGGTCTTCCCGTTTGCTGCGCTGGATGGCGAAGAAAATCACGCCGACGAGCACCAGCATGACGATCACGACCAGGGTACGCTCTCCGCTGTTTTCAGACGCGGCCTGTGTGACGACCAGCGGCGCGATCAGCAGCGCCACCAGATTCACGACCTTGATCATCGGGTTGAGCGCGGGGCCAGCCGTATCCTTGAACGGATCGCCGACGGTATCACCGACGACGGCGGCCTTATGCGCTTCTGAACGCTTGCCGCCGTAGTTACCTTCTTCGATATATTTCTTGGCATTGTCCCAGGCGCCACCGGCGTTGCTCATGAAGACCGCCATGAGCTGGCCCGTCAGGATGATACCAGCGAGGAAGCCGCCGAGCGCATTTGCACCCAGCAGGAAGCCGACCGTGATCGGTGTCAGGATGGCGATGATCCCAATCGGCAGCAGTTCGCGCTGGGCTGCACGGGTGGAGAGGTCCACCGCTTCAGCGTAATCAGGTGTGACTGTGCCTTCCATCACGCCGGGGATGCGAAGCTGGCGCCGGACGACGTTGATCATCTTGAACGCGGCGCGATTGACCGAGCGGATCAGCAGTGAGCTGACCATGAAGATCAGACCGCCGCCGACAAGGAAGCCGATGAACACCAGCGGTTCGGCGATATTGATACCCGTCGCGGCGATGGTCTCTTCCAGCGGGACATCCAGACCGATCTGCACGACACGGGTGTCAGTCAGGAAGGCGCCAAACAGCGCAACCGCCGCGATCACAGCGGATGCAATCGCCACGCCTTTGGTGATGGCCTTGGTGGTGTTGCCGACCGCATCGAGCTGCTCAAGGATTTCCGCACCCTGCTCTGTACTCTCACCGGAAAGCTCTGCGATACCCTGTGCATTGTCACTGATCGGGCCGAAGGCGTCCATTGAGACATTATTGCCGGTCAGGGTCAGCAGGCCGACGCCGATAATCGCAATCCCGTACAGGATCGCGGTAGAGGTATCCACAATCTGATTGCCATTCGCATCCAGAATAGGAGCGACGGAGAAGACGGCAATGCTCGACATGATGGCGCCAGCAATCACCAGAATGGCCCAGACACTGCTCTCCATACCGGTGGAAAGGCCGCCGAGCATCGTCGTCGCTGCGCCGGTCTGGGTATTGCGTGCAATCGCCTGCACCGGCTCATGCTCGGTACTGGTAAAGTAAGCGGTTACACGGTCGATGACGATTGCCAGTATGATGCCGACAATCAGCAGGACCAGCGGCTGCCAGACAATACCGGAAATGAGTTCCGCATCGTGCATGTAGAGGACGGTAAAGATCGTGAACATCACGATCCCCATCGCGGCTGCATTGTAAAAGCCGCGTGTGATGGCATGCAGCGCGTCTTTTCCGGTCGTGGAACGGACCAGATAGGTGCTGATGATCGATGACAGCACGCCGAGTCCGCGCACAAACAGCGGGAAGACAATGAAGATCGGACTGCCGGTAGCGCTGGCGAGTGCCAGGCCGAGGATCAGGGCCGCGACGATCGCGACTTCATAGCTTTCGAAGATGTCGGCAGCCATACCAGCGCAGTCACCGACATTATCGCCGACCAGGTCCGCGATCACGGCAGCGTTACGGGGATCATCTTCTGGCAGATCGGCTTCGACCTTACCGACAAGGTCCGCACCCACGTCCGCCGCTTTAGTGAAGATACCACCGCCGACGCGCATAAACAGCGCCAGCAGCGTCGCACCGAACCCGTAACCGAGCAGCACATCCGGGCTGGCGATGCCAAAGACAAGGAAGATCAGCGTACCTCCGAACAGGCCGAGACCGTCGGTCAGCATCCCGGTGATTGTGCCGGAACGGTAGGCGATACGCATGGCATCGCCGTAACCGCGATTGGGATCAAGCGCAGCAGCGGCCACGCGCACATTCCCCTGCACGGCCATATTCATCCCGATAAAACCGACAAGACTGCTGAAAACTGCACCCATGATAAACGCACCGGTACGTCCGATGGCGGTATTGATGCGCGCTGCTTCACAGGTGGTATTGCCACGCTGAACGATCTGCGCTTCACGCTCGTAGATGATGGCGTTGCGGTCGGCCAGTGCCAGATTAGCGGTCAGCGGCAGTTCCTCGTGGACGGCATCAGCGATTTCAGGGCAGAAGCGCTCAATCGCGTAAGGTGTAGGATTGACAATATAGACGCTGAAGAACAGGGCAACGGCCAGCACAACCACCAGCACCGCCAGAATGCGGAACTGTGAGCGCAGGTAAGCATTCGCGCCGGAGCGGATATAGCCCCAGACTTCCTGCATCTTGGCTGAACCCTTGCTTTCACCCAGGATCTGACGCGCCAGCAATCCGGCATAGATCAGACCCGCGACGGCAATACCCAGTACTATTAGAATCAGGGTATTCTCTAAAGAGGTAAGTGGACGCATTTAAATATCCTTATGGGTTAAAAAAATACAGTTTATGACCACAGCCGGATTATAGACATTTTCATGCCATCAGAAAAATTTCTGTGCCTTGATGTCTGCATCGCATGGCCTGCGTCATACCAACTGAATTGTAACCCTTTTCGTACATGGTGACACATTCGCTAATGCAGGTATCAAAGCAAAAGACAGACACATTCGAGTCTGTCTTTTGCAGGTCAGCAGCGGGTTGAAAGGTTTACGCCCGGACGTGGACCGGTGTGCCGATTTCTCCAAAATTATAGAACCACTCGGCATCCTGATTGCGCAGATTAACGCAGCCGTGGCTCATGGGCTGGCCCCAGTTGCTGTGCCAGTATGCGCCGTGCAGGGCGTAGCCCTGATAGAAGTACTGCACCCATTCCACATTGGGCAGGTAATAGCCGGGGCCGGACATGGTCTGGGCACGGTAGCGATTATAAATGCGATATTCACCCTGTACGGTCGGTGTCGCTGGAACGCCCATCGAGCCAAGCGCGGTATAGACCAGCACGCCATCTTCGAAGGCATAGACCATTGAGTCGCTTAAATCGACCATGATCAGCCGCCCGGTGGTGATAGTCGGTGTGGGCGGGATAATGGCTGGCCCCTGCTCACCGGCGATCATCGGTTTGCCTTCGGCTTCCACGCTGGGGATGATGAGTTCCGTCCCGGCGTTGATGCGGTCCACGTTAGGGATGTTGTTCACTTCGGCGATCTGCCGCCATGTCAGGCCGTATTGCTGGGCGATGCGAGAGAGTGTTTCGCCGCGCTGGACGATATGCGTGGTCTGCACTGCGGCTGCGGTCCGCAGGTCGAAATCCGCCGGGACAACAGGCCGTGCGCCCAGATTGATCTGCCGCGCCAGTTCGAGATCCGGTAATTTCTCCTCAACCGGTTCTTCGATTGCCACTGAATCCGTCGTCCATACACTCAATTCCTGACCGCGATAGATCAGGTCAGGGTTGGCGATATTATTGGCCTTCAGCAGATCGGCGACAGTGATGCCGTAGCGGTTGGCGATGGTGGCGAGCGTCTCACCCGGCTGTACGATATGGATTTCCGGCGCCCCGGCTACCAGCGGATTTTCAACCACCTCTTCCGCTTCGCTTTCACCGGGGGATTCCAGCCCAGGGATGATCAACTGCTGGCCGACGGTCAGATAGGTCCAGTTCGTCAGTTCATTGGCTTCAGCAATGCGTGCCATCGTGATGCCGTAACGGGTGGCGATGCTGTACAGCGATTCACCCGGCTGCACGATATGGGTGACGAATTCGCTCGTGGTTTCGGCGGCCCGATCCTGCGCCGACACGACCGGGACAATCAACCCGGTCATCCCGGCCAGAAGGACGCCGATCAGCAGCCATCTGAGCCTGAGGGCGCGCTGAACGGGTATCTGGAGCGTGTGCTGAGGTCGGAATGACAGTGCAGATAATGGTCGAGATGGCAGTAGAGATGGCAGCCGCATGGCGTCTTTTCCCTTTGAATTTTAAATGACTGGATGACTGAATTGTCACGCTGAATACGTCGATTGTACGCAAAATCACTGTGTTGATGCAAACTTCGTACAGCCGGGTTCAGGATGCCCCATCCCCTATGCTGACTGCTGCGCGTTTGTAAAGCGTTCAATTGCTCAAGGTCCGATTTGTCAGTACAATGCAAGGCGATGAACCTGTACCGAATGATGAGTCTGAAATAATTCCGCATGTTATTACGCGCTTACCGTCTTTCCGATAAACTGACACTGCTGTTTCTCAAACTGCTGGACCTGCTGGGATCATTACTTGCGACTGGAGTCGGAGTCTTTCTCGACGGCCTGCTGCGGGTGGGTGTGGTGGTCTTCGGCGGCCTGTTCCGGGTGCTGGGGCTGCTGCTTCAGGGCTTGCTGGCGTTGTTCCATGGTGCTTCCGGGATGACGCAGCGGGTGGGCGTCGGCTCCGGCAGGGCTGTGCGCCAGACCGGTAATTCAGTCGCTCGTTCTACCGGCGACGCCATGGCCCGTCGGGCAGCCCGTGCCGAGATTGATACCGGCATCGTTGAGGACCCGCTGCGACGCCAGAACCGGATGCTGAGTGCGCTGGTGGTGATGGTGCTGCTGGTGCTGATCGGTGTCGTGCTGTTCCGGCCAGACGCGCAGCCGAGTATTCCGGCAGGGGCGCTGGACATCAATCTCGGCGCTGCTGATGCTGCCGTGACCGATCAACCGGTAGATCAGCCCGCCGTTGTGATCGCCTCTCCGATCCCGACTGCGACCCAACTGCCGCAGGCGCTTCAGGCACGCGGAAGCATCGCCTTTACCGTCCGGCAGAACGGGCAGACCGATCTGTGGGCGGTTGGCATCGACAGTGGACGCAATCCGATCCGTATCACCAATGATCCCGGTGACGAACGCGACCCGGCATGGTCCCCCGATGGCCGCCAGCTTGCGTATGCATCGAATCGGGCCGGTTACTGGGATCTGTACGTCTATGATCTGGCCTCGCGTGAGACACGCCGCCTGACTTTTGATGTCGCGTTTCAGGCCGCGCCGTCATGGAGTCCGGATGGCTTCTGGCTGGTCTATGAAAATTACAGCGGTCAGAGCCTTGATATTTACATCGTCGCCGTCGATGGCTCCGAGTCTCCGCAGCGGCTTCCCGGTTCGGGCGCGATGCCTGACTTTTCACCGGCATGGTCCCCGGATGGACGTAAAATCGCCTATACCTCATGGGAAAGCGGCGCGAGTCAGGATATATGGGTGTTCTCGCTGGATACCCAGACCGCCGTTAACCTGACCAATACACCAAACCGTAATGAAGATTTCCCGGCATGGCATCCGGATACCGAAGGCCCGAATGCCGGACTGCTGGCTTACAGCGCCTCGGATGCGGGCAGCGATAAGATCTTTGTGAAATCCACGACCAGCGATGATCCGCCGCGTGTAATCGGTGTCGGACGGCATCCGGCATGGTCACCAGACGGCAGCAGTATTGTCGCGGCAGTCGATACACGGGATGCGCCGTATCTGGCGGTTTATTCCTTTACCGAAACGGGGGCATCGTCGATTGTCAGCGTCCCGGCCAATAACGATCAGCCGGTATGGACACGGCAGCCGCTGCCGCCTGCGCTGGTCAATTCGGGCGGGCTGCCGGATAACTCGCGCCAGCTTTACGTCGAGCAGGTGGATAGGGCGGCCAGTGCGCCATTTTTCCGCATGGCGTCGATTGGCGATGTCGATGTCGATCCGGCCACGCTGAACGATCAGGTCAATGATTCATTCCGTTCCATGCGCGAACGGGTAAATCAGCTTGCCGGGTGGGATTTCCTTGGCCGACTGGATGATGCGTGGTGGTCATGGGATGTGCGCCCGCAGCCCGGTGAAGCCGCCTGTAACTGGCATCTGACGGGCCGCGCCTTCTCGATCAATCGCAATTATGCCCGTCAGGGTTTCCCGCCGCAGGTGCAGGTGGTGCGTGAAGACAGCACCGTTGACACGCGCTGGCGCATCTTTGTCCGTGTGACGGAAGATGCGCAGTCCGGCCAGCTTGGGGAGCCGCTGCGCAGGGTGCCATGGGACTTTAACGCGGTATCCAGCGGTGATGTGCAGGCTTATGAGCAGGGCGGACGTCTGCGGGCGGAAATCCCTGAAGGGTATTTTATCGACTTCACGCAGATCGCGGCGGATTTCGGCTGGCAGCCATTCCCGGCATCCAGTGACTGGCGCAACAACGTGAACGGCATCAATGACTGGATGTTCTATAGACCAGACGGCCTTAGCTGGCTTGATGCCATGCTGGAGATTTATACCATCGACCAGTTAGGTAACTGTGCGCCGCAGGCCCCTGTCGCCATTGCGACGCCGCCTCCTGCCGATGCATCTGCCGATCTGCCACCAGATGCACCCGCAACAGAAGAAGAGGTGGCCGATACATCCACCACGGAAGCAGGAGATAGTTAGACGATGCGCCGACAATCCACTGGCGGCGGTGTGCTGCTGACCCTGCTGATCACCATTGGCGTCTTTACCCTGTTCGGGTTCGTTATCTGGAATAACGGGCAGAGTGGGCCGGGCCTTCAGGTCGTGGTCCCCACACTGCCCCCGCCGACAGAAGCGGCCAGCAGTTGGCAGGATGTGCTGCGCGGCGGTTTCAACATTGAAGGCTCACCGATCCCGACGATTTCGCTGCCGGATCGCACCTTTGTCGCGCCCACACTCGCCCCGGAAGCCGGTTCCGCCACGCCGTTTTCACCGGTTGAGGGCAATTCCGGCAGTTCTGTGGTCTTCATTCAGGGTGTGACGCCAACCCTTCCGCCGCCGACGCCGACGATTCCCGCCGGTGTGACAGAAGTTGCCGTGATCGATGTGCCGACCATGCAGATCCGTGCAACCGGCCTGCCTTCGCTCAATGTGCCGCAGTCACGTGATCCGCTGGGCCGTGATCATTACTGGTTCCAGCGTCCGCTGGCGGCAGACCTCGCGAATAATGCTTCGACTTATTACGCCTATGGGACCAATGGTCCGAAAGATGCACCGCTGCTGATTCATACCGGAATTGACCTGCCCAACCCATTAGGCTCCACCGTGCGTGCGGCGGGTTCCGGGACGGTGATTTTCTCGACCGATCCGAATGACCCCACGCAGGCGGTCTTCGAAAATTCTCCGGCTTATGGTGTGACGGTGGTGATCGAACATGACATTGGCTTTCAGCGTCAGAAAGTTTTCACCCTGTATGCGCATCTATTAAGTACGCTGGTGAATAAAGGGGATCGGGTGGAAGCCGGAGACCCGATTGCCTTGATGGGCAGCACCGGCCATTCGACCGGCTCCCACGTGCATTTTGAGGTGCGGCTGTTCGATAACAGGTTTGCCAACACCTATAACCCGGCACTGTGGATTGCGCCGTATGTCGGGCATGGGACGATTGCCGGTCGGGTGATCGGCTCGCGTGGGGAATTTCTGGACGATGTCGATGTGCAGCTTGTCCGCGCTGGCATTGTGCAGAAGACGACGACATCGTATGTCTTCAAGGGCAGTGGCTCCGAAGTGAACCCGGACCCCAACTGGCAGGAGAATTTCGTTTTCTTCGATGTGCCGGTCGGAAGCTATCGTGTCGAAGCGCTGATTAACGGCAATAAGGTCACACAGGTGGTGGAAGTGTTCGAAGGCATGACCGCCGGTGTCGAACTGAAGCCGCCAGAGAATGTATCCGTATCGGTAACTGTAACCCCAGGATCCTGACGTAATGTTAAAACCCGTTCGTGTTGATGTATGGTCAGATTTCGTCTGCCCGTTCTGTTTTCTTGTATCGTTCAACCTGAATAAGCTCCAGCAGGAGTACGGCGTGGAGTTTCACTGGCACGCCTATGAACTGCGCCCGGCAGGATCACCGCCGATTTCCCCGGAATACCTGGCGCGGATCGAGCAGGGCAGCATCTATTTCAAAAACCGCGTGAAGGAAGAACAGGGGCTTGAGATCAACTCCGGCCCGTTCGGGATCAACAGCCGCCCGGCGCTGATTCTCGAAAAGTACGCACAGGCCAATGGCAAAGGCCATGCGTATCACAATGCCGCACAGGATGCTTACTGGCTGGAAGCCCGTGACATCTCGCAGCCGGATGTGCTGATGGACATCCTGAATGCGATTGGCCTTCCCACGCCGGATCTGGATACGGTGCTGGCCGAGCCGGAGTATGAAGCGGCAGTCGATGCCGACATCGCACAGGCCGCCCGCTTTGGGATACAGGCTGTGCCATCGATGATCTTCGAAAACCGCTATCTGCTGTCTGGTGCGCAGCCGTATGATGTTTTCCAGCAGGTGATGACGGCTATTGAGCAGGAACAGGCCGGAGCGAAGTAGAATCAAAAACAGCGCCTTTCAGACGAGAGGCGCTGTTGTTATGTGTCTGTGCTGCGAAGCCCTCTACGCTTCTTCCGGAGTCAGTTCCGGAAGCTGGAACATCGGGACGAAGACGCCGAGATCGGTCACATGGTCATTGGTGATCAGCGACACAAGAATATCCCCGCCTGCCACGCCGCGCTTGATCAGCTTCGCATCCTTGAATTTGATCAGTTTGGGCTTATCGCGTTTGGTGAGTACGATCAGCTTGTCGTCCAGATTGCCCACAGCGGACGCTGCGAGTTCGCGGCTGCTCTTGGGCAGGCGCATCCCGATCACACCACCGCCAGCGCGTCCCTGCACCGGGTAATCTTCCATCTTCGAGATCTTGGCGACACCATCATCCGTAATGGTGAACACATAACCATCCGGCTGGACGATGTTGGCGCTCACGACACGGTTACGCTGTCCCGCGATCTTGATGCCGCGCATACCACCCGCCGGTAAACCGGTTGGGCGCACTTCGTCTTCCCTGAAGCGGATCGCCTGTGCCTGATTGGTCGTCAGCATGATCTCGCGCTCGCCATCAGTCGGCATCACGGCGATCAACCGGTTATCCTCACCGACGTTCATAATCACGAACACGTTGGCCGTCATACCCGGCAGGTCGCTGGTGCGGATACGTTTCACGTCGCCGTTTTCGGTCGCCATGAAAATATAGCCTTCTTCCAGATTCCCCGGAAGGCTTAGCACGGCGACGACTTCATCACTCGAACTCAGGCCGCACAGGTCATGGAATGGCACGCCTTCGGATGCTTCCTGCTGCGCTTCCGGTAACTGCTGGACGGGGATCGTCGCGCAGCGTCCATCGGCGGTGAACAGGTAGATAATCTGGGCGGTGGTCGCTTCCAGCGAGAAGCGCGGCGGCTCTTTGGTATAGGCGTTGACTTTCGGCCCTGCGTCACCATTCAGGCGCGAGATTTTGCCGGTGGGGGTGAACAGCACCCATGTCCGTTCTTCCGGCATCATCAGATCAGCCGCGCTGTAACCGGATGCGGTGCTGTCTACGATCACGGTGCGGCGCTTGTCACCATAGGCGGATTTAATCGTCCGCATCTCTTCGGCGATCACGGCGCGCATCTGTTCGGGTCTTTGCAGCAGCCCTTCCAGATAGGCGATCAGGTTCAGCTTCTCTTCGTGTTCTTCCTGAATCTTCTGGCTTTCCAGCGCGGCCAGCCGTCGAAGCTGCATATCGAGAATGGCCTGCGCCTGAATCTCGGTGATCTTCAGCAGTTCCATCAGATTGGCGCGGGCAGTGTCAGCATCCGGTGACTTGCGGATGGTCTCGATCACCTTATTGAGCTTATTCAGCGCTTTCAGCAGCCCTTCAAGGATGTGTGCGCGATCTCTGGCCCGTGCGAGATCGTATTCGCTGCGGCGGCGCACGATGTCCAGCCGGTGATCCAGATAGACCTTCAGCGCCTGCTTCAGATTCAGCACACGCGGTTCGTGATTGACCAGTGCCAGCATGATGATGCTGAAGGTATCCTGTAAAGGTGTGAGCTTGAACAGGCGTCCCAGCACCTCACCGGCTTCTACACCGCGCTGAAGCTCGATCACAAGGCGCATCCCCTGCCGGTCGGATTCGTCGCGCAGATCGGTCAGCCCTTCGATGCGGCCATCACGGACCAGCGATGCGATCCGCTCGATCAGGGTGGTCTTGTTGGTCTGGTAGGGCATTTCACTGACGACGATCTGTGATTTTCCGCGCCCGATGTCTTCAATATGGCATTTGGCGCGCATGGTGATCTTGCCGCGCCCGGTGGCGTAAGCGGCGACCAGCGTATCATCTTCGCCTTCACCGCCGCCGTCCTTGTGGCGATAAACCAGACCGCCGGTGGGGAAGTCTGGCCCCTTGATGAAGCGCATCAGGTCGGTGACGGTGACATCGTCCATCGTGTCCCACTGGTCGAGCATGAATGCCAGTGCATCGCACACTTCGCCGAGATTATGCGGGGGGATGTTGGTGGACATGCCGACGGCGATACCGGTGGCCCCGTTCACCAGCAGATTAGGGATATTGCTCGGCAGGACGGAAGGTTCAGTCAGGCTGCCGTCGAAGTTCTCGACGAAATCGACCGTGTCCTTGCCGATGTCAACCATCATCTCTTCGCCGATGTCGCCCATACGGGCTTCGGTGTAACGCATGGCTGCCGGGCCGTCGCCGTCGATGCTGCCGTAGTTGCCCTGTCCGCTGACGAGCAGATAACGCAGGGCGAAATCCTGTGCCATACGCACCATCGCTTCATAGACTGCTCCGTCGCCGTGCGGGTGATACTTACCCAGCACTTCACCGACGACACGCGCACTTTTCTTGAAGGGTGTATCTGCCCGCAGGCCCATATCGTACATGGCATACAGGATGCGCCGGTGAACAGGTTTCAGGCCGTCACGGGCATCGGGCAGCGCACGCGATACGATTACGCTCATGGCGTAATCAAGGAATGCGTCGCGCATCTCCTGCTCAATGTTGATCTGTTGTACGTTAAAGCCGTTTTCGTTTGCCATGGCTCTCTTTCTTACTGTCGTCAGGACCTTCCGCGTTACAGAACCCTGCTGCTATCCCTGTCCGGGTATCGCCCTGTGGAACGATGACCGTCTGAATGTAGTCTATAGACAAAGTGCAGTGTTTGACTGTTGAAGTCTCAAAAATGAGTGTATTGTGTGACGGATTGTCTGCTGTATTCTGAATAAACTGGCATAAATCAGTCTGATGTCAAGAGTGTAGGTGACTTTTTCGTGATACACAAGCGAAGATCACACCGCACTGTTCAGGAACTTATGTTCTAATTATAGCGCAAAAAATGTGAATCCGTTAGGCTGTTTTGGCTGAAGCGGTGGAAATCCCCGTAGCAAGTCACCTGATCGTTATGGTAGTATGCAGTCCTATGATGCGACAAATTGTGAAACAACCAACCTTGATTCTGATCATTCTTGTGGGACTGCTTCTGGTCGGGTGTGTACCACCGACGCCGATTCCGGTGTTCATCACCCCCACGCCGGAGCCGACCGTTAATGATTCAACCGCCGTGCCGACACTGGAGCCGGTGCCATCTGTGACTCAGGTGGCTGCCAGTGGAGAGTCAACCCGGACGCCGGTGGTGATTGGGGCGATCGTCGGTTCATCCTACACATTGGAGCCATCCAATACACCGCGCCCAACCCGTACTTTCATCCCGTCGCCGACTGTCCCGCCGCGCTTTACATCGACTGCGACGGTCCCCGGGCTGCCGGATACGACTCCGGCGGTTGTCACGCCGCCTGTGGACGTTACGGTAGGGCCGCCGGTGACGATCGACACGACACCGCTTTCGGTCACTGTGCCACCGTCAACGCTGCCTGCGACGATTATCCTGCCGACGACGGTCGTCCCCATGACGGCGACACCCGAAATCCCGACGATTTCACCGACGCCGCTGCCCGCGCTGGATCGTGAGCGTGTCGGCGTTCAGATTGATGTCAACCTCAGCCGTGAAGACTGGGATTTTGCCCTCAGCCGTGCGACCGAGATGGGCGTCCGCTGGATTAAAGTGCAGGCCTCATGGAGCTTTTTACAGCCGAACACTGCCAATCCGGATGAAGAACGCCTTCGCACCTTTGAACTGAATATGGAGACGGCGCACCAGCGCGGTTTCAATATCCTGTTGAGTGTTGCCAAGGCCCCGCCATACCTGCGTTCTATGACAGGTGAGTCCGCACCGCCGGATAACCCGCAGGAGCTGGCGAACTTCCTCAACCTGCTCTTTAGCCAGACCAAGATCGGCGAAGTGGTCGATGCGATCGAGATCTGGAATGAGCCAAACCTGCGCCGTGAGTGGAATACCAATGCGATGCCGTTCAGCGGGGCGGGCTATATGCAGCTCTTCCGCCCGGCTTATGACGCGATCCGGGCCTATCGGTCCGATATAGTGATTGTGACTGCCGGTCTCGCGCCGACATCGACCATCGGTGATGCTTCAATTGACGATCGCGCCTATTTGCAGCAGATGTACGCGGCTGGCCTTGGGCAGTATCAGGATGTGGTGATCGGTATCCATCCCTATGGCTGGGGAAATCCGCCGGATGCACGCTGCTGTCAGCCGGGTGGTGATCGCGGCTGGGACGAAGATCCGCATTTCTTCTATCTGCACAATATCGAAGATATGCGCACGATTATGGACACGAACGGTCATAATAACGTTCAGATGTGGTTTACCGAGTTCGGCTGGGCGACATGGCGTGATCTCCCGGTCGGCCTGCCAGATCCGCCGGAGCATAATCTGTTTATGAATTACACCACGCCGGAAGATCAGGCCAATTACACCATTCGGGCGCTGGAGATCGCGCAGCTTGAACGGACCGACATCGGCGTGGCGATCCTGTGGAATCTGAACTTTGCCAATGATCTGACGGTCAACAACCGGCAGGAAATCGTCGCCTACAGCATGATGCTGCCGGGTGATCTGCGCCGCCCACTGTTCTACCTGCTGCCGCAGGCCTTCAGTGCACAGCCGTAAGACGCACATTAGCGTTTTGCCGTCATGAATAATCGTGAAAATGCCGGGTTTTTCTTCCGTCAACCGGATGTGACCCGGCATTTTGATTCTGTACATGGTCGCCGGTTTAAGCGCCGTAAAGACTGACCGGCTGCGTTATACTGGCAGGACGATGATCGCTTGAGAGGAAAGGGAGATCGAATGGCGAATGTACTCGAAGGATTTGAGCAGGTCGAAGCGGTGATCCGGCATGGGCTGGAGACGACCGCACCGGCCATCGCGCTGGCAGTCTATCGCAGAGGTGAACCGCTGATCGACCGCGCCTATGGCTACCTTGACCCTGAAACCCGCCAGCGTCCCACACAGCCGGACAGCCTGTTTGACCTTGCATCGCTCACCAAGCTGTACACCACAACCGTATTTCTGATGCAGGTGGCCGACGGTAAGGTCACGCTGGATACGCCGGTGGTGGACGTCATCCCTGAATTCGGGAAGGGTGGCCCGCGTCCGATTGGGGCCATGCAGGACCCGCATACACTTGAGATGATAGCACCCGCGCCTGAAGCCGTGACTCACGGCCCGGTGGACCCTGCCGAAATCACCTTTCGCCACCTGCTGACTCATACCAGTGGGCTGGCCCCGTGGCGCAATCTGTTTCAGGAAATCGGGCCGATGCCCCCGCCACCTGATCAGCCGGACCCGGTATCTTATGCTGTGCGCAAGACACGCGCTATTGAACTGATCGCGGCATATCCGTTTGTCGATGCCCCCGGACGCACCGTGCGTTACAGCGATCTCGGCCTGATCCTGCTCGGTGAGGCTGTCGCCCGCCTTGACGAACAGCCATCGGTGGCTGAAGTGATCGATGCGCGGCTGGCTGTGCCGGGTGAATTGAAACGCACCGGATTTAACCCGCGCAGCCCGCACGAATGTGTCCCCACCGAGTATGATCGCCGCTGGCGTCAGCGCCGCTGTCAGGGGGAAGTGCATGATGAGAACGCCTGCGCCTGCGGTGGTGTCGCCGGTCATGCCGGATTGTTTGCCACGGCGGATGATGTGGCCTGTTTCGGCCAGTCGTGGCTGGATGCACTGGCCGGACGCCGCTGGCTGCCGATGGAGATCGCGGTCGATGCAACCGCCGAACACGCGGTCACAGGGATCGAGCGGCGCGGCCTGGGCTGGTCACTGCGGACGAGCGGTGTTTCGTCATCCGGCAAGCATTTCAGCGTCAACAGCATCGGGCACACCGGCTTTACGGGGACATCGCTCTGGATTGATCCGCAGCGTGAAGTCGTGGTGGCACTGCTCACCAACCGCGTTTATCACGGGCGCGATGCGGAAGCGATTATGGCGTTCCGCCCGGCAGTGCATGATGCGATTGCCGAATGGCTGAAGTTTTGAAGTCAGGGTTTTGACCCCTCCCTGGCCCTCCCCGATTTCGGGGAGGGGACAGGCTATGTTGTTTTTAATCCCCTCTCCTGTGATTTCGGGGGAGGGGGGTTAAAGATCCTTACAAGGGCAGGTATTTTCATTGAACCTTACAGAACCCCCGGACAATGCAGG
>CAYNDH010000066.1:0-21810 GCA_964395665.1 uncultured Anaerolineaceae bacterium
AAGCCGAAACCACCGACATCATCGTCACCGTTGAGGCGCAGCACGACGGCGCATATCAGGATGTGCAGCACGCTGTCGAAGATCTGCTGGAATTACTGAAGGCTTACGCCGGGGGCACGTATGAATCCACGATCCTGAACCTGGACCGTCCGGCGATCTGAACAGCGCAAAACAAAACGGCTCATCGTGTGCCAGCGCCGATGACCGGTACTGACACAGGATGAGCCGCAGTGTTTTCGATTTAAAGGTACGTCCGTGCAGGAATTACAATGCCGTGTGAATTACGCATACTGCATCATGCATCATGGCATCATGCCGCGTCCGACCAGTTTGCTTCAGTCAGGTCTTACTGGGCCGTCTGTGCGGGGACGTTTTCAGTCACCTTGACACCCTGAATATCGAGTTCGATCTTCACTTCAGAACCCACCAGGAAACCGCCGGCTTCAAGCGCCACGTTCCAGGTCAGGCCGAATTCTTCACGATCAATCTTGCCGACAGCATTGAAGGAGATACGCTCGCTGCCATCAAACGGATTCTTGCCGGTGCCGACGTATTCCACATCGAAGGTCACAGGCTTGGTGACGGCCCCGATGGTCAGATCACCGGTCACCTTGGCATTGCTGCCGCTCAGGTCAACGTTATTGCTCTTGAAACGCAGCTCAGGGTGCGTCTCCTCATTGAAGAAGTCTGCGCTGCGGAGATGAGCATCACGGTCAGCGACGCCGGTGTTGATGGTCGAAACATCAACCTTCGCGTCCACGCTGGAGTTCGCCGGGTTGCTTTCGTCGTACTGAATGGTGCCGGAAGCATTGCTGAAGCTGCCACGAACGGTCGTGATCATCATGTGGCGAACGCTAAAAGAAACAGTGGTATGAGTAGGGTCAATCTGCCAGGTAGCCATGGGTACAATTCCTCTGTGATTAGTGACATGAACAATAAGCGGACCGTAGTCCGTTTCTATACTGAAAGGGTCAGATCGCCGGATCTTTCATTAGAAACAGATGAGAGCACTTATGATCCTGCCGCGATACGGAGAAAGATCAGGGGGCAGTGGTCAGGGTTCGATTGGCTTTCGCCACTGCATCTGGCAGGCTGGAAAAATACTCGACGTTCCCGAAGCCGAAAAACCGCCCGATCATCGAAACCAGCAGGCGGATATGGAACGATGCCCCGATGACATAGACATGTTCCGCCCGGTTGTTATCGAGCAGGGGTTTGGCGGAACGCAGATCAAATGGCATCTGTGTACCAGGGCTGACATCCAGGACAAGGACATAGGCCCCATCACCGGACTCTTCGGCCAGCGTGATCCCGTCACGCTGCATGGCGATCAGTTCATTGAGCTGAATCGTGCCGTTGAGTTGGGCATGATAAATCCCCGGTTCCAGCCGAGTGAGTGTAACTGGCATTGACTGCTCCTGCTGCGTACTGCTGCGACACCGACCTGCACGGCGCGTGTCTGTACGGCTGCTCATCTGCGTCGGGTGGGCATTAATGAAGCGATGCACCCTTTAGGATCAATACCCAGTATACGGAAGAACGTGAGCGCAAGTTGTGAGTCAGCCGTGAAGTTCAGAAGTATCGCTACTCGTAAAACCGATCCGGCAGTTCTGGCAGGCGGTGCAGCACCGCCGTGACCAGCCGCAGCATCTCGTGATAATCCTGCCGGTGGAGATAGGCCGTCGGGCTGTGGATATAACGGCACGGCATCGACAGCACCATTGACGGGATACCGGCGTTGGCCTGATGAATCGCGCCTGCATCGGTCCCGCCGCCGAGCTGTGTCTTATACTGGTAAGGGATGCCGTTCGCTTCAGCCGTCTCACGCAGGAAGGCCACCAGTTTGGGATTGGTGATCATGCTGCGATCCATAACCGAGATCACCGGGCCAGCGCCCATGCGACAGGTCGGATTATACTCGCTGGTATCGTCTTCTTCCCCGATTGGGTTCGGCGTGTCCTGCGCGGTTGTGCCTTCCAGCGCCAGTGCAAAATCCGGCTGAAGACTCTGCGCGGCCACAGTCGCACCCCGCAGTCCGATCTCTTCCTGCACGGTGAACGCCGCCAGAATATCGACCGGATACGGCCCCCCACGCAGGATGTCGATCAGCAGCGAACAGCCGACGCGGTCATCGAAGGCTTTGCCAGCGACGACCTGTTCGCCCAGTTCCCGATACTGGCTTGAGAAGGCGATACGATCCCCGCGCTTCACCTTTGCTTCCACACCGCCTTTGTCCTTCGCGCCGATGTCGATCCGCAGGTGACTGATCGAGACGACATTCTGATCACTGCTAAGGTGAATCGGCTTCCACAGGATGACACCCGGCACATGCTTCTCACCCACCAGCACGCGCAGCCCCGGCAGGATGCGGTCATCAATGCCACCCACGCTGCTGAAGCGGATCAGCCCTTCGCTGTCGAAACCGGTCACCATAAAGCCGACTTCGTCCATGTGGGCGTCAATCATCAGCGTCAGGCGCGGTTCAGGGCCGGTGCCGGTTTTCAGGGCGGTGATATTCCCCATCGGATCAATGCGGATCTGTTCGGCGTGGCCGTCGATCGCGTCCAGCACCACACTGCGGACTTCATCTTCCAGCCCGGACACACCGACCGCTTCAGAGAGCGGTTGAAGATAATGCATGATGTCGTTCTGTGTCATTTCGTTCTGCTTCGCGGTTTGAGAGGTCATGCAGAGTACCCTGCTGTTTCGTCGGCAGCCTCACCCTGAGACTTTCCGGGGCGCTGGTAGTCAATCGTTTGCAGGAAGTCATCATCCAGACTGGCGATGAAATGCGCCAGCAGGCGACCGGTGCGCTCAATATCGCGCAGATCGACGATCTCGACCGGTGAATGCATATTTTTGATCGGGATGCTGAGCAGCGCAGTCGGGATGCCGCCATGCGCGATCTGAATCGCCCATGCATCCGTGCCGCTGTTACCGGTCAGGATTTCGTCCTGTAACTTAATCTCGTGATAGCTGGCCGTTTTGCGGATGCGTTCACTCAACCGGATATGGAAATTCGGCCCGATACCGAGTGTCGGGCCGCCACCGAGCGCATATCCGTCGTCGCTGTCCACACCTGGCTGTTTGCCAAAGGTGACATCCAGTGCGATGGCGATATCGGGATGGATTTTATAAGCCGCAGTCTTTGCCCCGCGCAGACCGGTCTCTTCCTGAACGGTGGCGGCGGCATAGACATCCCAACTGTGCTGAAGGCCGCGCAGGGTATCCAGACAGACGGTGACCGCAGCGACGCAGGCGCGGTCATCCAGCGCTTTGGCGGCGACACGCTTGCCCTGAAGTTCGAGCAGCGGCGCATCACAGGTGATCAGATCACCGATGCGCACAAGCTGGCGCACGGTTTCTTCCGGCAGGCCGACATCGACCATCAGCTCATCGGTTGCAGGATATTTTTTGCGCTTGTCAGCCGTCAGCAGATGCGGCGGCACCGTCACCACCACACCGGGCAGGGTTTCGCGTCCATGCACCAGCACCGGCTGCGCGGGCATCACGCGGCTGTCGATCCCGTTGACGCGATGCACCAGCAGAAAACCATCGCGGATGTCACGCACCATCAGGCCGATTTCGTCCATGTGGGCGGCCAGCATGATCTTACGGGCAGGCGCTCCGTCCTTTGTGGGGACAGTCGCCCGCTGGATACCGATCAGGCTGCCGAGCTGATCCTGCTCAAATTCATCACACAGATCACGCCATGCATCGCGCAGCAGGGCGCGGACTGGTGCTTCATGCCCGGACGGAGCATGAGTCTCTACCAACGCTTTAAGGTGGGCTTTCAGGTCAACCAAACGATTCACTCCAGCGGTTGTCGGCCTTGAATATCAGCCATTCATCAGGGTATAGGTGCCAGAGTCGGGAACTCGCTGGTGACGGGTATGGATTCGGTCGGCAGCGGCTCCAGCGTATTCGTCGGATCGAACACTGGCACTGGTGTATCCGTCGGCGGCAGAATGGGCGGCAGCGTCGGCGGTTCAGTTGGCGGCAGATCGGTAAAGGTCGGCTCTGGAATAAAGGTTGGCGGCGACGTGAGCGTCGGCGCAAGCGTCGGCACCTCAAAGGTCGGGATGAACACCGTCGGCTGTGGGATAAAGCTTGTCGGCTGCGGCAGCACACTGGTCGGCAGCAGTGTGGTGGTGGTCACGGGTGCGCGGGTATGGGTGGCGGTCTGTGTACGGTTGGCCCCGATGGGCGTAATCGTCGCGGTAGGCTGCCGACTGCCCCCGCCGGCTGATCCCAGTAAGGCAAACCCGATGCAGTAGAATGGCAGCGTCAGGACTGTAATCCCCAGAAACACAGCCCGGTATAATCTGCGACGGCGCTCCACCGCTGCGTAAATATCGATCATTGTCACCTTTCCAGCATTCAGAGCCAGCGCACCGGTCGATTGTCCCCGATTTCCGGTTCACCGACCGCAAAACAGCGCCTTTAATCATACCACAGGGCGCGAAAACACGGCGAATATCAGCAGGCGGAAATCTGCCACGCGAATCACACAACAGCACGGTTTGTTACAGATTATAACATGCGTGTCTGATACAGTGCGCCATCCCTGAACCCGCGACGACGATAATATTCACGTGTCCCGATGGCGGAGATCACGGCAAGCTGTCGATAACCGCGATCCCCTGCAATCTCCACTGCACGCTCAATCAGCATCGTCCCCAGACCGGCATGTTGGGCGCGTCCTGCCAGTTCCGCGCCGATGCCGACCGCCTGCCCATACACATGCACCTCACGGATGATTGCCGCGTCTGTCAGCTCGTCGGTCAGCGGCGGGGCGTCGTGATGCTCGTCAGGTGCAGGCAGTGCCAGCCGCAGGAATCCGGCAATGTCGCGGGCAGGTGTGATGAACTGAAGGAAGATCTCTTCCCCGGTGCTGACGGTGTAAGACTGTTCATCCAGCGTCAGATGATCCGCCTCTACCTTACGGAAGCGCACTTCCCGCGCCCGGATATCGCGGCTGCGTTCGCCCTGTGCGGCCAGCGCATTCTCCGCAATCTGGCGGAAGTTGGTCATCTGATTGCCTTCGACAATATCCGTAGAGGGGATATCGCGGATCACCCGTGTCAGGCGGCAGTATTCGGGCGTCAGACGGAAGCACTCGACCAGCACGTGCAGCAGTTCGTCATGGGTATAGGGCCGCCATTCACCGCTCTGATATTTACGCATCAGTTCGGCGCTTTCGATCAGCGAGCAGGGATAGATCTTGAGTTCGTCCGGGCGGAAGTCGGGATCAGCGAACATCCGCGCATAATCTTCGATGTCACGATCAGGATCTGATCCGTAGAGATTGGGCATCCAGTGCGCGTGGATCTTGAATCCGGCCTGACGCAGCAGCCGCACGGCGCGGCGGGTGGCGGCGACGGTATGCCCGCGCTTATTCAGCCGCAGCACATCGTCGTTCAGGCTCTGGAAGCCGATCTGCACCTTGGTGCAGCCCAGACGCCGAATCCGCAGCACCTCTTCCTCACTGATATGATCGGGCCGTGTTTCGATCACCAGCCCGACCGAGCGGCAGGCGGCGTTTTCGTTCTCGCGGTGCGCGGCTTCGAGTTCTTCCCATGTGGCGTATTCATCGGTCGGCATCCGGTCGCGCACACCGAGCGCGATTTCATCAGCCAGATCGCGCGAACGGTGCATCTCATCACGGTAGATCGTCTGGACAACCTGATTGTAACTCTGGCGCAGGTCCAGCCCGTGCAGCATCACATTCGATGGGGCCTGCTCCGGGTGGAATTCGGTCGCACCGCGCAGCGCACTAAGCACGTCAGCCCGGCGGTCCTCTCCACGGCCAAAGTCATGCAGCGCATCGAAGATCCGTTTGATAAACCAGATCTGATAGGTTTCAGGATAGAAGGACCACGTCCCGCCCAGCACGATCACTTCGATTTTGTCGGTGGGATGGCCGTTGTTATGATAGGCCTGCAGGCGCGTATAAGTTTGCAGATACGGATCAAAGCCGTTCTGCTCGGCACGCTGTGCGCCGGGTTCGTCAGCCAGATAGCTCTTCGGCATCCGCACATCATTCGGGCAGAAGATGCAGGTCCCGGGGCATGGAAACGGCTTGGTCAGCACCGTGACCGGCGTCACGCCGGAGATCGTCCGCACCGGCTTCATCCGCAGGCGTTCCAGCAGGACATCATCGTCATAGGCGGGAAGACCGCCGCTGCCTGCAAATTCCCGGTAGGCGGCCACCAGATGACTGCGCCCGTAGATCCCGCCGTCATGACGCGGATAGCGCCGCATCAGCTTGCTGAACTGTTGAGAGGTCAGCGGCGCGGGCGCGTTAATCAGCTCATGCAGGATACTCGTGAGCTGCTCACGATGCTGCGGCTGGTTCAGGTCAACATTTGCTTTATGGGACATCACTTGATCTGTCTTACAATACCTGTCTGTTTATGTCTTTGAGTCTACCATGAAGCAGCAGACCACTGTAGCTGAAACCTGTTGAACGCAATTCAAGTCTTAAATGGAGTACCTTAATCCGTGCAGGAAGCCGTCCGCCGCCAGTTGAACGCCATCAATCAGGATTTCTACCGCATCACGGCAGAAGCCTTCGATCAGACGCGCAGTCAGGCATGGGAAGGCTGGCCGATGCTGCTGCGGCATGTGGGGGATGATCCCGGAGCAACAGACACCCTGAATGTGCTGGATGTCGGCTGCGGGAATGGGCGTTTCGGCGTCTTTCTGGCTGAACAGGTCACACGTCCGATCCGGTATCATGGCATCGACAGCAGTCCCGCGTTACTCTTAAAGGCAGAAGCGGCGCTGTCACAGATCAGGCCGGGGCTGGAATATCAGCTTGATCATCATGATCTGCTTGATCATCATGATCCGATTGATCATCATGATCTGATTGAAGACGGGATACCCGCATCAGCCGCCGAAGCACGTTATGATCTGGTCGTCCTGTTTGGCGTCCTTCATCACATCCCAGGGGCGGCGCAGCGCCGGAAGCTGATACACGATCTCGCGCAGTGTGTCAGACCGGGCGGCGTGCTGGTGTTTACCGTCTGGCGCTTCTACGAGTTTGAGCGTTTTCGCAGTCGTATCGTCCCGTGGCCGCCGGAACTGGCCGAGAAGGTCGAGCAGCATGATTATCTGCTGGACTGGCAGCGCGGCACACCGGCCCTGCGCTACTGCCATTATGCAGACAGCCACGAGGTGCAGTCCCTGATTAAGGCCAGCGGCCTGCCCGTTGTCGATCAGTATGCAGCGGATGGCCGTGAGGCATTCAATCAGTACATCATACTCGAACATCATAACAAAGGAGACTGATGAGATTTTGACGGACTGTTTTTCACCCGTACTTCTAATATTTACGAAATTCGCATAAAAATCACATACACGATTCGAAAATTACGGTATATTACAAGTATATCGAGTGTGCTGCCGCTGTACCGATGGACAGACGCGCTCAACAAACGATGTGTTTACAGGAGCAAATTATGATTCGGGTCCTTTATATTGAAGACGAACCGACCAATATTCGCCTTGTGCAAAAAATGTTAAATTTTTCGGGCTATCAGGTGTTTATGGCATTAACCGGTGCGGAAGGTATTCAGATCGCCACACAGGAAGTGCCGGACATCATCCTGCTCGACATCAACCTGACCGATATGAACGGCTTCGATGTCGCCCATATGATCAAATCACAGCCGGAAACCGCTCATATTCCGATCATCGCACTGACCGCCCTCTCACTGTACCGCAATCGCGAATACGCGCCCGATATGGACTGTGACGATTATCTGCCCAAGCCGACAAGCCGGGTTGAACTGGTGAACAAAATCCAGAAATATGTCAGTTATGAGCCGATGTCATCCGTTAACGATAAACCAGGCGCACCAGCGCCATAAGCTGCACCCGTCATACAGCCGACTGATCTGCAAAAACCTCACAGTCTGGATTGGCTGTGAGGTTTTTTGTCGATTCGCTGGACAAAAGGAGCAAATCTCGATTAATCTTATTAATCAGACATCGACTCCAGTCCGCAGCACCCGGCGACACCCGGCACCCATCGGACAACCACTTCGTTCTTGCCGCTATCGACTATAGCGCCCAGTGCCAGAACAGGCATCCAGATTCCCTATGAAAATTACTGATTTTGATCTGTTTCAGGAAACAATGAACAGCATCGGCGCGTATCTGCTGGTCGCACCGGAAAGACATCCGAAGTATTTACTGGGCAGGCCAGCCGACGACGCAGTCTATGAAAAACGCTCCACACCCGCGCTGCGTGTGACACAGCATTACGTCTCGGCACTGCTGGCGTATGGCTTCCCTGCCGACTCACCTGAACTGCGCTGGGCGGCGGAATGGTTCGCGACGCCGTTCCCCAACGAGCATACTGAATTCATCGATCAGGTCGAGATGACGCGGCTCGAAGGTCTGCTGAATCTACAGCCGGAGCATCCCGGCGTGCAGGCGCGGCTGGAGCAGTTGGTCCGGCAGCGCAACGGCTATTATTTCGAGATCGAAGGCGGTGGTTCGGAAAATGACCAGAAGCGCGGCTCGATCTTCGACACGCTGTGGGCGCTCAAACTGCTGCTGATGGCGCACAGCAAAAATGTGCTGCACAAGATCGTCCCGGAAAGCGTGCTCGCCTCTTCCCTGCGACATATCACCCGCATCGCCAACGATGATTCACATATCGCGCTGGCCCTGCGCCTGCATTATCAACTGGCAGGCAAACTGAATCAGGAACAGACAGGACTCCTGCGCCAGCTACTGAAGAATGCCGAGATGCATCATGATGTGTGGGGTGTACAGCGCCCTGATGCGTGGGACCGAATCAAGGACATCGTGAGCGCGATGCATGTCCGACAGGTGCCGCGCAGCCTCATCACGCAGAGCAATCAGATGGACAGCGTGCGCCGCATTGTGCTGTATCTGTGTTACGTGATCGAGAGCCTTGCCCCACTGCATCACGCCTTCCCGGAGATCGAACCCGCGCTCAAGCGTGCCCTGTCGCTGTGGTGGAGACAGTTCGGTGGAGAGAACGCGCCGAGCAATATCCGCGCACTGTTTGAAAGCGAATACGACTTCCTGATGATCATGTGTCGCACACTGGTTGCCATCGGTTCCTATGCCGAAGAACCCCTAAGCGCACTGTGCTGGATGCCTTCCCTGCGTAAGATGTCGGAGACCTTCCGATCGCATGAATGGGAAGAAGAGGAAAATATCATCCGCACACTGCGCGAATGGATCACGGTTGAGGTGCATAAGCATGACAGCCTGAATCTGGGATTGTCAGAAGCACGTGTCGTCCGCATCACGCCCGCTGTCTGGAGTCCGATGGACAGCACCCAGAACAACCTGCTGCCGCGATCCCTGATCGTCAAATATGGCCCGCTGGACGAGATTGACCGTGAGCGTACCAATTACGCCCGCCTGCCAGCACGGATTCAGGGCGGATTTGTCCAGATTCCCAAACCGACTTACACCGACATCAAGACACAGCGCGGCTTTGTCATCATGGAAGATCTCGACCATTACCATACCTTCTTCGAGATCTATGACCGCGTATTGAGGCCGGATCGTCCGCGCATCGGCGCACAGCTCAGCGCCTTTCTGATGGATGTACATCGCGGGGAAATTGGCACGCCGGAAACCTCGTCCAGCAATCACCTGCGCGATCTCTATCTGCTGCCGATGCTGATGCATATCGACTTCATGGCGGAGCGCGTCAAGGTCGGGCTGCTGTATACAGCGGAAGATGTCGAGCGGTTTGAACATGCCGAGCAGCAGATCAGCGATCTGATCGCAGACATCATGCGCCAGCAGCGCTTTCTGAAGAATTTCCCGCTGTCGTACATGCACGGGGATCTGCATTCGCGCAATATCATGATCCGGTCCAGAGCGCATAACGGTGTGTCGGCCTATGACAACTTTGATTTCAAGCTGATCGACCTTGAAAGCCTGCGGCCTGATGGTGACACCGCCCATGATGCCGGTCAGTTACTGGTCGATCTCAAACTGCTGCCCCTGACCGATAAACGCACGCTGCCACGTCCGATTTATAGCAAGCTCGATCAGGTGAGGGATGAACTACTGGAGGCCTATCTCGATTTTGGCCGCGAACGTAATGACCAGCACTTTGAAATCCGGCTTTCACTGGCCCGGGCGCGAGCGCTGCTGCGGATTGCCAAGGGCGGCGCGAAACGCGGCGAAAAACTGATGCTGGAGCGTGATCCTAAGGCGCGGGATGAAGTCCATTTCCTGCAAAATCTGACAGAAGAGAGTGTGCAGCATCTTCAGCAGGCACAGCTCATCCTGAGCTGAGGGGGATAGGCCGGGGGCAAAAGGTGGGCGGGAAGAATCCCGCCCCTACCGAACACGGCAGCCCTAATTTCTGGGCCGCCTCTACACTTCGGCGCTGCCCTGCAGATCACGATAGCGCAGGTATGAATAGACGAACACCCCCGCCGTCAGCAGCACTGCCCCGGCGATGATCGTGATAACCAGCACCTCCGGATTGGTGAGGATCGCCGTGACGACCGTGACCAACCCGACCACGAAGAACAGACGCCCACCCAGCACATGTGTTTCCCGCCAGACGGTCGGATCGGACAGCGTCCATGGCGTGCGGAAGCCGAAGAACCAGTTCGGCTGGATGCGGCGCATCTCATTGCCAAATACCATGAACAGCAGCCCGACCGATGCGCCGACCACCTGCACGATATTGATTTCCCAGCCCAGCGCGGTCCCAAGCGAGACGACGTGTATAACGCCCAGAAACAGCATCACGATATTCAGCAGCAGCATCCGTGATCCTTCGAACAGCGGATACGTATTACGGCGCGGGTCAAGTCGGGGCGCGGCATCCCGGATCGCCCAGATGAATAACACCATTGCCGGCAGGAACAGCACACCCATCAGGCGCGGCTGCATTCTGTCAACCTCACCATTGATATCCCAGTGAGCCGGGACCTGCTCCGGCAGTTGATTATAGATCGCGAAGCCGAACACCAGCATCGCGATAATGATCACAAGGGGGAACCACTTACTCCGCATCTTTGTTTACTCCTACTTCAAACAGTTCGAGAAGCTGCTGCAGCATCTCCTGCACGATACTCGCATTCAGCGAATAGATGATGTTCTGCCCCTGACGCTGTGCGACAACCAGTTCAGCATTTTTCAGCACGTTGAGATGGTGGGAAATGCTCGGTGCGCTGATGTTGAATTCCGCCGTGATCTCGCCTGCGGACAGATCACGCTCACCGAGCATCTGAAGGATCTTGCGCCGCGTCGGGTCTGCCAGCGCGCTCAGCGTTTTAGAGAGAATGACATCCATAGCTCACTTCATTTAGATAATTAGACAACAATCGAAATACAATCTCATTATAGGTGAGATTGACATTAATGTAAATAAAAAAGAGGACGAAATCGTCCTCTTTTACACTTTTCATACAGTTACAGCCGTCAATCGCCGGATGCCGCAGCAGGAATCGGATCAACAGCGGCTTCTCCCGCCGCCTGCGGGATGCTTTCCACCTCTTTAGGCCGTGCATACTGCGCCCGCGCCGCGTCTGCTTCTTCACGGCTGATCATCCCTTCCGATGCCAGCACATACTTGAAGGCGACGATTGCCACTTCCAGCATGGTATGATCGGGCTGGCGGGTGGTCAGATGCTGAAGCGCCAGATTCGGTGTCACCATCAGGCGGATCAGCGGCTTGTCGATATTTTTAGCGGTAAAGCGCAGCACTTCATAGGCGATACCGGCGATCAGCGGGATCAGGACAATGCGCGAGATCAGCAGACGCCCCACCAGCGAGTCGACAATGGCAAAGGCCAGCATCCCGATGAAGGCCACGGTCAGCAGAAAGGCCGTCCCGCAGCGCGGATGCTCAATCGGATACTGTCCGACGACATCCGGTGTGATTTCGTCCCCGGCTTCGTAGGCGTTGATTGTCTTATGCTCTGCGCCATGATAACCGAACAGGCGGCGCGTATCGGGCATCAGGCCAATCAGCCAGATATAGCCGACCAGAATACCAAGCTGGATGACGCCTTCGATCAGGTTGATGACCAGCAGCGACTCGACATTGATCAGCTTGGCGACAAAGGTGGCTGAAGCATTCGGCAGCACCAGAAACAGCCCCAGTCCCAGGATCATCGAGAAAGCAACCGTCGCCCAGCCAATCGGCCCATTGAAATCGACCGCCTTCTTCGGCTTCTCGGCGGGTGCATCAGCGGATACGGCGGCAGTCGGTGTTCCATCAGTCGCCACAGAGGTGGTTGCGGTGGCTGGCGCAGAAGCCGCCTTCGCTGCTTCTTCGTCCAGTTCGGTCATGGCAATGTCTGCCGACCACATCAGCGCCCGCGTGCCAAGTCCAAGCGCATCCCACAGGCCGATCACGCCGCGAATAAACGGCAGGCGCGAGATCCGCCCGCGATACAGGGTCTTGTTCAGCGGCTGTTCATGGACTTCGATCGTGCCATCCGGTGCGCGGACAGCCACGGCGAACACATGTGCGCCGCGCATCATCACGCCTTCAATCACGGCCTGCCCACCATACGAGAATTTGATCTCGTTTTTAGGCTGTGCAAGGATGTCGTACTTCAGTTCACTTTGGGTTTCGCTCATGGATACATCGTTTCTGGTAACAGTATGCAGTCTGACTCAAGAGTATAACCGATTCCGGTTTTCGCAAAGGTTACGGTTTTCCGCCGTCTGCCATACGCCGTGACACCCGCTAACCGGTATCAGATATGATCCTCATAGGCCGAGATGACCTTGCGGATACGGTCAGCGGCGGGCGGTGGCGCCGGGATAAACGTTTCGCCGGTCAGCCGTTCGTAGGCCGAGATATAACGGGCGGCGACATTGGCGATAATCTCCGGCAGGATCTCGGGCGGTGTGCCGTCGCCGCGATAACCCTGCGCGACAAGCCACTGCCGCAGATATTCCTTATCCAGATGCGCTGGATTCTGCGGTGCATCTTCACCGACATCCGGCTGAATGGTCGCGGCCACCCAGTAACGGCTGGAATCCGGTGTATGGATTTCATCGATCAGCGAGAGCTGCCCTTCGATCAGGCCGAACTCGTACTTGGTATCCACCAGAATCAAACCGGCCTGTGATGCCACTTCCTGACCGTGTTCAAACAGGCGCAGCGCCGCGCCTTCGATCTGTTCCCACATCGTGCGCGAGATGATGCGCTGTTCGATGATCTGATCGCGTGTCAGCGGCTGATCATGACCGCCGTCCACCGCTTTGGTTGTCGGCGTGATCGCTGGTGACGGCAGGCGATCATTCTTACGCATTCCATCCGGCAAACGGACACCGTAAGGCTGACGTTCGCCCTGCTCATACAGGCTCCACATCGACGTTGAGGTGACTCCCGTCAGATAGCCGCGCACGATCACTTCGACCGGAAGCGGCTTCGCTTCCCGCGCCACGGTGACATTCGGATCAGGACAGGATAACAGGTGATTGCGAACGATGTCGCGTGTCTGTTCAAACCACCAGACGCTAAGCTGATTCAGCACCTGCCCCTTATACGGGATCAGGCTAAGGACGCGGTCGAAGGCTGAAATACGGTCAGTGGTCACCAGCAGGCGCATCCCGCCGCGCACATACGTATCGCGCACCTTACCTGCGATCTTTTCCCCCCAGCCGTCGATCTCAACCGAGTCGAGTGTGTGAGCAATCGCCGTGACTAGTTGATCATGCGTTAACATTCAACCGATCCTCTCAATCCCACAGATCCAGCAGTGATTACGAATGATTGACAGCAGCCGCCTGTCCCAGATACTCCCGAATACGTTCAGCCAGCAGAAGCGCACGCTGTGGCGCATCTCCGATGTGCCCGTCGGCCTTCAGCAGCTCCAGCACCCGCGCCGCTGACAGGTAGCGCGTCACCTGTGGGTCACTGCTCAATGTCTCTGGCAGCGAGTTGGGCTGATCATTCCGCAGTGCATCCCATGCCCGCAGGCTGTGTTCGCGGATGATCTCGTGCATCTCCTGACGGTCTGCACCGTGCCGCGCCGCTTCCATCAACACACGCTCGGTTGCAGCGAAAGTACCATATATCCCCAGATTTCGTCGAATCGCGGCGGCATCAATCCGCAGACCGCCAAGAATCCGACTGGTCCGCCGCAGGATTTCGTCGGTTGCAAGGAATGATTCCGGCAGCAGCATCCGCCGGTTGCCCGAATCGTCCAGTGTACGTTCCAGCAGATGATGCGCGGCGTTATCCCATGCGATATGCGGCAGTGAGGCCACATACCGCGCCAGACTGTCAATATTCTCGGCATGGATCGGGTTGCGCTTGAACGGCATGGCCGATGAACCGACCTGCTTTGATCCAAACGGCTCGGCCCATTCGCCAATCGGCGGCGATTGCAGCAGGCGCAGGTCAAATGCCAGCCGGTAGAGTGTCATGGCGACCCCGGCCAGCGCGTTGATCACATCCCAATCCTGACGGCGCGGATAGGTCTGCGCGGCGATCGTAAAGGAGTCGAGATCGAGTTCACGCATGATACGCGCTTCAAGTTCTGCCGGAGTCATGCCCGTCCCATGCAGCAGTTCGTCATATGAAGCGGCTGTGCCGACCGCCCCCTTGAAGCCCTTGCCGCGTATGCTGTCACGGACACGCTGAAGCGTCTGGCAGTCTTCCAGCAGATCCTGCGCGTAACTGGCAAGCCGGTATCCGACCGTCGTCGGCTCGGCGGGCTGAAGATGCGTAAATGCCATGCAGACATGCTCTGCTTCACGCTCGATCAGATCCGCCAGCGTCACCAGCAGAGCGCGTGTCTGCTTCAGAATCAGATCCAGCGCATCACGCAGGCGCAGCGCATCAGCATTATCTTCGATGTCCATACTGGTCGCGCCGAGATGGATAATCCCGCCGCCGACCGGACACTGTTCGGCATACGTGCGGACTTCGGCCATCAGGTCGTGATGAATCTCCGCCTCAATCGCCAGCGCACGGTCAATATCGATCTCGTTCTGATGGGCACGCAGATCTTCGACCTGCTCGGCCTGTACCAGCCCCGCCGACAGTTGCGCTTCGGCCAGTGCCACCCAGATGCGCCGCCACAGCCGCCGCTGTTGGGCCAGTGACCAGACCTGCCGCATCTCGTCGGAGCCGTAGCGCCACGTAAACGGGCTGATAAAGGTCTCATGTGTAAAGGGAGTCGGTGTCGTATTCGCAGCGCTCATCACTTCAGCCGCCTTTCGCCGCTTTAATGCCGTTTTCAAACAGACGCAGGCCGAGTCCGCTGGTGTTCCCGCGATGACGGAGCGGATTCTGCCATGGGAAGATATGATTCTCCGGATGCGGCATCAGCCCAAGCACGTTGCCCTGTGCATTGGTCAGCGCGGCGATATGGGCCGCCGAACCGTTCGGATTGACCGGATATTCACCCGTTGCGCCTGCATCATCGACATACGTCAGCGCATTCAGGTTGGCATCCAGCAGCGATTGCAGCACGGATTCATCACGCACGGCGACGCGGCCTTCTCCATGGGCAATCGGGCAGAAGATCGGCTCATCCAGGCCACGGGTAAACAGGCTCGGACTCTGCGGATTCGGCAGCAGATGCACCCACCGACACTCGAAAAGCCCCTGCGCGTTATAGGTCAGGGTGACATCACGTTCATGAGGCTGACGACTGTCCTCTATGCCGGAATCAGACAGCAGGCCGGCCTTGACCAGCGTCTGGAAGCCGTTGCAGATGCCCAGCACAGGCCGCCCTTCATCGACAAAGCGGTCGAGATCTGACAGCCGTTCGCGCAGGTCCAGTGCCCACAGCACACCCGCGCCAAGATCATCACCATATGAAAACCCGCCGGGGATAACCAGCATGTGATAATCGAGCAGATGGCGTTCGCCACTTACAAGCTGGTTAACGTGGACGATCTCCGGTGCGCCGCCAGCCAGTTCACAGGCCAGCGCCGCATCGCGGTCGCGGTTTGTGCCGTTGGCGTGCAGGATGATAATGCGCGGCGTCGGTGTGACGGCGGGTGCAGATCGAGTCGCCGCAGTCCGCAGCACTTGCTCTGTTGTCTGAACGTCCTGCTGACTTTCCTGTGCGCTGGTCTTGTCCGGGATGTGTGCGCCGCTGACCGTTTTACGCCATGCGCGTTCCAGTTCAGCCGGTGTAGTCTGGATAATCGGCTGCTCATCCGACGTCCCGCCCTCACGCCTCACGATGAAACGCGGCTTATAGGTCACGCGCCCGATGTAACTGATCTCGTCATCAGCGAACAGCGCACGCACCGCGTCGGCCTCTTCAGGCCGGACTTCGATCACAAAGCGCGACAGTGACTCCGAGAAGAGCTGCATCACTCGCTGGTCTTCGTATACCAGAATCTCGACGCCAAGCCGTCCGGCAAGGCTCATCTCGGCCAGCGCGACCGCCAGACCGCCTTCGCTCAGATCATGGCAGGACTGCACCTGTCCAGACTGGATAGCGGTATGCAGTCTCCGCATCCGGTCGAGCGCATTCGGCACGGGCTGCGGCACAACGCCGCCTTCAGCCCCGGTCAGCAGATGATAATGACTGCCGCCCAGTTCATCGCGTGTCTGGCCGATCAAAAACAGCAGATTGCCAGGTGCTTTCAGGTCCATGCTGACGGTCTTCGCCACATCCGGCACGATGCCGACCGCCGAGATCACCAGCGTGCCGGGGATGGCGTGCCGCTGTCCGTCTTCGCCGATGTATTCGTTATTCAGGCTGTCCTTGCCGCTGATATACGGCGTGCCATAGGCCAGCGCCGCATCATAACAGCCCTGCGCACAGCGGACGAGCGCTCCAAGCCGGTCGGGAAGCTGCGTATTACCCCAGCAGAAGTTATCGAGAATAGCGACCTGATCCGGGTCCGCACCCACGGCCACCAGATTACGCAGTGCTTCATCCACCGCCGCCCATGCCATCGCATACGGATCGATCTCGCCAAATGACGGGCATAATCCGTTGGACAGCGCCACGCCGCGCACGGTCCCGGTATTCTCTGGAATCGTGTCCTGCGGGACCAGAACCGCCGCATCACCGGGTCCAGCAGCAGCCACACCCACCAGCGGCTTGAGCGCGGTACCCGTCCCGACTTCGTGATCATACCGGCGGATGACATCTTCCTTACTGCGGATAGACGGCAGTGCCAGCAACTGAAGCAGCGTCGGTGTCAGATCATGCGGCGCATCGGGGGATGCTGATGCGCTGATGGTCGGCGGGGTCCAGACAGCGTCCAGATGCCGCTGCGGGATACCGTCGTGCAGGAAGCGCATCGACACATCCCCGACGAACTGGCCGTCATAGGTCAGTATCAGGCGGCCCGTCGGCTCGAAGATGCCAATCGCCACCGCTTCGACATCCTGACCGGCGGCAATCACCTGAAGCCGCTCCCAGTGACTCTGCGGGACGGCCATCACCATCCGTTCCTGCGCTTCGCTCAACCACATCTCCCACGGGCGCAGGCCGGGATACTTCAGCGGCACGGTCTCCAGTCGGACGGTCGCACCGATCTCGGCCCCCATCTCGCCGACCGCGCTCGAAAGCCCACCCGCACCGCAGTCCGTGATCGATGTGTACAGCCCTTCATCACGGGCACGCAGGACGACTTCCTGCACCTGTTTTTCCATAATCGGATGGCCGATCTGCACCGCCCCGCCGGAGACGTGGGCCGTCGATGTGTCCATCTCCATGCTGCTGAAGGTCGCACCGCGCAGGCCGTCGCGCCCGGTACGGCCACCGATCACGACGATCAGATCGCCGGGTTCGGCCTGTGACCGGTGTGCGCCGTGCGGCAGAATCCCCAGACAGCCGCAGAACACCAGCGGATTAGCCGTATAACCGGGATGATAGACAATCGCGCCGTTGACCGTCGGGATGCCCATCTTGTTTCCGTAATCTTCGATCCCCGCGATCACCCCGTCAGCGATGCGGCGCGGATGCAGCACGCCTTCCGGCAGATGTTCGACCGGTGTTTCGGGCAGTCCAAAGCACAGCACATCGGTATTGGCGATAGGCCGTGCAGACACGCCCAGCACATCACGGATCACACCACCGACGCCGGTATTCGCACCGCCGAACGGCTCCAGCGCAGATGGACGGTTATGCGTCTCGACCTTGAAGGCGATATCCCACTGATCGTCAAAGCGGATGATCCCGGCATTATCGACAAAGGCCGAGCGCACCCAATCCTTATCCAGTTGTTCAGTCGCCGCCCGCAGATAGGTCTTCAGCAGGCCGTCGATCTGCTGATCAGTCGGTCGGCTGTCCGGCGCAGCGCCATGCGCCGGGCCGGTGTAATCAATTTTCGCCTTAAACGTCTTGTGGACGCAGTGTTCACTCCATGTCTGCGCCAGCATTTCGAGTTCGGCATCAGTCGGATCGCGCTGCGCTTCATCGAAATAATCGCGGATGGCGTACATCTCGTCGAGATCCAGCGACAGTCGGCGCTCGCCGCTCAGATTCAACAGCGCATCATCCTCCAGGCCACGCACTGCGATCACCTCAACCGTGCTGTCTCTGGTCTGCACCGGCATCAATGGCGCACTGATTGGCTCGTCAATCACGAAATGCTGGATCACCGGATTCGACAGCACCTGTGTCGCCAGCCGCGTCAGGCTTGCTGCGTCCAGTCTGCCAGTCAGACGGTAATGCTGACCCGTCGCGGCCCGTTCCAGCCCACTGATCCCGATCAGATGCGCCGAACGGACGATATTATGCGCCACCGGATCGGTCACACCAGGCAGCAGGGTCACCTCAATGTAATGCGCCCCGCCCGCGCCGTCAGTACCGTTAGCGCTGCCGGAACCATTCAGCAGTGCGGTATTCGCCAGCGCACCGTTCAGCAGGGCTGCATTCACCGGCGCTGCATTCACCGACGTGGCATCCAGATGATAAGCCTCTGTCACCGGATCAGCCAGCAGCGCCTGCGCCAGCCGATGAGCCTCCTGTGCGGAGAATTCCCCCTCTAAAAAGAATAACCGCGCAGGGTAACAGCCCTTCAGCGCGGTTACACCGAGTTGATGCGCCGCCCTGACGAGACGTTCGTCGGAAGCGGACGCTGTTGCATAAACCGTGAGACGGTAGACCGGCACGTATCTTCGCCCTTCATCTGTTGATCGAATGTTGATCGAAATGGAGTCGCGTTAAAGTTAGCCCAAATCCACGGCTTTCGCTATGTCAGTTTGAGGTTTGATATGCCACGCCTGCGAGTGCAGCCGTCTGCGTAAAAAATGTCAGCGAAGGCGAACGGCATATTGACACACCACAGGTAGTCAAATAGACTGATGATCAGTCTGACTGATAATCAGGGATATTGACAAATATGGTGAAACAACATGATGAAAACGCCTACGAAATCGCCGAAAAATTACTGAACGTCATGCATCCGCTGGGCCGCCGGATCGAACTCCACACGCAGTCGGTGGCTGAAGAAGCCACACTGATGCAGATCAGGGTGCTCTTTTACCTGCTGAAGCAGCCCATTACCACCAGCGAACTGGCAAAGAAGCAGAAAGTCACCCTGCAATCCGCCAGCGTACAGGTGCAGGGGGTGGTAGACCGGGGATGGGTGGTGCGTGTGCCGGATGAAAATGACCGGCGTCAGTTTCTGCTTCAGGTCACATCTGAAGGCTACGAACAGGCGGAAAAAGCGACCACCGCATTAACCCGCTTTGTCGCCAGCTTTATCGAACAGCTCACACCTGACGAGATCGCTGCCGGTCATATTTTTCTGTCTGCATTCCAGCGCGTGCTGCTGGAAGAATCGACTTCAACACACCCTGACTGAAGCTGAATTCCAGACCTGTTTACAGAACTTCCACTGAACCAAAAATGTATCACCATATCGACCTGTAGATAAAATGCTGCCCCGTTGAGAGGAACCCGCCCGACTATGCTGAGATTAGCCCGATATCTCAAACCCTTTACCCTGCTGATTTTACTATCCATTGCACTGCTGTTTGTACAGGCGATGGCGGACCTGTCGCTGCCGGATTATATGGCACGCATCGTCAACGTCGGCATTCAGCAGGGCGGCGTCGAAGATGCTGTGCCGGAAGCAGTCCGCGAGAGCGCCATGGACCGGCTGACGCTTTTCCTGAACGCCGACGACCAGGCGCGAATCCTGAACGCCTATACGCTCATCACGCCGGACTCGTCCGATTATCAGCGCTATGTGGCGGAATATCCGGCGCTGGCGAATGAGCCGATTTATGTTTTTAACGAGAGCGTCCCGATCGAACCATTAAAGGTCCCGATAGCGAGAGCGCTCATGGCCGTCTCGGGTATCGAGCAGATGATGACCGATCCTGAAGCCGCACAGCAGGCCGCCGATACCTTCGGTACGGAACTGCCCACCCTCCCGGCGGGGGCCGATGTCTTTGGCATGTTAGCCACGATGCCAGACGCGCTGCGGACACCCATCATTAACAGCATGAATCAGCGCTTCGATGCGATGGGCGATGATATGGTTGTACAGGCAGCGGTGCTGGCCGTGCGGGCGGAGTATGAAGCGCTGGGTGTGGATACCAGCAGCCTTCAGACCACTTACATCGTGCGGACCGGTCTCGGAATGCTGGGGCTGTCACTCATCTCCGGCATCGCCACCGTCATCGTCGGCCTGATGGCGGCACGCACGGCGGCGGGTTCCGCCCGTGATCTGCGGCAGGCGGTGTTCAGAAAGGTCGAAAACTTCTCCAATTTCGAGTTTGATCATTTCTCGGCCTCTTCCCTGATCACACGTACCACCAATGATGTCACACAGCTTCAGATGGTGGTGGTGCTGCTCATCCGTATCGTCTGTTATGCCCCCATTCTGGGGATCGGCGGCATCATCAAGGCCACCGAGACCAATGCGTCGATGTGGTGGATCATCGCGCTGGCCGTCGGCGCACTGATCACGCTGATTGTCGTGACCTTCGCGGTATCACTACCGAAGTTCAGGATCATTCAGAATCTGGTGGACCGCCTGAACCTTGTCACCCGTGAAAACCTGACCGGCATCATGGTGGTGCGCGCCTTCAACACCCAGGCATTCGAAGAACAGCGTTTCGACCGGGCCAACCGCGAACTGACGCAGACCAATCTGTTCGTCAACCGCGTGATGGTCAGCATGATGCCGGTGATGATGCTCATCATGAACGGCCTGTCGGTGCTGATTATCTGGGTGGGCGCACATGAGATCGCCGCATCCACGCTGCGCGTCGGCGATATGATGGCCTTCATGCAGTATGCCATGCAGGTCGTGATGGCCTTCCTGATGATGTCAATGATGTTCATCATCCTGCCGAGAGCATCCGTCTCCGGTGACCGTATTGCCGAAGTGCTGGATGTCGAGCCTGTCATCCACGATCCGGAGCAGTCGGCATCCTTCCGCACACCAGTCAGAGGTGAAGTTGAATTTCGCGGCGTCTCGTTCCGCTATCCCGGCGCTGAAGAAGATGTGCTGCATGACATCAACTTTACCGCCCTGCCGGGGCAGACAACCGCTTTCATCGGTTCGACCGGCTCCGGCAAATCGACGCTGGTCAATCTCCTCCCACGCTTTTATGACGTAACCGAAGGTGCGATCCTGATTGACGGCGTGGACATCCGCACTGTCACACAGCACGATCTGCGCGATCAAATCGGCTATGTGCCACAGCGGGCATCGCTTTTCTCCGGCACGATTGAGAGCAACCTGCGTTATGCAGACGAAAATGTCAGCGATGATCTGTTGAAAGAGGCCGCCGACATCGCACAGGCCAGCACGTTTATCACAGAAAAACCGGAAGGGCTGAAGACCGACATCGCGCAGGGGGGAACCAACGTCTCCGGCGGACAGCGCCAG
>CAYNDH010000067.1:0-1310 GCA_964395665.1 uncultured Anaerolineaceae bacterium
TTTCCCCCTCTTCAGGCAGTGGAGAGGGGGCAGGGGGTGAGGATGCTTTTTAACTCCCGAAGATGATTTTTGGAAGCTGGCGGAGGCTGGGGGCCTTGCCTGAAAGCAGCGACTGGATGCGGAACATCCGGGCGGCGGCCCAGAACATGAACAGGACTCCCAGCACCAGCAGCACCAGACTTAGCACGATCTGCCAGGCCGGGACGGGTGAGATGCTCAGGCGCATGACCATTGCCAGCGGCGATGTCAGCGGGAACAGGCTGAGCAGCGTGGGCAGCGTCCCGCCCGGTGCATTGAGGAAGGCCGGGAACAGGTAGAACGTCACCAGAATCGGCGCACTGAATACCAGCGAGATCTGCGGCCCTTCGGAAATCGAGTTCGAGATCGCCCCGACCCCGGCGAAGGCGGCGGCAAACATCAGATAGCCGAGCAGGAAGTACACGATCAGCAGCGGCAGCATGTCGGTCGGGATGGTCAGGCCGGAGAGGAACGAGCCGAGGCCGGCGGTCTGCTGAAACTGACTGAAGCCGAGCGCGAAGACGCCCCACACCACGATCTGGAAGATCCCAAGCAGGCCGAGCGCGAGAATCTTGCCGACCATGAGGTCGATGGTCCGCATACTGGTGATGAGGATCTCGATCAGCCGGTTTTCTTTCTCTTCGATCACGCTCTGCATCAGATAGCTGCTGGTGCCGAAGATGATGACCAGAAACAGGATGCCGAAGCCGTAGACCAGCGCGAATTCGCCGTCTTCGGTGTTGGTGGCGGGGCCGTCACCATTATTATCCGCCGCGCCTGCCCGTTCGAGATTGATCACGCGGACCTGGGCGGGGTTCTGGATGCGGATCAGCTCGACAGCGGTGAAACTCTGTTGAAGCACGTTGAAGATCAGCTTGCGGATGGGTTGGCTGGTGACATTGTTCAGCGTGACTTCGGTCACAAGCTGGGTGATGGCGCCATTTTCCGCATAATCGGGGTCGATCACGTAGACGGTGTCGATCTCACCGGCGTCGAGTGCGGCGCGGGCGCTCTCGACGTCACTGAACGGCTCAAGCTCGCGGTCAGGTGGGATATCGGCAAACAGGCCGGACTGATCGACATAGCCTGCCCGGTCGATGCCGCCGAAGTCGAATTGCAGCCCGGTCAGGTCCGCCGGGGATTGTCCCTCACTGACCTGCTGGCCGAACCATTGAATACCAAACGAGACGGCGATCAGCAGCAGCGGTAACCCAAAGGTGGTGAAGAGGTAACCACGGCGGAGGCCATTACGCCAGATCTCGTATTTAAAAACCTGCCAGATATGTCGCATC
>CAYNDH010000067.1:1410-21352 GCA_964395665.1 uncultured Anaerolineaceae bacterium
GGCAGATCTTCATGCCGTCCGAAGACCACCCGCAGTAGTTCGCGTAAATTGAATTTCTTCCCGTAAAGCAGCAGTCCCCAACGGAAGATGCGGGCTGCGGCCCATGTCAGCGCGATGATCGTCAGCACCATGATGCCCATGCTCAACAGGATCTGTGGCAGCGGGACTTCGGTCAGTGCCACGCGGATGAGGATCGACATGGGCGCGGTAAACGGGATGTAGGACAGCACCTGCGCGATGGTCCCGTTCGGATCGGAGAAGAAGACGAACATGGCGAAGTACGGGATCATGAACGGAAGGGTGATAAAGCCGGAGATCTGGCGGCCTTCGCGTTCAGAATTGGTCACGACGCTGATGGCGGTCATCAGGGCGGCGACAAGGAAGTAGGACAGCACGTAGTACACGAGCGCCAGCACGATCATATTGGGCGAGAGGCGCACGCCTTCCAGGAATGTCAGACTATCGCCAAAGTTGAGGATGATGGCGGCTGCCCCCAGCAGGATCAGGACCTGAAACAGCCCCAGCAGCCCCAGCCCGATCATCTTGCCCAGCAGAAGCTGCATCGGGCGGACACTGGTCACCAGCATCTCGACGACGCGGCTGGTGCGTTCCTCTACCAGCCCCTGCATCAGGAAGCCGCCGGTGGTCAGTGAGGACATGATCAGCACGAAGGTGAAGATCACCGGGATAAACAGGCTGAAGAATACGCCGTCTTCCGAGGCGATATTGCGCTCGTCGTCCACATCCTGCACGGTCAGATCACCGGTATCGCGCAGGCGGTCCACCGGCAGCGGGACATCGGTCCCGGCGGTGAGGTTGGCAAGGACGAACTGCTCGATGGCGGTGTTCAGCTCCGCCGGGCGGTCCTGATAGGTGTAGAAGTTGATGACGCCGGTCTGCATGTAATTTTCCGGCAGTTCCATGTAGCCGCCGATGTCCCCGGCATCGAGTGCGGTACGGGCGCTGTCTTCTTCGTCATAGCGCTGGAAGAGATCAGGGTAATCGGGCGCGGGGACGCTCTCCGCCAGCACGTCGCCGGATGAGTGATCGACATAGCCGATGGTCCCGTACTGCTCGAAGGTGATCTCGGAGCCGGACGCGGCCAGCCCGATGATCAGGAAGATGACGATCATCATGATCGGCACGCCGAAGACTCCGAAGAGGAATGACGGGCGCTTGAGGTTGGTAAAGAACTCGTGCCAGATAATGCGAAGCGTTTTATTCATATCGGTTCCCTGTATCCTTCTGCTGCCTAGCTCTCGGTCAGCACACGCGAAGAACGCGCGATATCATCCGGCAGGCCGCCCGCGACCTCAATGAAGATGTCGTTCAGGCTGGGGACGGCACGCTCGAAGCGTTCGATATTGTAGGCAGGATTGACGGCGATCTCGGCCAGCAGATCATTGGAGGTGGCGGCGGATTTCAGGTGCAGGGTGTAGACTTCGCTGCTGCCGCGCTCTGCTTCGACCCGTTCGACGGTGTTCAGCTTCTGCCAGTCCCCCTGACCGGCGACGATCACGGCATGGTGGGCATACTGGCGGCGGACTTCCTGCACCGGGCCGTAGAGGGCCTGCCGACCTTTTTCGATCATCAGCAGGCGGTCGGCCATCTCTTCGACCTGAAACATCTGATGGGTACTCATGATGATGGCCTTGCCGCTGTTACGCATATCCAGCAGCATTTCCTTGATCACAAGCGTGTTGACCGGGTCAAGGCCGGAGAACGGCTCATCGACGATCATCAGGTCAGGATCATGCATCACGGTGACGGCGAACTGCACCTTCTGCTGCATCCCCTTGCTGAGTTCGCTGACCTTGCTTTTGGCATTTTCGCCAAGGTTGAGGCGGTCCAGCAGTGCTTTGGCGCGCTTCTGCGCTTCGCCGGTGCTGAGTCCCTTGAGTGATCCGAGATAGGTCATGACTTCGATCACGCGGACGTTGCGGTACAGGCCGCGTTCTTCCGGCAGATAGCCGATGCGATCCTTGCGTGCTTCATTCAGGGGGCCGCCCAGCACGTCGATGCTGCCGGTATCCGGCTTGATGATGTCAAGGATCATGCGGATGGTGGTCGATTTACCGGCCCCGTTTGGGCCGAGCATGGCGAAGATCTCGCCGGGATAGACATCGAAACTGAGGTTATCAACGGCGCGGAAGCTGCCATAGAGCTTCGACACCTGTTCCGTATGGACGGCGGGATTGCCATGATTGGTACTGGCGGCGCTTCGGACAGGGGCGCTGTCAGAAGCCTGCGGGGTAAAAGTCTGGTTCTGCGACATTAAAATCTCCCTTTGTTGGGTGTATTCAGAATGTTACCGAGCCGGTTATTACTTCTTGCTGTTCCGAGCTGTCAGGTGTTGGCTGCTGCTGGTTACTGGTTATCAGATAACAGCTCACAGGTCTGGCACAGAGATCGTCTTGTTGTACTGCGCTTCACCTGCGTGGGGTTTGGATGTGCGGAGCAAGCGGCTGACGGCTGCTGGTTGCTGGCTGGCAGTTGCTGGTTGTTAACCGGTTGGCCGATTGGCCGGTTGGCCGATCAGCAGTTACAGCGCTGTCGGGCCGCTCTACAAGCTCTGTATGGGTGACGGACAGGCTGTCGGCTGTTGTGAAGCGGCCTGCCTGACATGCCTGATACCTGCAATCTTAGCCCCCGGTGCAGATTTTCACCAGATAAAATTTCATCATCCTCTAATACGTAGAATCCCCGGCGAAGTTGCAGCGTATGGAGTGAATGCTGTCCCCCGTGTGGGATTGGGCGTTAAGTTCATTGTCATTACATTGTAAAGACCACGTAAATTTTACTGAATCCGGTAAAATAGAGGAAAAGTTGAGTAAAGCTATAGCTTTAATTACACAACCTTCCATTACAATGTAACAGTAAGCAGAGAAATTATCCTGAGAGCAATCCGCCCTGGGTCTGAATCCTGCCAGCGACGGGGCGTTGGAATGTAGTGGATAGAAAATAAGCGCGATGAATGGAGCGGCGATGAAGAAGCGAATTCTAGTGGTAGACGATGAGCTTGGCGCACTGACGCTGATCGGGATTATGCTGGAACGCGGCGGATTCAGTGTGCTGAAAGCCAAAGACGCTCGTGAAGCGCTCAGTGTACTGGATCAGTCTTTGCCCGATATGATTATCCTTGATGTGATGATGCCGGGGATGGATGGGATTTCACTGTGCCGTATTCTGCGCGAACGCCCGGAGTTCGACAATATCCCGATTCTGATCCTTTCCGCCAAGAATGACGCCCAGAGTATCATGCGCGGGATGGATGCGGGGGCGAATGATTACCTGCCGAAGCCCATTCTGCATCATGACCTGGTGACCAAGGTAAAGGATATGCTGGTCAGCGCGGTTAACTGACCGGTGTGGCAGCGAAATAATTTAGCGTCAGCAGAAAAGCGGGTGTTCCGGTTATTGGAGCGCCCGCTTTTTGGTTATGTGGTTGAGGTGAGCGGGTCGGCCCCGCCGGACACGCCTCGTCGCGTGTCCCTACACGGTGTGATGGGATTATCCCGGGACTGGTACGGCGCTGATGACTTCGGCGGCGGGTTCGTAGCGCCCAAAGGCCGGGATGATATACGCACCTGCGACCAATCCCAGTGACTGGACGCTGTGCAGCAGTTCCTGTGCGATTCTGACGCCTTCTTTCGGGCCGTTGTCGCCTGCATCTTCCATGCGCTTCAGCAGATGATCCGGGATGGTGATACCGGGGACTTCGTTGTGCAGGAAGAGCGCGTGATTGAAGTTATACAGCGGCATGATGCCGATCAGGACGGGCAGGGCGAACGGTTCGCCGCGCAGTTCTTCGTAACGCTTCACAAAGCGCTCGATGCGCTCCGGCTCGAAGACCGACTGACCGAGCGCGAAATCCGCCCCGGCGGCCAGCTTGTCGCCGAGTACCTTGATCTCGCGGTCGAGATCGTCAGCGAACATGTTGAGCGCACAGCCGACGGTGAAGCTGGTCGGGCGTCCGATGCTGTTGCCAGCCTGATCGACGCCGTGATTGAGGTTGTGCTTGATGAGGCGGATCAGCTTGGATGGCACGATGTCGTAATTGTCCATCGCATTGGGATAGTCGCCGATCCTGGTCGGATCACCCATTGTGACGAACAGATTACGCAGCCCCATGGCGTGCGCGGCCAGCAGATCACCCTGAATGCGCAGCAGATTGCGGCCACGGGTGGGAAAGTGCAGCACGGTTTCGACGCCGACGCGATCCTGAACCAGATGGCTGACGGCCCACGGACTCATGCGCATCCGCGCCGCTGGTGTATCGGCGATGTCCAGCACATCGGCCCCGGCATCGCGCAGCAGGCGGGCGCTGCGGAGCAGTTTATCGACTGTGTAACTGCGCGGCGGGGACATCTCGACTGTGACGGTGAAACGGCCTTCCGCCAGACGCCGTGCCAGTTCGGTGGGCTGTTCGATGCTGGTATCCTCATCATCGTCCAGTGCTTCGTGACTGTGGACGGTGGGCAGAGTGCGTGTCCCCTGCGCGGCGGCGTCCAGTGCCTGACGCATGGCGGCGATGTGGGCGGGTGTCGTCCCGCAGCAGCCGCCGATAATGCTGGCCCCGATGGACTGGAAGGTGAGCGCATAATCTCCGAAGTAATCGGCAGATGCCGGGTACATGACGCGGCCCCCGATGGTTTCGGGATAACCGGCGTTGGGCATCACCGAGAGGCGGGCATCCGGGACGCATTCGCGCATCACGCGCAGGGTTTCGGCGATGCGCTGTGGCCCTGACGAGCAGTTGACGCCGATCACATCCGCGCCGACCTTGTGCAGATCGACGGCGACCTTGGACGGTGTGAAACCGGGCAGGGTGCGTTCGTCGGCGGCGAAGGTGGCCTCACAGATCACGGGGATCTGCGGGGCGATCTCGCGGGCGGTGGTCAGGGCGGTGAGCAGTTCGCGATGATCGGCGAAGGTTTCGAAGAGCAGGACATCGACACCGGCATCCACCAGCGCCCGGATCTGCGTGCCGAAGGCGTCGGCGGCATCTTCTGCACTGAGGCGGCCATAGGGCTTGAGGCGTATCCCCAGCGGCCCGACGGCCCCGGCAATGTAGATCGGACGGCCCTGGCTGGCCCCGCTGGCGATGAACTCGTCGGCGGCCTGGCGTGCGATCCCGACAGCGGCGCGGTTGATGGTTTCGACCTCTGATGCAAAGCCGTATTCGCCGAGTTTATAGCGATTTGCGCCGAAGGTGTTGGTCTCGATCAGATCTGCACCGGCGGCCAGATAATCGCGGTGGACGCTGGCGACGGTCTCCGGATCGGTCAGGTTGAGCAGGTCGAAGCAGGCATTGAACGGGACGCCGCGCTGATGCAGCAGGGTTCCCATTGCGCCGTCGGCCAGCAGCGGCGGAGACTGCCGGATGCGTTCAGAAAACGATGGCCGTGATTCAGAGGCGGCGTGTTGTCCGTTTGTACTGGTCATTGAAGAGGCTTTCGTCGTTCGCTATGTGATGATGGCTTGTGGCTGGGATCAGACTTCGAAAAAGGCGCTGCCCATTGAGCAGACGCCTTGCGAATCCGATTGGGTAGAATTGTCCGTTTCAAAGCATACAAAGAGCCGCCGGGAATTGCAACGCTGAGTGCCGGAGAATCATGGGTGGGATCAGACAAGCCCCCTATCCCGGTATTGCAAGCAATGCTACCCATTCCGCAGCGCAGCTTGCCATGCCGAGCGGGGCAGAGGGTGAAGTGAGCTTGTAACGGGCCGAGATGAGGTCTCTCCGTGTAGCTGAAAGTTGACTCTCAAGATCCCCCATATGACTACTGTAAGCGGCCTGACTTCCAGCTAAAATGGGTGTGAGATTAACGTGCAGTGGTCAGAAAGCAATCAACATGGAATACTCGCCTATGGAACTGGCACAGGCGTTCATACAGACCGGGGAACTTCAGGACGCGCTCGATGCACTGAATGCCCATCTCGAGCAGCATCCTGACGATGATGAAGGGAAGCGACTGCGCGCTGAGGTTCTGTCACGCTTCCAGGATAATGTCTCACTTCAAAAAGCCCTCAATGATCTTATCCAGCTTGATGAACCTTTATTCGACGATTGGGTAAAACGTGTCGCGCTGAGCAAGAAACTGGGTGACTTTCGCTCATCCACTTATGCGGTGAAGCAGGCTCTGCTTCTCCGCCCCGGTGATGAGCGCCTGAGTGAACAATATGTCTTTCTGCTGCGCAAACAGGGAGAACACAAAGCCGCGCTTGAGATCATTGACGGTATGCCGCGCAGTTGGCGCTGGTGCAGTCATATGGGGGATACCCTGATCTGGCTCGGTCGCCATGCCGAAGCACTACAGGCTTACGCCGATGCACTCACCATGCTGTCAGAGGCGGCAGAGATCGCATCTGCATCCGATCAGAATTCCCGGCAGGCAAACTGGACCGCGCCGTTTGAAGCCGATCTGCTGCTGCGACGTGCCGCCGCCTATACCCACCTGCAACAATACTCCGAAGCCGAAGCCGATTACCATGCTGCCGCCGATCGCATCCCCAATGATCCGATGATCCCCTTTAAACTGGGCCTCATCGCCATGCTGCGCGGGGACATCGAGCGCGGGCAGGCCCTGTGTCATCAGGCCGGTCAAGCCGCATCGCGAACCATCCGCACGCTGATGCTGACCGAGCTTCAGGAACGCGGCTTCGAGTACGAGTTTTTGAATCAGGAAAACTTCGGTAGTATATAATCGCTGTCAGCGTGTACCTGAAAATTCGCAGCAAACATGCAGAATATATCCTGACCTGCATCCTGTGCATTGCTATCATCGTATCATCACAACGCTTCAGCATAGGATGTAGGGACATGCATAAGCATGTCCGCTGGCTGGACAATATTCTGGACGCCATTCCGGATTTTCAGACCGCACGGCGCCAGATCACGGCATATCCGGCTGTCACATTCCAGCCGACAAAAGGAGACACACGTTATGATGCGTTTAGTCAGTTGGTTGATCGGCTTTTCACTGGGGGCCGCCGTCGGTGCGATCGTGGTGATGCTGTTCGTCCCGGTCAGCTCGCATGAAGTCCGTCACCGTCTGCGCTCCAGCTATCAGGAGACCATGGAAGCCGCCCGCCTTGCCAGCGAACAGCGCCGCCGCGAACTGGAAACCGAGCTGGCGATCAAACAGGGCAAACTCCCCGCCAGCATTGATATTTAATCGCCAGCGCTCGTACTGTTTGTATAGAGCATTCGGCTGTAGGGGCGATGCCGAACAGTGAACGGTCCATTCTCTATACGCACAATACGGGATGTTTACCCGCGAAAACACTGTCCGAATACGCCGGGGCTACGCGGACATCCGGTAGCCTCTTTGATTCCAGCAACGTTACACCCATTTATATCTTCACACGATTAATCCATCTCATCGCCAACTGTCCAACCGATATAGCTGCCATAATCATATTCAAGAGCATACTTACGGGCGATATCCTTAAGGCGTTCGGTCTCACCACCGTAATAGCAGTCATAAATTTCCACAACAGCGCGCTCGAACTCAAACAAATACTGCTCGTCGAAGTCGCCCGGTTCGGTATATTCGTCCAGTTGCTTCACGCTGCCGTCATCGTGGCGCAGTAACAGACGCAAAATTGGCTTTTTCATATTTCATCACTCTACAATTCTCGATCCTGCTGGTGTAGCAAACGTGATTCGCCGTCAATAGATCGGTGTTTTCGATAATCCTACTGATCACGCATCACAAATTTTCCAATACGTTCCGAAGGGCGACCAACATCCGTCGCCCCTTTGCTTTTATATCCCTCACTCAATCTCCACCGTCAGCGTGTACTCAATCGGCACCGTCGTCTGAAGCGCAAACGGTGACACCGAGATCAGCACGTCGTCCACATCATCGACGATCCCGACCCTATCCGGCTGTTCCTGCGGATAGCGCCAGCGCGTCACATGCAGGCTGTCCCCGCTGCGCTGGCTCACCTGCACCCACACTGATTGAGGCAGCACGTTGTCGATCCACACCCAGCCTTCCCCCTGCCAGCCGCCGTTATCCGCCTCAAAATCACTCGACGTCAGCACCTCGCCATCAGCCATCACCGTGACGTTATCCAGCGCCATCCCGTACTGGTTGGTCGCGTCGTCCGTGATCATCGCAAAGCGCACCCACACCGTCTGACCGGCATACGCATCCAGCGGGATGCTTTCACGTATCCACCCATCAGACCGCCCCGTGTACCCGCTGCCGTAAGACGTCCCATGCGGATTCGCATCAGTCATCGCCTCCGTTGTCAGCAGCGCCCACGTCTCGCCCTCATCTGTGCTGACCATTACATAACCGTAATCCCACAGCCGCTCGATATGAAACCAGACATCATATTCCAGCGCCGCAGACTCCGCGCCGGTCAGGTCGATGGCCTTCGTCAGCGTGGTCGCGCTGTTATCACGCCGGTTGCTGTACCAGAACCAATCCCCGCTGGCCGCATCGGTCGGGACGACCTGCACCGTCTCCGGTGCGCTGAAATCCAGGCGCAGCATGTCGGCATCTTCCAGCAGATCGTCCTCAATCACGTAATACTGTGCGCTGTACTGATTCGCATCTTCTTCAATCGTGACCACCGTTTCATCAATGTTATCCCTCACCGGCGGGAACAGCCCGACAAGGATCTCATAGCCGTAGCGCCCATCATCCACCGGCCCGGCCAGTTCCACATCGCGCCAGTAATTCGTCAGCACCCAGTCCGCGAAGAACACATTCACATCCGGCTCGTTCATCTCCAGCAGCACCTCATTGAAGGCATCCATCGCCGAGATATTGAGCTGTGTCACGCGCTGAAGCGGTTTCAGCCCATAGCGCTCATAAAAATAGGTGATAAACAGCAGCGCACCGCCGTAATTAGCCGATGTATCGCCCTCACTCCAGTGATTAAGCTGCGTATCCGGTGCCGCCTGATAGGGCAGCGCCGTCCACACGCCATCGGGATAATCCAGATACACCTGCGTGAACACCGACAGCCCCTCATTCAGCCATGAGTCCATATTCGGCGTCACGCGGTCACGGATCATGTGCTGGAATTCATGCGCCGTCACGCTTTCCGACAGCCATGTGTCGATCTGGCCGTTGAAGGCCCCCAGTTCATAGATGAACATCTCGTGTTCGTTGCTGCTGGCCGAGACTTCACGCGGAAAGGTATTCTCACTGCTGTAATACGCCGCGATGCCGCTGCCCAGCCCGTAAGCGAACAGCGCATACACCCGTGGATCACCATCAATCCCCGGCGTCTCTTCCGATCCCCACAGATCACGCACTTCAGGGTAAATCTTCTGGTCGAAGGCATCCGCCAGCGCCTGTGCTTCATCACGGCTGACATCCGCTTCCGCATCCACCCAGATATAAATATGCTCACCGACTGCCAGCAGTTCCGCCTCAAATTCGAAAATGCGATTGGCTGATGTATTCAGCGCCTTGAATAGACGCCGGTCCCCCACGTCATAGAGGATCGGATCAGTCGGCGGCGGATCAGTCGGCCCCACGCCCAGAAGCTGCTGCGCCAGCCGCACCCGGTCCCGCGCCGGGATCACCGCCTCTTCCAGCGCGGCCATCGTTGGATAATCTGCCCCAGCAGGATCATCAGTCGGCTCATCCTGTGCCGAAATCCCGCCGTGCAGTCCCAGCGCCGCCATCACCAGCCAGATCATGAGGGTTATCATGCGTATTCGTGGAGAAAAAGACATGGCCGAAATCCTGTCATTTGCCAACACAATGAAGATGCCTTGAGTTGCGTATTCATCACTTCAAGGCTAAACTAAAAAGAATCATCGTCTCTTTTGTGAGATGCCGCAATTATACATATCACATCATCCATTGAACGTACTCCACATGCGCTCTGTTTCCGGTAGAATCAGGCGGTATGGGGGAGTCAACCATCATCATTCGTGTCAAAGCCGCGAGTTGGAGGGAATTCCGTGAGTCGTATCCCAAATAAATATATCATTGGCCTCACGGGGAACATTGCCGTTGGCAAAAGTGTCGTCCGGCAGATGGCACAGCACCTGGGCGCTTATCCCATTGATGCTGATGCCCTTGCTCATCAGGCGATGGCACCCGGCGCCCCTGCCTATAAACCTGTTGTCGAAACATTCGGTCAGTTCATCGTGGGGGAAGATCAGCGCATCAATCGTCAAATGCTCGGCCAGATTGTGTTCTCCAATCCGGCTGCGCTGGCGAAACTGGAAGCCATTACGCACCCGATCATCCGTCAGGCGATTCTGGCGCTGGCTGCCCGTGCCAAACAGCGCATCATCATCATCGAAGCCATCAAACTGCTGGAAGGTGAACTCAGCCAGATCGTCGATGAAGTCTGGGTGGTCGATGCCAAACCGGAAGTGCAGTACCGCCGCCTGCTGGAAAAACGCAAAATGTCCCCCGAAGAAGCCAAGCGCCGCATTCTGGCGCAGGGCGCACAGGCCGAAAAGCTGAAGAAGGCCAACGTCGTCATCAGCAACAATGGCAACGTCGAAGAGACGTGGAAGCAGGTTCAGGGCGCATGGAATAAGCTTATCAGCAAGCTGGATGCCATGCAGGCCGCGCCGACCGTGGCAACCCGTCCCACCGAATCCCAGACGCAGCCCGCTGTCGCCGCCAAACCGACCGACACCTCCGAATTCAATGTCGCCGGTGTCCAGATCAAGCGCGGGATGCCCAACAATGCCGAATCCATCGCCCAGTTCATCACCACCATGAGCGGCAGGCAGACATCCCGCATGGATGTCATGATGTCCTTCGGGCAGAAGAGCTATCTGCTCGCCTATGACGATCCGGGCCATCTGATCGGGCTGATGGGCTGGCAGGTCGAAAACCTGATCACCCGCGTCGATGAATTCTATCTTCAGCCATCCATCCGCAAGGAACCGGTTATTCAGGCGCTGCTCAACGCGGTCGAAGTCGCTTCCAAGGAACTTCAGAGCGAAGTCGGCTTCATCTTCCTTCCGCAGACCACCGTCAGCGATACCCTCTCCGCTATCAGCGGTCAGGGCTATCAGCCGACCACCATTTCCGAAATCAAGATCCCGGCATGGCGCGAAGCCCTGCAGGAAGTCACCGGCGGCAGTTCAGCCATGACCATCATGCATAAGCCGCTGCGTAAAGACCGCGTCCTGAAGCCGATCTGATCTACCGGGCGGACGGAACTCACCAGGGTTTACCAGGGCGCGGATCATCTCCGCGCTCTTTTGTTATGCGTCATGACAGTTGTTAGAAGCATACTTCATACCTCGCACAGGGATGAACCGTCAGATATTAATAAGGTACTCAACCCATCGGCAAAGTGGTACGATTAGGCGCACACAGGCTGCGAGAAAGGCTATGAATGATGACCGCGATGGACCTCTCTGATGATGAGGTGAAAATCCTCGAAATCATCCGACAGATTGATCCGGATGAACGCCCCCGTGTGATGCATTACCTGACTGAATTGGCCGCTTCTCAACGGCCATCTGCTGATCCTTCCGAGGAATTCCGAATGCATTCCAGACGACCTTCCGGTGAACCCGGCTGGAAATTTATGGAAGATGTACACAAGCTGAACTTTACTCCACAGGATCTCGCCGAAATGGAAGCCGCGATGGAAGAATTGAACTGAGAAAAGACAGGTACACGGAGCCTGGAATATGGCGATTGTACATCCGCTAACCTTTACAGACGATATTCTGGACTTCCTGGCCTCGACGCCGACACTGGAAGAGATTATCGCCTTTCGGCCATCTGAAGCATTGGAAGAACGCTCGCACTATCTGCACGAGCGTCATCGCCAGGATGCACTCACAGACGCAGAGCGTGAGGAGTTTGAAGATCTGCGTCGTATGAATCATTTCATGAACCAGCCTAAAATCCGCGCTCGTCTGAAGCTAAAAGTAATACTTTCGGAGAAAACCCATTGACCACAATACATTCCCTCACCTTTACCAACCGCCGCTATCTCGATGCCGTTGCAGACCATGTCGTGATCTTCGATGGCGCGATGGGAACCAGCATCCAGAAATTTGACCTCACCGCTGACGACTTCGGCGGTGAACAGTACAACGGCTGCAATGACTTCCTGGTCATCACCCGGCCCGATGTGATTGAGGCGATTCACGCCTCATTTCTGGAAGTTGGCTGTGAAGCTGTCGAGACCAATACCTTCCGCTCCAACCGCCTGACACTGGCCGAATACGGCCTTCAGGATCGCACGCTGGAGATCAACCGCACCGCCGCCGCCCTTGCCCGCCGCGTCTGTGATCGCTTCGAGCAGGAAACCGGCATCCCGCGTTTTGTTGCGGGCAGCATCGGCCCCAGCGGCAAGCTTCCCAGCGGCAGCGATCCTGACCTGTCCAATATCACCTTCGAAGAACTCGCGCAGATCTACTACGAACAGGCACAGGGACTGGTCGAAGGCGGCGCCGACCTGCTGATCGTCGAGACCAGTCAGGATATTCTCGAAGTGAAGGCCATCGTCGTCGGCATCAACCGCTACTTTGAAGCCGCCGGCGTCCGCATCCCGCTTCAGGTACAGATCACGCTCGACGTCACCGGGCGGATGCTCTTCGGGACCGACATCGCCAGCGCCCTGACCACGCTCGAAGCCCTGCCCATCGACCTGATCGGTATGAACTGCTCCACCGGGCCGGAATACATGCGTGCCCCGATTCAGTATCTGGTTGAAAACAGCCACCTGCCCATCAGCGTCCTGCCGAATGCCGGACTGCCGATTAACGTCGATGGCGAAGCCGTCTACCCGATGGAGCCGGAACCCTTCAGCCAGATGGTGTCGGAGTTCACCCGCTGGGGCGTGAACGTCGTCGGCGGATGCTGCGGCACGACACCCGATCACCTCTCGGCGCTCTATCGTCATGTCAACGGCCACAGCTACGCCGAAGAACTCGAACGCCGCGCCAACCGTACCGCACCGCTCCAGCGCGAGGCTCCGACCGTCGCCCGTGTCTCCAGCGGCATGACCGCCTCACTGATGGTCTTCACACCCGGCCCCACCCTGATCGGTGAGCGCGTCAACAGTCAGGGCAGCCGCAGGATGAAGCGCCTGCTGCTGAACGACGATTACGACAGCATCGTGCAGATCGCCGTCGATCAGGTCAACAACGGCGCACACATGCTCGACATCTGCGTCGCACTGACCGAACGCGCTGACGAGAAAGAGCAGATGCAGGCCGTCGTCAAAAAGCTGGCGCAGGCCGTCGAAGTCCCGCTGATTATCGATACCACCGAAGCCGAAGTCGCTGACGCCGCGCTGTCCGTCTATCCCGGACGCGGCATCATCAACGGCAACAATCTTGAAAACGGACGCGAACGCATCGACCAGATCCTGCCGATTGTGAAGAAATACGGCGCGGCGGTCCTCTCCATGACGATCGACGAAGAAGGCATGGCCCACACTCGCGAGAAGAAGCTCGAAATCGCACGCCGCATCACCGACATCGCGGTCAGCGAATACGGCCTGCGCCCTGAAGACCTGATCTTCGACACGCTCACCTTCCCGCTCACCACCGGACAGGAAGACCTGCGTAACGACGCCGTCGAGACCATCGAAGGCATCCGCCTCATCAAGCAGCAGCTTCCCGGCGTGATGACCGCGCTCGGCGTCAGCAATGTCAGCTTTGGCGTGGGCGAAGCCGCACGCGGCGTCCTCAACAGCGTCTTTATGTACCATGCAGTGCAGGCCGGGCTGGATATGGCGATCGTCAATCCGGCGCACATCACACCCTATGCCGAGATCCCCGAAGATCAGCGCAAAATCGCCAATGATCTGATCTTCAACACCGATCAGGACGCCCTGCCGCGCTTCATCCAGTATTTCGAGCAGAACGAAGTCAAACTCGGCGGCGCAGAGGCGGAAGATCCGACCAAAGACATGGCCGCTGAACAGGCGCTGCACTGGCAGATCGTCCACCGCAAAAAAGATGGGGTTGAAGCCCTGATTGACGACGCTCTCACCCGTCAGGATGCCGTCGGTGTGCTGAACAACGTCCTGCTTCCCGCCATGAAGGAAGTCGGGGACAAGTTCGGCGCCGGTGAGTTGATTCTGCCCTTCGTGCTGCAATCCGCCGAAGTGATGAAGAAGTCCGTCGCCTACCTTGAGCAGTTCATGGATCGGCTGGAAGGTACAAGCAAGGGGGTTGTCGTGCTGGCGACCGTCTACGGGGACGTTCACGACATCGGCAAGAATCTCGTCAAGACCATTCTCAGCAACAACGGCTATACCGTCCATGATCTTGGGAAGCAGGTCCCCGCCAATACCATCATCGAGAAGGCGCAGGAATACAACGCCGACGCCATCGGCCTCTCTGCGCTGCTCGTCAGCACATCCAAACAGATGCCGCTGATCGTCAACGAACTGGCACGGCGCGATCTGAAATATCCCGTCCTGATCGGCGGCGCGGCCATCAACCGCAAATTCGGACGCCGCATCCTCTTCCTTGATGACACCAGCGAGCCTTACGAGTCCGGCGTTTTCTACTGCAATGACGCCTTCGAAGGGCTGGACGTCATGGACCGGCTGGTTGATCCCAATCAGCGCGAGACCCTGCTTACCACGCTCGTTGACGAAGCCCACGCCGAAATGGCAAAGCCCGTACCGGTGCGCCGTTCGGCCAGCACATCCGTCCAGAAGACCGTCCCCCCCGCGCCCGACATCCCTGCACCGCCGTTCTGGGGGGCCAAAACCATCGACTACATGCCGCTGGAAGTCGTCCTTCAGTACCTGCACAAGCCGGAATTGTTCCGCCTGTCATGGGGCGCGAAGAATACCCACGGCGAAGAATGGCGCATTCTCGAAGCCGAATACGAAGCACGCCTTGCCCGCATGACCCGCGAAGCCGTGCGCGATAAGACACTCCGCCCACAGGCCGCTTACGGCTACTTCCCGGCCAACAGCGACGGCGACGATCTCATCATCTGGGACTGGCAGCCCTTCACCGCAGCACAGGCCGGAAACGGCGCCGCGCCGGAGAAAGTCGAACTCGCCCGTTTCCACTTCCCGCGCCAGCCAACCGGCGAGTTCCTCTGCATCAGTGACTACTTCGCGCCGGTGGACAGCGGCCAGACCGATACCGTCGCCTTGCAGGTTGTCACCGTCGGCAAAATCGCCACCGAGACCTTCGAAGTGCTGCAAAACCAGAACCTCTACACCGACGCCTACTACTTCCACGGGCTGGCGGTGCAGGCTGCCGAAGCCACCGCCAACTATGTCTCGCGCCATGTGGCCCAGCAGTTGGAGATCAGCACCGAGCGCGGCAAGCGTTACAGTTGGGGCTATCCGGCCTGCCCCGATCTCGAAGATCATCAGCAGGTGCTGCGCCTTCTGCCCAACGCCGCCACCGATCTCGGCCTGACGCTGACCGAGAGCTTCCAGTGGGTCCCGGAAGAAAGCACAGCGGCGATCTTCGTCCATCATCCGAACGCCAAGTACTACAGCGTCGGCAGCCTCGACAGAACCGCCCAGATTTTGGGGGAACGCGCATTACCCGGTACTGATTAAGATTAAAGGGTATTCAAAACGGGTTATGGGCGGACAACGCAGGCATTGTCCCTACCAGAATACGTGCGCATTCATGCGCCAGGTAGGGACACGGCCTGCCGTGTCCGCGCTGGAAGCCAATTTGCAATATTCGACACAGGTTATGCGGGACTCAATGCAGAGTCCCGCATCCGAATCGTCCGGTGTGTTCCGGTGGATGATGTCCGTCCGCATATCCGCCGGAGTAACCCGTCTCCGCATCATCTGTAAAAGGAGTCTGCTGATGACAAGTAACTGGTACGAAAACGATAATGATCCTTACGGACAGGGCATGGACGAAAAGCCCAAGCGCCGTTCAAGTACTGCGCCCTGTCCGATCTGCGGCGGCAGCAGTTACCTCTGGGGCAAGACCTCGCGCAATGATGCCGGCTGGCTCGGATTCAAGGCAGATGATCACCCGTGGCTGATGCCCGGACGCGAAGTCCGCGCCCGCGAATGTCAGGGCTGTGGCAATGTCCAGCTTTTCACGGTTGAGTAGCCGCCGATGATTCAGGGACAGGCACGCAAACCGCTGACCTTTTATGAAGCCGGTCAGTCACATTCACAGGCCGTCGTTCTGCTGCACGGCGGATTTTTGCTTCATAACACGTGGCATCCGCAGTTGCAGGCGTTCAGCCAGCGCTGGCACATCATCGCGCCAGACCTGACCTATTCCAGCTTCAGCCAGCTTACGGTTGCCAATCTCGCCCACGATGTCACCGCCCTGATCCAGTCCCAGGCCCGGCAGCCGGTCTGGTTGGTCGGACTGTCACTGGGGGCCGTGGTCGCTACCCGCATCGCCATCGACCATCCGCAGCTTGTCGCCGGATTGGTGCTCTCCGGTGGACGCGCCAAAGCCGGTTTTGTCGATAAGATCGCGACCACGCTGGTCCGCCTCACGCCGGAAAAATCCCTGCTCAACAGCTTTCTGGAGCCGACGCTGCACATCTATCCCGCGCTGGACGGCATCGCCCAGAAAGAGATGCAGCGCGTCGGCAAAGCCGGTTTTGTCCAGAGCCTGCGTGCCATCGAAGCCGTGGATTTCACCGCCGCCCTGCCCGGCATCCATGTCCCGACGCTGGTACTGGTCGGCGCGGATGATCGTCCGCACTTCCTGCGCGAAGCCAAAAGCCTGCACGACGGCATCCCCAACGCCGAACTGCGCGTTATCCCGGATGTCGGCCACGGCTGGAATCTCGAAGCGCCGGAAGCATTTAATGAGATCGTCACCACCTTTATCGAGCAGCATACCACTGACCAGCATCAGACTGACTGACGTCAGATCACAGAATGAGCCGAATCACCGATGATCCTGTCTGATTCACTGTCGCACTTCATCGCCGCCGCACCCAAAGCCGAACTGCATGTTCATTTTCAGGGCGCCACCCGTCCTGAAACCCTGCTGAAGCTTGCCAGACGCCACCAGATCGACCTGCCCGCCGCTGATGCTGCCGGACTTCAGCGCTGGTACGCCTTCCGCGATTTCGATCACTTCAACGATGTATACGATCTGATCTGCGAATGCTTCCGCACCCCGGAAGATATCGAGACCGCCATGCGCGAACTGATCGAAGGGCAGGCCGCGCAGAACATCCGCTATACCGAAGTCACCTACACTCCCAACCGCCGGATGCCCTTCGACGAGCAGATCGACGCCCTGCACCGTGCCTGTCAGTGGGGCGAACGCGAACACCACACCCTGACGCGCATCATCATCGACATCCCGCGTGAGGTCGATCCCGACACCGGCCTGATGATTGCGGAGTGGGCGCTTCAGGGACGCGATCGCGGTGTCGTGGGCTTCGGCCTTGGCGGGCCGGAAGTCGATCACCCGCCGCAGAAGTTTCAGGCCGCTTTCGATCTCACCAACGCCGCCGGACTGCCTGCCGTCCCTCATGCGGGTGAGACCGTCGGCCCGGAGTCCATCTGGCCCGCGCTTGAAAAGCTGAAAGCCGTGCGGCTCGGTCACGGCGTCCGCTGTCTGGAAGATCCGGCGCTCGTCGCCGTGCTGCGCGACCGCCAGATCCCGCTGGAAGTCTGCCCCACCAGTAACATCCTGCTCGGCGTCTGCGACTCGCTGGAGCATCACCCGCTGCCCCGGCTGCTGGACGCCGGTCTGTATGTCACCCTCAACACCGATGACCCGCCCATGTTCAATACCACCCTGATCGACGAGTACCGCCGCTGTACCAGTACCTTTAACCTCGATGCAGATCAGATCAGTAAAATCATCCTGAACGCCTTCCGCGCCGCACTGCTGCCCCTCGCACAGCGTGATGCCCTGGTCCGTCAGGCTGAAGCTGAACTGTTCGAACTACAAAATCAATAGGGGATCTTCATCACATCATGGCTATAGAAACGATCGAACGCGACCGCCCAACCTATTCACTGCGGAGCTGTATGCTCTCCATCCTGCTGATCTTCGTCGGCATCTTCCTCTGTGTCAGCGTTGTCTTCGTCGTCGCTGATACCTCCTGTCGAAACAATACAGCCATGTGGATTCCGATGTATCCTGATGCGGAAGTCGTGGAAGAGCGCAAGACATTCCTCAATACCTTTGGCATGGGTGTCACACAGGTCACCCTCAGCACACCGGATGATCCGAACACCGTCCGCAAATGGTATCTGGACACCCGCGCCCAGAATGAGGCCAATCCAACCAATCTGCTGGCGACCATGCGCTACCTCGTCCGCGAAGGCGAAAACGGCGGCTCGACCATCATCCTTTCGTCGGAATGCGCCTGGAACTGATCCGTCATTGGCATCATCCGCACCCTCACAGGGCGTCATCCCCCGACGCCCTGCCTGTAATACCTGCCCACAATGCGCCTTCGTATGGGGACGGCGGATACAGCATGCCCTACAAGGTGCATAAATAACCAACACGCAGAATGCATGGGCCGGATTCTTCCGGCCCATGCTGTTAAACAAATCTCAAACCCCCTTTAGAACCTGTTTGAATATTCAGAAAACCTGCTCTGAATGTTATGGAAACAGCGGACAACGCAGGCGTTGTCCCTACAAAAGATGCTGAATGTAGGGACAGGGCCTGCCCTGTCCGCGCCGAAAACCAATTTCCAAACAGGTTCTTAGAGACCATGTTGAAAGATGATTGTTAATAGTAGATACAAGAGCAGAGCAGGCCCTATCCGCTCGGAAATCCAGCGACTTGTAGGAACGATGCCTGTCTGCCCATCTTAGCGAACTGCTTTCCGCACGGTCTCTTATAACTTTTCACAAAATCATCGCCCGGTTTGACTCGCATTCGATCAGATGTGCTAAAATCAGATCGGAATAGCACAATAGCAGGGACGGCGCCTCACGCAGGGGCCATCATCCATACCCATCGCCATCCATACACCAGACACAGGAGCCACCGCCATGACACACTTTTCGAATGAAGATGCTGTCAGTGTCACCAACCTCAAGCGTCGCATTGAGCACGCATGGGGCGAACTTCAGCACTATCTCGGCACGCTGACCGACGCACAGATGACCGGCCCGACCGATACCGCCGGCTGGACGGTCAGGGATCACATCGTCCATCTGGCCGTATGGGAAGACGGTATGCGCAGTATCGTCGAAGGTGGGACGCAGCGCGAAGGCATGGAAATCGACGAGACGACATGGAACAGCGACATTGACACCATCAATGCTGCTATCCATCAGCGCTGGCGTGATCTGCCGCTGGATGAAGCAAAGGCCATGTCGCAGACCAGCCATGAGAAACTCGTCACCAGACTGTACGCGCTGACAGATGAAGAACTGATGCAGCCTTATGAGCCGGACGGCACGCAGCCGCTGATCGGCAAAATCGCGGGCAACACGTTCGGCCACTATGCCGAGCATCTGCCCTGGATTCAGGCCATTATCGAAAGCGAGAACCGCTGATGTCAAAACCAATGCACTTTGAAGAAGTGAAATATGCTGTGTTAGGCATGTTCCGGGAGACGGTGGAGAAAGTCGGTGATATTTATCTTGAGCCGGAGACATCCCTGCTGGAAACACTCGACACGATCTCGGCTGAAGCCGCCTCAATCCCCGTATCGGCGGACTGTGCCACCCTTGCCGCGCAGGTTGAGCATGTACGCTATTACATGGATGTCATGGAGCGCTATATCGTCGGTGAAGAACCCGAAAACGTCGATTGGCGGCACGTCTGGAATACCGTCAGCACCGTCACACCACAGCAATGGGATGAAAGCCGTGCGCGGCTGAAAGCCTCTTATGACCGGATCGCTGCACACCTCATGGCGCTGAAGGACTGGGAGCAGGGTGGCAGCCTGATCGCCATCATGGTCGTGGTCGTCCATACCGCCTATCATCTCGGCAATATCCGTCAGTCACTCTGCACCCTGGATATTCAATCATGAGTGCAATGTCCGTCACATCGATCAGAAGCATCCTGTCTGATTTTTAC
>CAYNDH010000068.1:0-3004 GCA_964395665.1 uncultured Anaerolineaceae bacterium
ACACCGATCGCCCCGGCCTGAAATGTGCCGACGATTGCCATCACCGCGCCGAACAGCATCTGCGGCTTCATGGATGGGATGGTGATGTGGAAGATCTCCTGCCAGCGGTTGCTGACGCCGTCGATTGCGCCTGCTTCGTACAATTCCGGGCTGATCTCCAGAATACCGGCCAGCATCGCCAGAAAGCCGATCCCCATGCTGCTCCACAGGGTGACGACGATCATGATCGTCATCAGATACTGCGGCGATTGCAGCCACTGGACCGGCTCCTGAATGAGATTCAGCCCCATCAGGAAGCTGTTGAGATAGCCGGTCTGGTCACCACTGAAGAGCGTCTTCCAGACGACAGCCATCGCGACTCCGGCGGTCATCGACGGCGAATAGAGGATGAGGGCGAAGATCGTCCGTGGCAGTCGTGGGAGCTGGGCCAGCATCCACGCGAGAATAAATGCGACGACATATCCCCCCGGCCCGACCAGTACCGCGAACTGAATGGTATTCGGCAGGACATAGCGCATGAAGATGTCGTCCTGCGTGATCAGCGCGATGTAATTGTTCAGCCCGATGAAGCGCGGCGACTGGACGGCATCAAAGAAGGTGAATGACAGCAGCACCGCCGCCAGCACGGGGATGACGATAAAGATGATGAACAGCAGCGCGTAGGGCGAGAGAAAGACGTATGCACTGCCTTCCTTATTGCGCCACTTCTGAAAGAGGGTTCTAATCGATGTTCGCTGTGTCGCTGGCGCTGTCTGCGCTGTCTGAATTTTCTGTGTTGTCTGCATTTTCCATCCACGCCCTTACCATCTCGATTGTCGGGATCTTGAATTCCCGAACGCGCCTGCCTTCTTCCAGATAGCCGAATTCTTCCATCTTGCGGGTGATCTCACGGTTGATCGTGATCACGGAACGGTCAATCGATGCACGCGGGTTCGCGCCATCGAACACGATCCGGTTCCAGATATTGCTTAGTTCGCGTTCCTGCATGTAGCTTCCGGGCAGACGCACCGGTTCCTGAAGCCATTCCCACTGTTCAAGGATGACTTCCTTGTGTTCAGCCGGGATATCCAGACTGCGGAACGCTTCTGTATTGGCGGAAAACCACAGGAATTCGCGCCCGAAGTTGAGGATAAGCTGATCCTGAAATTCGGATTGGGTTTCGGTGGACATCCACCATTTCATGAATTCCCATGCTTCATCTGGCATATTGGTATTGCGGAACATGATGCTGGTCTGGGCGGAGCCGGTGGCATAGCGGTTTTCGGTGCCATCGGCCAGCACGGTCGCCGGATAGGGCGCGATGCCCCACAGTCCACCGATTTCGGGGGCGGCGATGGTCAGTTGAGTGTAGGTCTGCCCGTTTGAAATGCCGATTGGCAGGTTGCCATAGCGGAATTCCTGATAGAAGCTGATCGTCGTCAGCGGCATCCCGTACAGGGTGAAGCTGTCCGCCATGAAGCGCACGGCGGCCACCGCCTGATCACTTTGCAGGCCGGTCGCAAATCCGCCTTCACTGTAAAGCGGTGCGCCATAATTGAAGATATACGGCGCGGTGAGCAGATAGCCCTTCTGTCCCGTCCCGGCGGAAAGCGGCGTATTGTAATTCATACCGTAGCGCTGAAGCTCCGGCAGGATCTCGACCACTTCATCCCAGGTCTCCGGCACGGACATCCCCAGTGAATTGAGGATATCCTGACGATAGAACGTCACCCAGAAATCCTGCGTTTCCGGCAGCGCATAGACCGAGTCGTTGATGATGTAACCGAGCAGTGCGCCGGGGGAGTAGACGCGGATAAACGAGTCGAAATCCGGAAATGTCCGCAGATCATACAGCGCACTGCGGATCGCGAGTTCATACGGGTTATTAGTGCTGACTCCGAGCGCGACATCCGGCTGAATATCCGCCGCGTTTGCCAGAATCAGCTTTGACTCGTCCGGCATGATCGAGAATTTGACGCGAATGCCGGTTTCGGGCGTGAAAGACGAGTCCGCCATGAGCTGAAGCAGATTGACATACTGACGCGGACGGTTCACCCAGACTTCCAGTTCGTCATCACCTGCACCGACCACCTGATATGGATCAGGGCGGAACGAGTTCAGGAAACGTTTGAGGTCTTCTGACAGGGAGGTTGTGAATGGCACATCCGGCGTCTGTGGCAGGTGATCGGGGGCGTGGATATGGATTTTATCCAGTGCCAGCGCCTGATTTTGCAGCATCGGCAGCAGCGAGCCGAGTAACTGCGCGGCGGAGCCGGTCCCTTCCGAGAAGCGGCCCATATAGATCGGGATCTTGTCGGGATCTTCGGCCAGAAACAGCAGATTGTCGATTGCCATCTGATAGGTGAGGATCTCCGGCGAGGCCCCGCTCTGGTCGATGGCGACGAGTGTCTCTTTATCATCGATCAGCTTTTGGGTGATGGCGTTCAGGCGTTCCTGAATATCCGGGATGTAATTCGAGATCTGCCACTCGCGGAACTGGTCGCGCTGGTTGCCCGTCAGCCGTTTGATCTCCAGTGCCAGTTCGTTGATGTCCAGCAGTGCTTCCTGAATCGTGTCAATCGCAGGCTGATAGGGCGCATGGGTTGCTTCAATGCCCAGCACATTGACGCCTTTACGCAGGAAGATGCGGTAAGGGGTCTCGCCGGTTTCGCCGCTGTCACTGCCGAGATGGACATCCCGCCAGTTGAATACATACGGGAAGGCGACGGCGTTAAGCTGTTCAAATGGGACCTGTCCGTTCACCGTAATACGGCGGAAGACGGTGAAATTATTGCGCGTGTTCTGAAGCACCCGCAGCGTGATGGCATACAGGCCGTCTTCCGGTACTTCGAATTCATAATAGACAGTGCTGCCGGTGAGCTTCCAGCTTTCACCCCCCAGGGTATTCATCAACTGGCAGTAGGTGGCATAGGGCGTCACTGTCATATTGCCGTTAGTGGCAGGCCGCACCGATGTCTCGTTCTTGTAAGAAGGTAATTCTGCTTCCAGTGTGAGCAGAAAACCG